>JBLUOL010000014.1:0-46869 GCA_048065775.1 Pseudomonas sp. GW6
CCGGCGGCGCGGGCGGCGGCACCTGGCCGCTGAGCGCGGCTTCGGCGCGAGCGGTGTCGATCTTCGCGGCTTCTTCCGGGGTGACCGGTTTCTGCTCGGGTACGGGTGGTGGCGTTTCTTCCAGGGCCTGCGGCAGGATCACTTCCGACTCCGGCAGCAGAGTGTAGAAGTCGTACTTGGGCCTGGCCGGCTCGGGTTGCGTCGGTTTCGGCTCGGGCTTGGTGCTGCGCACCTGTTCGCCCTTGTCGCGCTTGATCTCGTCACGGCCCGGTTCGAGGCTGAACAGGAACATGAAGAAACCGCCGACCACCAGGCCACAGGCCAGCCAGATCCAGCCCGGTACCGGCTTCTTCGCCGGGGCCTGATAGCGACTGGCGCCGCGTTTCGGCGCCGGCTTCTTGCGCGCTGCCATTTACATCCGCTCCAGAGTTTCCAGGCCGAGCAGCTCCAGGCCCTGCTTGAGGGTGCGGCCGGTAAGGGCTGCCAGGCGCAGGCGGCTGTCACGTGTGGCCTCGTCCTCGGCGCTGAGGATCGGGCAGTTCTCATAGAAGCTGGAGAACAGGCCGGCGAGGTCATACAGGTAGGCACAAAGGATGTGCGGCGTGCCCTTGTTGGCGACGTTGCCGAGCAGCTCATTGAATTGTGCCAGCTTGGCGGCCAGTGCTTGCTCCTGCTCGGCGACCAGGGTGATCTGCCCGCCGATCTCGTCCACGCCCTTGCCCAGCTTGCGGAACACCCCGGCCACGCGGGTGTAGGCGTACAGCAGGTAGGGTGCGGTATTGCCCTCGAAGCTCAGCATCAGGTCGAAGTTGAAGCTGTAGTCGCTGGTGCGATGCTTGGACAGGTCGGCGTACTTCACCGAAGCGATGCCAACCACGCGGGCGATCTGACGCAGTTCGTCTTCGGCCAGGTCCGGGTTCTTGTCCTTGACCAGGCTGTAGGCGCGCTGCTCGGCCTCGTCGAGCAGTTGCACCAGCTTCACGGTGCCGCCGTCGCGGGTCTTGAACGGGCGGCCGTCCGGGCCGTTCATGGTGCCGAAGCCCATGTGTTCCAGGTCCATGCTGGCGGGTACGAAGCCGGCCAGGCGCGCGCAGGCGAAGACCATCTGGAAGTGCAGGGCCTGGCGCTGGTCGACGAAGTACAGCACGCGGTCGGCCTTGAGCGTGCCGGCGCGGTAGCGAGTGGCAGCCAGGTCGGTGGTGGCGTACAGGTAGCCGCCGCCAGCCTTCTGCACGATCAGCGGCAGCGGGTTGCCTTCGGCGTTCTTGAACTCGTCCATGAACACGCACTGGGCGCCGTTGTCTTCGGTCAGCAGGCCTTTGGCGGCGAGATCGGCGACCACCTGCGGCAGGTCGTCGTTGTAGGCGCTCTCGCCCCTGACGTCGGCCATGGAGAGCTTGACGCCGAGACGGTCATACAGCGCCTGGCAGTGCGACAGGGAAATGTCGTTGAAACGGTGCCACAGGCGCAGGCACTCGGCGTCGCCGGCTTGCAGCTGCACCACCAGCTCACGGGCACGGTCGGCGAACTCAGGGGATTCGTCGAAGCGCTTCTTCGCGGCGCGGTAGAAACCTTCCAGGTCAGCCAGCTCGCTTTCGGCGGCGGCCGGGTTTTCCTGCATGTAGGCCAGCAGCATGCCGAACTGGGTGCCCCAATCGCCGACATGGTTCTGGCGGATCACCGTGTCGCCGAGGAACTCCAGTACGCGCGCCACGCCGTCGCCGATGATGGTCGAGCGCAGGTGGCCGACGTGCATTTCCTTGGCCAGGTTGGGCGCCGACAGGTCGACCACCACGCGTTGCGCCGGGGCGTTCTTGCGTACGCCGAGCTTGGCGTCAGCCAGCGCAGCTTCCAGACGTTGAGCCAGGGCATCGCTGTTCTGGAAGAAATTGAGGAAGCCGGGGCCGGCGATTTCCACCTTGGTGATCTGCTCGTCGGCTGGCAGGGCAGCGATCAGCTTCTCGGCCAGGCCGCGCGGCTTCATGCCGGCGGGTTTGGCCAGCATCATGGCGATGTTGCTGGCGAAGTCGCCGTGGCTCTTGTCCTTGGTGTTCTCCACCTGGATGGCCGGCGTCAGGCCCGCAGGCAGCACGCCTTCGGCGGTCAGGCGGTCGAGGGCTTGCTGGATCAGGTGGCGAATGCTGTCTTTCATGTTCGGCTCGGGTTGCCTTGGGGCTTTGATCGAAAACTGCGCATTATAAGAGCAGCAGCAAGCTGCAAGCCACAAGCGGCAAGGAAAAGCGTGCCGCGTTTCCGTGGGTAGTGGGTAGGGTGGGCTTCAGCCCACCAACGCTAACCGCTGTTGGTGGGCTGAAGCGGGACGCCGCCCGGCCCACCCTACGGACTGCCGGAGTTCGCTAGCGCCGCTCGTTTCTACATAAAGCCGGCATGCGGTTCAGAAAAGGTCGATCGGATCGACATCCAGCGACCAGCGTACCGCACGGCCGCTGGGCATCTGTTCCAGTGCATGCAACCAGCGGTTGAGCAGCCGGTGCAGTGGCGCACGGGCATTGCCCTGCAGCAGCAGTTGCGCGCGGAAGCGCCCGGCGCGGCGTTCCATCGGTGCGGGCACCGGTCCGAGCAGTTCGATGCCGGTCAGACCCAGTTCGCCCAGCAAATGTTCGGCCTCGCTGCAGGCCTCATCGAGAAAACTCTCGGCCTGGCCTGGCTTGTGCGCTTCGGCGCGCAGCAACGCCAAGTGGCAGAACGGTGGCAGACCGGCACTGCGGCGTTCGCTCAGCGCCTGTTCGGCGAAGGCGAAGTAGCCTTGCTCGGTCAGTTGCACCAGCAGCGGATGGTCGGCCAGGTGGCTCTGGATGATCACCTTGCCCGGTTCCTCGGCGCGGCCAGCGCGACCGGCAACCTGCACGATCAGCTGCGCCATGCGCTCGCTGGCGCGAAAGTCGGCGGAGAACAGGCCGCCGTCGGCGTCGAGGATCGACACCAGCGTCACCCGCGGGAAGTGGTGACCCTTGGCGAGCATCTGCGTGCCGACCAGGATGCACGGCTCGCCCTTGTTGATGGTGGCGAACAGGCGATCCATGGCGCCCTTGCGCGAGGTGCTGTCGCGGTCGACGCGCAGCACCGGGTAGTCGGGAAACAGCAGCGCCAGGCGCTCTTCGGCGCGTTCGGTGCCGGCGCCGACCGGGCGCAGGTCGACGTGCTGGCATTTTGGACAGTTGCTCGGCTGCTTCTCGACGTGGCCGCAGTGATGGCAGCGCAGTTCCTGGTAGCGCTGGTGCACGGTCATGCGTGCGTCGCAGCGTGGGCATTCGGACAGCCAGCCGCAGTCGTGGCAGAGCAGGGTCGGGGCGAAGCCGCGGCGGTTGAGAAACACCAGCACCTGCTGGCCGGCGGCGAGGGTCTGGGCGATGGCCTGCTGCATCGGCCCGGAGATGCCCGAGTCCAGTGGCCGGCTCTTCACATCCAGGCGCAGGAAGCGCGGCTGGCTGGCGCCGCCGGCGCGCTGTGTCAGCTTGAGCAGGGCGTAGCGGCCGGTGTAGGCGTTGTGCAGGCTTTCCAGCGAGGGTGTGGCCGAGCCGAGGACGATGGGCACGTCTTCCTGGCGGGCGCGCACCAGCGCCAGGTCGCGGGCGTGGTAGCGCAGACCTTCCTGCTGTTTATAGGAGGCGTCGTGTTCTTCGTCGACGATGATCAGCCCCGGGTTCTTCATCGGCGTGAACAGCGCAGAGCGCGTGCCGATGATGATGTCGGCCTCGCCATCGCGTGCCGCCAACCAGGCGTCGAGGCGCTCGCGGTCGTTGACCGCCGAATGCAGCAGGGCGATACGTGCATTGAAGCGGCGGGCGAAACGGTCGAAGGTCTGCGGCCCGAGGTTGATCTCGGGGATCAGCACCAGCGCCTGCTTGCCGGCCTCCAGGCATTGGTGGATCAGTTGCAGGTACACCTCGGTTTTGCCGCTGCCGGTGACGCCCGCCAGTAGAAAGGCATTGAACTGGTCCCAGCCTGACGCCACGGCATTCACCGCAGCGCGCTGCTCGGCGTTCAGCGGCAGTTCCGGTTGCGCCAGCCAGTGCGCCGGCTTGGCATGCGGCTGGGTGCGGCGCACCTCGACCCGGACAAGTCCCTTCTCATGCAGCAATTGCAGGCTGTCGCGGTTGAGTTGCAGTTGGCTGAGCAGGCTGTGGGCGACACCATGCGGATGTTGCGCCAGTGCCTTGAGCGCGTCGCGCTGGCGTGGCGCGCGGGCCAGGCGTGGGTCGTCGACGCTGGCGCCTTTGTTGGCCAGCCAGTAACGCTCCTGGCGGGTTTCGGCCGGCTCGCCCTGGCGTAGCAACACGGGCAAGGCCCAGCTCAGGGTGTCGCCGAGGCTGTGCTGGTAGTACTGCGCCGTCCACAGGCACAGCTTGAACAGCGACGCCGGCAGCGGTGGGCGGGCGTCGAGCAATTCCAGGGCGGGCTTGAGCTTGTCCGTCGGGACGTCGCTCTGGCTGTCGACTTCCACCAGCACGCCGATCATCTCGCGCCGGCCGAAGGGCACGCGCAGGCGTGCGCCTGGCTGCAAGGCGCTGCGCGACACGCCGGCGGGGGCGAGGTAGTCGAACAGGCGGCGCAGCGGCGAGGGCAGGGCGAGGCGCAGGATCAGGTTGGGCAAGCCAGAAGCTCCATTGACAGGCCGGCGATCTTAACACGCGACGACCGGCGCCTTGCGTGGCTTGCATCGGTGTGCGTCTCTGGTAAGATGCGCGGCCTATTTCTGTGCGGTGCCTGACATTGGTCGGGTGGCGGCACGACTACCCCGAGGAAAGCACGATGAAAGCCGATATCCATCCGAACTACGTCGAAATCGACGCTACCTGCTCCTGCGGTAACGTGATCAAGACCCGCTCCACCCTGGGCAAGAACCTGAGCCTCGACGTTTGCTCCGAGTGCCACCCGTTCTACACCGGTAAGCAGAAAGTGCTGGACACCGGCGGCCGTATCGATCGCTTCAAGCAGCGCTTCGGCGTATTCGGCGCCAAGTAAGCGACCGAACGAAAACGGAATCTGGCATGCGCCACTCCGTGATACTGAAAAAGGCGTCCCTGGTGGGCGCCTTTTTCGTTTCTCTGCTTTGCGTCGATCTGGCTCAGGCCTTCTGTCCGTTACGCGCAGATCTGGCTCAGGTTGCGGTGCGTCAGGTGGTCGATGGCGACACCGTGCGCCTGGCCGATGGGCGCAGCATTCGCCTGATCGGCATCAACGCGCCTGAGCTGGGGCGCAAGGGCCGTAGTGAGGAGCCCTTCGCCGTGCAGTCCAAGCGCCGCCTGCAGGCACTGGTCGATGCCAGCGATGGGCGTGTCGGCCTGCTCTACGGTGATCAGCGCAAGGATCGTTACGGTCGTACCCTGGCCCACCTTTACGACCGCCAGGGGCGTAATCTGGAAGCGCAGTTGCTGGTTGAAGGCCTTGGGTTCATGGTCGCCGTGGCGCCCAATAGCGCACTCGTGAGTTGTCAGGCACAGGCGGAGCGCCAGGCACGGCGTCAGCATCTGGGTGTGTGGCGCACCGAGCAAGTGAAGACGGCTGGCCAACTAAAGAGTGGCGGCTTCGCCTTGCTCGGCGGGCGGGTTGCAGGCGTGCAACGCAATCGCGGTGGCCTCTGGCTCGATCTCGATGGTGGTCGGGTATTGCGCGTGGCGCCAGAGCTGCTCGGCGAGTTCGACGTGCGCGCGTTGCAGGCGCTTAAGGGGCGACGGGTGGAGGCGCGTGGTTGGGTCATCGATCGCCAGAGTCGCGGTGGCTTGAAATCCGGGCAGGCGCGCTGGATGCTGCCGCTTACTCATTCGGCGATGCTGGAGGTGTTGCCATGATGCGTGCATTGATGTTGTGCCTGATCTGCAGCTGGCTGGCAGGTTGCGCGGTCAATCCTGCCACGGGTCGCAACGACTTCGTGATGATGAGTGAGCGCCAGGAGCTGGAGCTCGGGGCGCGCTACAACCAGGAAATCCTCAAGCAATACCCGCGCTATGAGGACGCCAAACTGCAGGCTTATATTCAGCGCGTCGGCGAGCGGGTAGCACGCAGCAGCCATCGCAATCAGCTCAACTACGTTTTCACCCTGGTGGACAGTCCGGATATCAACGCCTTCGCCCTGCCGGGTGGCTACATCTATATCCATCGTGGCCTGCTCGCTTATCTGAATTCCGAGGCGGAGCTGGCTGCTGTACTGGGTCACGAAGTGGGTCACGTCACGGCCCGCCATAGTGTGCGCCAGCAAAGTCAGTCCACGGCCTGGGGCTTGCTTGGGCAGGCTGCGGCCATCGGTACCGGTGTCGGGGCGGTAGGGGATCTGACCAGTGCCATGGGTAATGCGTTCGTGCGCGGCTACGGGCGCGACATGGAGTTGGAGGCCGATGGTCTGGGCGCGCAATACCTGGCGCGTGGTGGCTACGATCCGCAAGCGATGATCGAAGTGGTCAAGGTACTCAAGGCGCAGGAGGATTTCGCCCGCGAGCAGGCAGCCAAGCGGGGCGAAGCACCCGCGGCGGGTGGCTACCACGGTTTGTTCGATACCCATCCGGACAATGATCGTCGTCTGCAGGAGGTGATCGGTCCTGCGCGTGCGCTGGTGGGCGGCAATCAGGAAGTGGGCCGCGACAATTTCCTGCAGATGCTCGACGGCCTGGTGCTCGGCGATTCGGCCGCCAGCGGTATTCGCCGTGGGCGCAATTTCTATCACGGCGAGCTGGACTTCACTCTGACCTACCCGCAGGGCTGGCAGTTGGTCAATCGCCCCGATGTGCTGATCGGTCACACCCCGGATGAACAGGCTTTCATCGCCATGACCCTGGAGGCGGCGGACAAGCGTCTGTCGCCTGCCGAATTTCTGCGCCAGCGCGTCGGCAACCAGCGTCTGGTGGCCGGCGAGGAGTTGCGTCTTGGCGCGCTGCAGGGCTATACGGCGGTTTTGCAGGGCCAATCGGCGCGGCGTGTTGCGGTGATCTATCGCGGCGACAACGCTTACCTTTTCGTGGCAGCGGTGAAAGGACGTGCCTCGCTGGAAACCGAGGATCAACGTTTCCTTGAGGTTATCCGCAGTTACCGGCCGCTCAAGGCGGCCGAACGCAAGCTGGCCGAGCCAGTGCGCCTGCACCTGGTAAGGGCGAAGGCAGGGCAGAGTATCTCCGCTTTGGCCAAGAATTCGCCGCTGCCAGTCGATGGCGAGGCGCAGTTGCGTCTGCTCAACGGGCTCTACCCAAGCGGTGAGCCGCGGCCTGGCGAGTGGTTGAAAACGCTGCGCTAGCGCGGCGCTTCAATCGCGACCGAACGGTCTTGTGCAGGTGTATACAACTTGCGTATCCTCGGCCGCCTGCCCGTTCAACAGCCAACAAAAGCGGAAATGCCACTATGTCAGATCTAAAAACTGCCGCTCTCGAGTATCACGCCCAGCCCCGCCCCGGTAAGCTGAGCGTCGAGTTGACCAAAGCCACTGCTACTGCCCGCGACCTGTCGCTGGCCTACAGTCCGGGTGTCGCTGAGCCGGTTCGCGAAATCGCTCGTGATGCCGAGCTGGCCTACCGTTACACCGGTAAAGGCAACCTGGTAGCCGTTATTTCCGATGGCACCGCCATCCTCGGCCTGGGTAACCTCGGCCCGCTGGCCTCCAAGCCGGTGATGGAAGGTAAAGGCGTGCTGTTCAAGCGTTTCGCCGGTATCGATGTGTTCGATATCGAAGTCGATTCGGAAAGCCCGCAGGCCTTCATCGACACCGTCAAGCGCATCTCCATCACCTTCGGCGGCATCAACTTGGAAGATATCAAGGCCCCCGAGTGCTTCGAGATCGAGCGCGCGCTGATCGAGCAGTGCGACATTCCGGTATTCCACGATGACCAGCACGGCACTGCGATCGTCACCGCTGCCGGCATGCTCAACGCCCTGGAAATCGCCGGCAAGACCCTGGAAGAGGCGAAGATCGTCTGCCTGGGTGCCGGTGCTGCCGCCATCTCCTGCATGAAGCTGCTGGTGAGCATGGGGGCCAAGGTCGAGAACATCTTCATGATCGATCGCAAGGGCGTGATTCACGCTGGCCGCGATGATCTGAACCAGTACAAGGCTGTGTTCGCTCACGAGACCGATCGTCGCACTCTGTCCGATGCGCTAGACGGCGCGGATGTGTTCGTCGGTCTGTCCGGCGCCAACCTGCTGAGCCCGGAAGATCTCCAGCGCATGGCGGCCAACCCGATCGTCTTCGCCTGCTCCAACCCGGACCCGGAAATCAAGCCGGAGCTGGCGCACGAGACGCGCAACGACGTGATCATGGCTACCGGTCGTTCCGACTACCCGAACCAGGTCAACAACGTACTGGGTTTCCCCTTCATCTTCCGCGGTGCTCTGGACGTGCGCGCTACTCGCATCAACGAAGAAATGAAGATCGCCGCCGCCCTGGCGCTGCGTGACCTGGCCAAGCTGCCGGTACCGCAGGAAGTCTGCGACGCCTACGGCGGTATCGAGCTGTCGTTCGGTCGCGAGTACATCATTCCGAAGCCGATGGACCAGCGTCTGATCACCGTGGTTTGCGATGCCGTGGCCAAGGCTGCCATCGAATCCGGTGTGGCGACTCTGCCCTATCCGAAGCACTATCCGCTGAAATCGGTGGATGAAGTGTTCAACGGCTGATCGGCCGAGCAATAAAAAACCCGCTTCGGCGGGTTTTTTATTGCTCGGTGATTAGCCTCAAGGCGACGCTTGCTGTCGCCTGAGCCTTATCCTAGAACAAGTCGATCGGCGCCATCTCGTCGGCCGGTAGCGGGCTGCCAGGAACACCCATGCCAGGTTCGAACTCGCTCATCGGAGGGGGTGAGTCTTCGCTCTTGAACAGTTCGAAATAGGCGTCCGGCGTACCGGGTGCAGCAGCGCGGCCACTGATCGGGTCGACGCGCAGCGTCAGCAGCCCCTTGGGTTCTTTGGGCAGATGGTTGGGGCGATCCTTGAGTACTGCGCCCATGTAGTTCATCCAGATCGGCAGCGCGACAGTGCCGCCGTACTCATGGCGGCCCAGGCTCTCCGGCTGGTCGAAACCGGCCCAGACGGTGGTTACGTAATCGGCGTTGTAGCCAGAGAACCAGCTGTCCTTGGACTCGTTGGTGGTGCCGGTCTTGCCTGCCAGGTCATTGCGGCCAAGGGCGAGAGCACGTCGGCCGGTACCGCGCTTGATCACGTCCTGCAGCATACTGGTCATGATGTAGGCGGTGCGCTCGTCGATGATCTGTTCGGCGACCTTGGGCTCCTCCAGCGGCAACTCATCAGTTGCGTTGACGGTGAGGTTGGCGTTCTCCTCGGTCGGTGCGCTGCCTGGCACGCGGGCCGGGTTGGCGCGGAACAGCGGCTTGCCGTTGCGGTCATCGATGCGTTCGATCAGGTACGGCTCGATCTTGTAACCGCCATTGGCGAAGGCGGCCCAGCCCTCAGCGATTTCCATGGGGGTCAGGCTGGCAGTGCCGAGTGCCAGTGACAGGTTGCGCGGCAGATCCTGCGGGGCGAAGCCGAAGCGCTCGATATAGCGCAAGCTACGGTCGATGCCCATGTCCTGCAGCAGGCGGATGGAAACCAGGTTGCGCGACTTGTACAACGCTTCACGCATGCGAATCGGGCCGAGGAAGGTGTTGTTGTCGTTCTTCGGGCGCCACTTCTGCGACAGGTAGTCGTCGGAGAGGATGATCGGCGCATCGTTGACCAGCGTCGCTGCGGTGTAGCCGCTATCGAGAGCCGCGCTATAGATGAAGGGCTTGAAGCTCGAGCCCGGCTGGCGCTTGGCCTGCACGGCCCGGTTGTAGTTGCTCTGATCGAATGAGAACCCACCGACCAGTGACTGAATGGCGCCGCTGTATGGGTCGAGGGAAACCAACGCGCTCTGCGCTGCGGGGACTTGGGTGAAACGCAGGCTGCCATCCTCCTGGCGCTGCACGCGAACGATATCGCCGACCTGGGTGACATCGCCAGGTTGCTGCGGCCGCGGTCCGAGGCTGTTGGTGTTGAGGAAAGGACGTGCCCATTTCATGCTGTCCCACGACACTGCTTGTTCTTCGCCGTTACGGGTCAGTACCAGAATGCCGCTTTTCTCGACCTGGGTAACCACTGCTGGCTCCAGGCCGCCGATGCTGCGGAACTTGGCCAGCTCGGCCAGCCAGGTTTCGCGGGTCATGCCCGGCAGGCGACTCTCAGGACCGCGATAGCCGTGACGCTGGTCATAGGCGATCAGTCCGTCACGCAGGGCGGTGTTGGCCACTTCCTGCAAATGACTAGGCACGGTGGTGGTGACATTGAAGCCCTCGGTATAAGCCTCGCTGCCATAGCGTCCGACCATTTCCGCACGTGCCATCTCGGCTATATAAGGAGCGCTCAATTCTGGTGTGGGAACGTGATAACGCGCATCGACTACCTCGGCAAGCGCTTCCTCATAGCTAGCCTGATCGATACGGCCCAGGCGATACAGGCGGCCGAGAATCCAGTCGCGGCGCTCTTTGGCGCGGGTCGGGTTGACCAGCGGGTTGTAGCGCGAGGGAGCTTTCGGTAGGCCGGCGATCATGGCCATCTGTGCCAGGTTCAGGTCACGGATCGATTTGCCGTAGTACACCTGTGCGGCAGCTTCGATGCCGTAGGCGCGGTGGCCGAGGTAGATCTTGTTGACGTAGAGCTCGAGAATCTCGTCCTTGCTCAGCTCGCGCTCAATCTGCAAGGCCAGAAGAATTTCGGTGGCCTTGCGCGAGAAACTGCGCTCGCTGGTGAGGAAGAAGTTCTTCGCTACCTGCATGGTGATGGTGCTGCCACCGCTCTGAATCTGGCCACTTTTCAATAATTGCGTGGCAGCGCGCATCAGGCTGGTCACATCGACGCCATAATGATTGGCGAAATTATCGTCTTCGGCAGCCAGCAAAGCGCTGATGAATTCCTTGGGGATTTCGTCGAAGCGAATGGGCGAGCGGCGCATCTCGCCGAACTCGGCGATCAGCTTGGCGTCGCTGCTGTAGACGCGCAGAGGAATCTGCAGCTGTACCTGGCGCAGCGACTCGACGGAAGGAAGGGTCGGGCTAAGATAAAGAAACGCGCCGCTGAAACTGAGCAACAGCCCACAAAAAACGGCAACGCAAGACCACCAGATGAACTTCAGCAGGCGTATCAAAATGTTCGGAATTCCAAGTAAAAGAATGAGTTAAGCAGGAGCCGAGGCTAAAAGGGAAAAGCTGATCACATTATAAGCGTTTTTTTTCCCGGGGAGCCATTTGCGCTTCTGTCAAGACTGATATTTAATGTGGAAAAACATAAATAGTCCGTAAGTCGCGGATGCCAATAGGAAAACGGTCGTGCTAGGGCTCTTCACTAAGAAAGCGAATACGCTGCTGGGGATCGATATCAGCTCGACTTCGGTCAAGCTCCTCGAACTGAGTCGCTCGGGAAGCCGCTACAAGGTAGAGGCTTATTCAGTCGAGCCGCTTCCGCCTAACGCAGTGGTAGAGAAGAACATCGCCGAGCTGGAGGGGGTCGGTCAGGCGCTCTCTCGCGTATTGGCCAAGGCCAAGAGCGGCGTCAAGACGGCCGCGGTTGCTGTGGCGGGTTCGGCTGTCATCACCAAGACCATCGAAATGGAAGCGGGTCTTTCCGAGGACGACTTGGAAAACCAGCTGAAGATCGAGGCCGATCAATACATTCCTTACCCTCTGGAAGAAGTCGCCATCGATTTCGAAGTGCAGGGGCCGGCGCCGCGTAACCCCGAGCGGGTAGAGGTGCTGCTGGCTGCATGCCGTAAGGAGAACGTGGAGGTCCGCGAGGCAGCCCTCGCGCTCGCAGGACTTACCGCGAAAGTGGTCGATGTCGAGGCCTATGCCCTCGAACGCGCTTACGGCCTGCTGGAGGCGCAGCTGGGTGGTGGTCACGATGAGTTGACCGTCGCGGTGGTGGATATTGGCGCGACGATGACCACGCTCAGTGTTCTGCACAATGGCCGCACCATCTACACCCGCGAGCAGCTTTTCGGCGGCAAGCAACTGACCGAGGAGATCCAGCGCCGCTACGGCCTGTCGGTCGAGGAAGCTGGTCTTGCCAAGAAGCAAGGTGGTCTTCCAGATGACTACGACAGTGAGGTTTTGCAACCGTTCAAAGAGGCTGTCGTTCAGCAGGTTTCGCGTTCGCTGCAGTTCTTCTTCGCCGCCGGGCAATTCAATGATGTCGACTACATCCTCCTGGCCGGCGGTACCGCGTCCATTCCTGATCTCGATCGGCTGATCCAGCAGAAGATCGGTACGCAGACGCTAGTGGCCAATCCCTTTGCCGATATGGCGCTGAGCAGCAAGGTCAACGCCGGTGCGCTGGCCAGTGATGCGCCGGCACTGATGATTGCCTGTGGTCTGGCGATGAGGAGTTTCGACTGATGGCGCGGATTAACCTACTTCCCTGGCGTGAACAGCTGCGCGAGGAGCGCAAGCAGCGGTTTCTGGTAAGCCTTGTCGGTGTCCTCGTTGTGGCTGCTGGTTTGGTGTTTCTGGGGGATCAATTTCTCAGTGCGGCGATCAGCAACCAGAATGCGCGAAATGACTTTATCAAGAAGGAGATCGCAGTTCTCGATGCGCGTATCAAGGAAATCAGTGAGTTGAGAACGCGTCGCCAGCAATTGTTGGAGCGCATGAAGATTATTCAAGACTTGCAGGGTAACCGGCCAATTATCGGTCGTGTGTTCGACCAGTTGGTGAGAACGCTGCCGGACGGTGTGTATTTCACCAATGTGAAAATGGCGGGTAAGAGCATTGCCATTATTGGTGCGGCTGAATCGAATAATCGCGTCTCGAATCTGATGCGTAACTTGGATGGTTCTGAGTGGTTAACCGCTCCTAATCTGACCGAAGTCAAAGCTGTTACTGCGGGGGCTTTGGATCAGGCGAATGTGTTTCAGTTGACGGTCCAGCAGACACAGCCTGATCAAGAAAAGGCGGAGGCGGTACAATGAGTATTAAAGATTCCTTGGACAGCCTGCGCAGCATTGATATCAATGACCTTGATTTGAACAATGTCGGGTCGTGGCCTGGTGCGGTAAAATTCATTGCTGGACTGCTACTGCTTATTGTCGTTCTGGCGTTGGGCTACAACTTTCACCTCAAGGATCTGCAAAGCATGCTGGAGCAGCGTCAGCGAGAAGAGGTGACGCTGAAGGAGCAGTTCTCCAGCAAAGCCTTTCAAGCGGCGAACCTTGAGGCCTACAAGGAGCAGATGCAGGAGATGGAAGTATCCTTTGGCGCTCTTTTGCGTCAGTTGCCAAGCGATACCGAAGTTCCGGGTTTGCTGGAAGATATTACCCGTACCGGTTTGGGCAGTGGCTTGGAGTTTGAAGAGATCAAGCTGTTGCCGGAAGTGGCTCAGCAGTTCTATATCGAATTGCCGATCCAGATCAAAGTTACCGGCGGTTATCACGACCTTGCGACCTTCGTCAGTGGTGTTGCCAGCCTGCCGCGTATCGTCACCTTGCATGACTTCCAGTTGGCACCCGTTAGTGCTGAAAGCTCCAGTCGCCTGAACATGCAGATCATGGCCAAGACCTATCGCTACAATGATAAGGGGGCTCAACAATGAGTTTCTCTCGTTTGGTTCTGGTGGCGGGGTTTTCTCTTCTGGCCGGGTGCGGCGTCGGTGGTGATTTTTCCGATTTGCGTATCTATATGGATGAAGTGCGCGCAAAGCCTAAAGGCGCTATTGAGCCGCTGCCGACTTTTCAGCCATATGAAAGCTTCACCTATCGTGCTGCGTCTTTACGTAGCCCGTTTCAGCCCCCGGTTAAAATCGATGTCGTCACCCGACAAAAAGGGGCGCCAGAGATCAAGCCTGATGAAAGTCGTGTCAAGCAATTCCTCGAAGGGTTCAACATCGAAACATTCGAGATGGTTGGCACGTTGAGAAACGATCACCAGTTATTCGCTCTGGTTAACGGTGCGGGTGGTGTTCATCGTGTAAAAGTAGGCGACTTTCTTGGGCGTAACCACGGCAAGATTCTCGTGATCGATGACTCCAAGATCGATGTTATGGAAATTGTTCCAGATGGCGAAGGTGGCTGGCTTGAGCGACCACGCAGCCTTTCCTTGAAGGAGCGCTCCTGACGGGGCGGGGTGAGAAATGAATATAAATAATCTGTCTGCCACACGGGATACGAAAATGAACAGCTCTCTTTCGCGTCTTAGCGTCGCTCTGCTGGCGGCGCTGCTGTCGCCCGCGGTATTGGCGGCCAATCTTCAGGATTTGAATGTCGCCAGTTTGCCTGGTGATCGAGTTGAGCTGAAGCTTTCCTTCGATGAGCCGGTGACGGCTCCTCGCGGCTATACCATCGAGCAGCCTGCGCGTATCGCTCTGGATCTGCCGGGAGTGTCGAACAAGCTCGGCTCCAAGAATCGTGAACTGGGCGTCGGCAATGCGCGTAGCGTTACCATTGTCGAGGCCAAGGACCGTACCCGCCTGATCGTCAATCTCACCAGTCTGGCGCCATACAGCACCCGAGTTGAGGGTAATGATCTGTATGTTCTGGTTGGTGATTCTTCTGCCGTCGCGTCGCGGCCCTCTGTCTCGGCGCCTGCTTCGGTAGCGGCTGTTCCGCCCAAGAAAACCTATGGGCCGCAGGCGAAAGCAATCAGCAATATCGACTTCCAACGTGGCGAGCAGGGCGAGGGTAATATTGTCATTACCCTTTCCGATGCATCGGTGAGCCCTGATATCCAAGAGCAGGGCGGGAAGATTCGTCTGGACTTTGCCAAAACTGAGCTGCCTGAATCCCTGCGTGTGCGCCTGGATGTGAAGGATTTTGCGACGCCGGTACAGTTCGTTAGTGCCACGGGTAGCGCAGAAAAAACCAGTATCGTGATTGAACCAGTCGGTTTGTATGATTACTTGGCTTATCAGACGGAGAATAAGCTGACTCTGAGTGTAAAACCGCTTAGCCAAGATGATGTCGAGCGTCGTAATGCTGAGCGATTTGCCTATACCGGCGAGAAGCTATCTCTCAACTTTCAAGATATCGATGTGCGATCTGTTCTACAGCTGATCGCGGACTTTACTGATCTGAACTTGGTTGCAAGCGATACTGTCTCTGGCAATATCACTCTGCGTTTGCAGAACGTGCCCTGGGATCAGGCGTTGGATCTGGTGTTGAAGACCAAGGGGCTCGATAAGCGGCAGGTGGGTAATGTGTTGCTGGTCGCTCCAGCGGATGAGATCGCTGCTCGTGAGCGGCAAGAGCTGGAGTCGAAGAAGCAGATTGCCGAGCTCGCCCCGCTGCGTCGTGAGCTGATTCAAGTGAACTACGCCAAGGCTACTGATATGGCCAAGCTATTCCAGTCGGTCACCAGTGCCGATGGTAGTGCAGATATCCGAGGCTCAGTTACGGTTGATGACCGCACCAACAGTATAATCGCCTACCAAACTCAGGAACGCTTGGATGAGCTGCGCAGAATCATTACTCAGCTTGATATCCCTGTGCGCCAGGTAATGATCGAGGCCCGTATCGTTGAGGCCAATGTGAACTACGACAAGGCTCTTGGTGTGCGTTGGGGTGGTTGGCTGGGCAATGGTAATTGGTCTGGTTACGGTAAGGATGGAGCAACTTCCTTTGATCCTGATACCGGGCAGGCTTTTTTGCCAGGAACCGATACAGTTGGTCGCTTTACTCTAGAGGAAGGCGTAGCTCCCACTCCGTTTGTTGATTTGGGTGTCGCTGAAAGCACTTCGGGTATTGGGATCGGCTTTATGTCTAACCACTTAACTCTGGATCTTCAATTGTCGGCCATGGAAGCATCGGGTAATGGCGAGATCGTTTCGCAGCCCAAGGTCGTCACTGCTGATAAGGAAACAGCCAAGATTCTCAAGGGGCAGGAAGTGCCGTATCAGGAAGCCAGTTCCAGCGGAGCTACCAGCACCTCGTTCAAAGAGGCTGCCCTGGCGCTAGAAGTTACTCCGCAGATTACACCGGATAACCGCATCATTATGGAAGTTAAGGTCACTAAGGATGCGCCAGACTTCTCGCGTTCGGTCAATGGTGTCCCGCCGATCAACAAGAACGAGGTCAACGCCAAGGTGCTTGTGGCTGACGGCGAAACGATCGTTATCGGTGGGGTGTTCGAGAATACTCAGACCAAGTCTGTCGAAAAGGTGCCCTTCCTAGGGGATCTGCCTTACCTTGGTCGCCTATTCCGCCGCGACATCGTGCAGGACAACAAGACCGAGTTGCTGGTTTTCCTCACTCCGCGCATCATGAACAACCAAGCCATTGCTGTGAACCGATGACCTAAGTGCGGAATGTAATCCTCGTGGGCCCGATGGGGGCTGGAAAGAGCACCATCGGGCGTTTGCTTGCCAAAGAACTGCGTTTGTCTTTCAAAGACTCCGACAAGGAGATCGAGCAGCGCACCGGTGCCGATATACCCTGGATTTTCGATGTCGAGGGTGAGCAGGGCTTTCGTGAGCGGGAGCGGGCTGTGATCGCCGAGCTCTCGATGCAGGACGGCCTTGTGCTGGCCACTGGTGGCGGGGCGGTTATGCGTCCGGAGAATCGCCAGGCGCTGCATGCTGGTGGCCGAGTCGTCTACCTGCATACTTCGGTGGAGCAGCAGATCGACCGCACGTCGCGTGACCGTAATCGTCCGTTGTTGCGCACGGCCAACCCGGCTCAGGTGCTCAGGGATCTGATGGCCATGCGTGATCCTTTGTATCGAGAGGTCGCCGATATCATCATCGAGACGGACGAGCGTCCGCCGCGTATGGTGGTTCAGGAAATTCTGTCGCGTCTGGAAGCCTTGTCGCCCCGTTAAAGCGCGGGGCGAACTGCGCTATCCTAGTGGCCTTTTTATCCTGGGGGCCTCATGCAGACTCTTCACGTCGATCTCGCTGAACGCAGCTATCCCATTTATATCGGTCAGGGGCTGCTGTCCCGCCCTGAACTGCTCGCGCAGCACATAGCTGGTCGGCAGGTGGCGATCGTGACCAATGACACCGTCGCGCCGCTGTATCTGCAAACACTGCTGCAGGTGCTCGAGGGCTACAGCGTCACCTCCGTGGTGCTGCCCGATGGTGAGGCGTTCAAGAACTGGGAAACCTTGCAACTGATCTTCGATGGTCTGCTGAGCGCTCGACATGATCGCCGCACCACTGTCGTGGCACTTGGTGGCGGTGTGATCGGTGATATGGCGGGCTTTGCTGCGGCCTGTTATCAGCGAGGTGTCGATTTCATCCAGGTCCCGACAACCCTGCTTTCGCAAGTCGATTCGTCGGTGGGCGGCAAGACTGGCATCAATCATCCACTGGGCAAGAACATGGTGGGTGCCTTCTATCAGCCCAAGGCCGTTCTGATCGATACAAGCAGTCTGAACACTTTGCCCGTTCGCGAATTGTCGGCTGGCCTTGCCGAGGTCATCAAGTATGGCCTGATCTGCGATGAGCCCTTCCTGGTATGGCTGGAGCAGAATATGCCGGCCTTGCGTGCGCTTGATCAGCAGGCGCTTACCTACGCTATCGAGCAATCCTGTGCGGCCAAGGCGCGTGTCGTCGCTGCGGACGAGCGTGAGTCGGGAGTGCGCGCCACTCTCAATCTCGGTCACACCTTTGGGCATGCTATCGAGACCGAGCAGGGCTACGGCGTGTGGTTGCATGGCGAAGCGGTCGCCGCAGGCACGGTGATGGCGCTGGAAATGTCCTATCGCCTGGGCTGGCTGTCGGCGGCGGATCGAGACCGAGGCATACGCCTGTTGCAGGCTGCCGGGCTGCCGGTGGTGCCGCCGCAGGATATGACGCCTGCGCAGTTCCTCGAGCATATGGCAGTGGACAAGAAGGTGCTCGATGGTCAGCTGCGTCTCGTGTTGCTCAGGCGATTGGGTGAGGCTGTAGTGACCGCCGACTACCCGCGTGAAATTCTCGACGCCACGCTGCGTAGCGATTACGCAGCGCTGGCTCAGTCGTCCAACTCTTGAAGAGTGATCCATGACCAGTTTGCATGCTGACGAAGCTTTCCTGGCGCATTACCAGTTCAGTCACGACCCCTTTGCGCCACGAGTACCTGGTTTCAAGTTCTTCCCGGCGCAGCGCAAGCCGGTGCTTGGGCAATTGCATCATCTTGCGCGTTACAGTCAGCTGTTGCTGGCTGTGGTCGGCCCTGAGGGAAGTGGCAAGACCTTGCTGCGTCAGGCGCTGGTTGCCAGTACCAACAAGCAGGCCGTGCAGAGCATTGTCGTTGCACAGGGGGCGACCACGGCTGACGCGCTGCTGCGTCAAGTGGCTCAGGGGTTGGCAATCGCTCAGGCCGACGTGCGCTCGGTATTGGCGCAGGTTGCACAACTGGCGCTGACCGGGCAGGAGGTTTATCTACTCGTCGATGATGCCGATCAGTTGGATGACGCTGCCTTGAAATGCGTTCTGGAGCTTGCTGCTGGCAATGCCGAGGGACGCCCGCACATCTTTCTGTTTGCCGAGCAGGAACTGTTGGCGCGCTTGGAGGTGCTGGCAGGCGGCGCGGAGTGTTATCACGCGATCGAGCTTCAGCCGTACGCCGAAGAAGAGACGCGAGACTATCTGGCGCAGCGGCTCGATGGGGCCGGTCAGAGTATCGATCTGTTGAGCGAAGAGCAGATCGAGGACATCCATCTCCGTTCTCAGGGTTGGCCTGGGGCAATCAATCAGGAGGCGCGTGAACTGCTGGTTGAGCAGATGCTCGCGCAGCGCTCGGCCGGGCGTGGTGTGGGCGGTGGTTTTGCTCTGCCGAAGAAGCATCTGTTGGCGCTGGCCGTAGTGTTGGTGGGTGTTGCCGCTGCCTGGTTCATGCAGGGGCGCGAGTCTGCCCCGCTGGCGCCGGTGGCTAGCAACACGTCGCTACCTTTGCAGTCCTCCACGCCGCCTGTAGAAGCTGAAGAGCCGGCGCAAGCGCCTGCTGCGGAAAGTCGCGCGCCAGCCATTGAATTTGCAGGCGCCAGTCAGCCGCTGCCATTGCCGCTTGTGGGAGAATCGCAAGCCGTTATTCGCCAGCCTCTGGCTGAGGCGGCGGGTGAAGAACTGGATAACTTTGAGCCGCCAGCGTCGCCTGAGCCCTCGACAGTTACTCCGCCTTCGACTCCAATCACTGCTGCACCTGCACCTGCACCTGCACCTGCACCTGCACCTGCCAGGCAGCCTGAGTCTGTTACGCCGAAGCCGGCGACTCCTGCTCCCGCGCCGGCTCCGGCTGTGGCCTCAGGTGGGGCGGCGACCAACTGGTACGCGCGGCAGCCCGCGTCCCGCTACGCCTTGCAGGTGGTCGGGTCGCGTTCGGAGGCTAATATTCAGGCGCTGGTGCGTGAGGGTGGCAGCGAATACCGCTACTTCAAAAAGGTCCACCAGGGGCAGCCGCTGTATGTGCTGACCTATGGGAGTTTCTCCAGCCGCGACGCTGCTCAGGCGGCGGTGAAAACCCTGCCCGCCAAGCTGCAGGCCGGTAAACCCTGGCCGCGCACGCTGGGGAGCATCCAGCAGGAAATGAGCCGCTAAGCGCTCTGTCCCCAAGATGACCGCCTGGTCTTTAGCACGGCCTTGCGGTCTTATCCTTCGTTTTTGCGACATAAATTTTCACCCCCTCGTCACTAAAATTTGTGACGCTCAGGGTGGATATGTACAATGACCTCCCTTTTGCCTCTGCAAAAGCTGGCCCGTGCCCGCTTTTCAGGTTTAAGTGACTGAATTAGAAAGTAATTTGCCTGATGTATAGGCAGCCTGGTGAGAGTTTCCCCTATGAAAGCAGGTTTGTACCGTCCTGATGAGTTCAAGGATAACTGCGGCTTCGGCTTGATCGCCCATATGCAAGGTGAGGCTAGCCATCACCTGCTCAAGACCGCTATTGAGGCCCTCACCTGCATGACTCACCGCGGCGGTATTAACGCCGACGGCAAGACCGGTGATGGCTGTGGCCTGCTGATCCAGAAACCCGATCAATTCCTGCGCGCCATCGCCCAGGAGCAATTCGGCGTCGAACTGCCTGCGCAATATGCCGTGGGTATGGTGTTCTTCAATCAGGATTCGGCCAAGGCCGAGACTGCGCGTGAGAACATGAACCGCGAAATTCAGGCTGCCGGCCTGCAACTGGTAGGCTGGCGCAAGGTGCCGATCGACACCAGCGTACTTGGTAGGCTGGCGCTGGAGCGTCTGCCGCAGATCGAGCAGGTGTTCATCGGCGGCGAAGGTCTATCCGACCAGGAATTTGCCATCAAGCTGTTCAGTGCTCGCCGTCGTTCCTCGGTGGCCAATGCCGACGACAGTGATCACTACATCTGCAGCTTCTCGCACAAGACCATCATCTACAAAGGCCTGATGATGCCGGCGGACCTGCAGCAGTTTTACCCGGATCTGGGTGACGAGCGCCTGCAGACCGCCATCGCGGTTTTCCACCAGCGTTTCTCTACCAACACCCTGCCGAAGTGGCCGCTGGCGCAGCCGTTCCGTTATCTCGCGCACAACGGCGAGATCAACACCATCACCGGCAACCGCAACTGGGCGCAGGCTCGTCGCACCAAGTTCGCCAACGAGCTGATCCCTGATCTCGACGAGCTGGGCCCGCTGGTCAACCGCGTCGGCTCCGACTCCTCGAGCATGGACAACATGCTCGAGCTGATGGTCACCGGCGGTATCGACCTGTTCCGTGGCCTGCGCATGATCATTCCGCCGGCCTGGCAGAACGTCGAGACCATGGACGCCGACCTGCGTGCGTTCTACGAATACAACTCCATGCACATGGAGCCCTGGGATGGCCCGGCCGGTGTGGTGCTGACCGATGGTCGCCATGCCGTATGCCTGCTCGACCGTAACGGTCTGCGCCCGGCGCGCTGGGTCACCACCAAGAACGGCTACATCACCCTGGCGTCGGAAATCGGCGTTTGGGACTACCAGCCCGAGGACGTCATCGCCAAGGGGCGTGTCGGCCCGGGGCAGATCCTCGCTGTCGACACCGAGACCGGCCAGGTATTGGACACCGAGTCCATCGACAGCCGCCTGAAGTCGCGTCATCCCTACAAGCTCTGGCTGCGCAAGCATGCTCAGCGCATCAAGGCGACGCTGGAAGACCGCGACCATGGTTCGGCCTTCTACGACCCGGATCAGCTCAAGCAGTACATGAAGATGTTCCAGGTCACCTTCGAAGAGCGTGACCAGGTACTGCGTCCGCTCGGTGAGCAGGGCCAGGAAGCCGTCGGCTCCATGGGTGACGACACACCGATGGCCGTGCTCAGCCAGCGCGTGCGTTCGCCCTACGATTACTTCCGTCAGCAGTTCGCGCAGGTCACCAACCCGCCGATCGACCCGCTGCGCGAAGCGATCGTCATGTCCCTGGAGATCTGCCTGGGCGCCGAGCGCAACATCTTCAGCGAGTCGCCGGAGCACGCTACTCGCGTGATCCTCAGCAGCCCAGTGATCTCGCCGGCCAAATGGCGCGCGCTGATGAACCTGGATCGTCCGGGCTTCGACCGTCATGTCATCGACATGAACTATGACGAGTCGCTGGGTCTGGAAGCTGCCGTGCGCAACATGGCCGACCAGGCCGAGGAAGCCGTGCGTGCCGGCAAGGTGCTGCTGGTACTGACCGACCGTCACATCGCTCCTGGCAAGCTGCCGGCGCATGCTGCGCTGGTCACTGGTGCCGTGCATCACCGCCTGACCGAGAAAGGTCTGCGCTGCGACTGCAACATCCTGGTGGAAACCGCCACTGCGCGTGACCCGCACCACTATGCCGTGCTGCTGGGCTTCGGTGCCTCGGCCGTGTATCCGTTCCTGGCCTACGAGGTGCTGGGCGACCTGATCCGCACCGGCGAAGTGCTGGGCGATCTGTACGAAGTGTTCAAGTACTACCGCAAGGGCATCTCCAAGGGCCTGCTGAAGATCCTGTCGAAGATGGGTATCTCCACGGTCGCGTCCTATCGCGGTGCGCAACTGTTCGAGGCGGTCGGCCTGGCCGACGAGGTCACCGAGCTGTGCTTCCGTGGCGTGGCCAGCCGCATCCAGGGTGCGCGTTTCGTCGACATCGAAAGCGAGCAGAAGCTGCTGTCCCAGGAGGCCTGGAACAACCGCAAGTCAATCCAGCAGGGCGGCCTGCTCAAGTTCGTCTACGGCGGCGAATACCACGCCTACAACCCGGACGTGGTGCGCACGCTGCAGGAAGCCGTGCAGCAGGGCAACTACGCCAAGTACAAGGAATACTCGACGCTGGTCGACACCCGTCCGGTGTCGATGATCCGCGACCTGCTCAAGGTCAAGGAGTCCGCCACGCCGATTTCCCTGGCCGAAGTCGAGCCGCTGCAGTCGATCTTCAAGCGTTTCGACGCCGCCGGTATCTCCCTCGGCGCGCTGTCGCCGGAGGCGCACGAGGCGTTGGCCGAGGCGATGAACCGCCTGGGTGGTCGCTCCAACTCCGGCGAGGGCGGCGAAGACCCGGCTCGCTACGGCACCATCAAGAGCTCGAAGATCAAGCAGGTGGCCACCGGCCGCTTTGGCGTGACCCCGGAATACCTGGTCAACGCCGAAGTGCTGCAGATCAAGGTGGCCCAGGGCGCCAAGCCCGGCGAGGGCGGCCAGCTGCCGGGCGGCAAGGTCAACGGTCTGATCGCCAAGCTGCGCTATGCAGTGCCGGGCGTGACCCTGATTTCGCCGCCGCCGCACCACGACATCTACTCGATCGAAGACCTGGCGCAGCTGATCTATGACCTCAAGCAGGTCAACCCGAAGGCGCTGGTGTCGGTCAAACTGGTGGCAGAAGCCGGTGTCGGCACCATCGCCGCTGGCGTGGCCAAAGCCTATGCCGACCTGATCACCATTTCCGGTTACGACGGCGGTACCGGCGCATCGCCGCTGACCTCCATTCGTTATGCCGGCGCGCCGTGGGAGCTGGGCCTGGCCGAAACCCACCAGACCCTGCGCGGCAACGACCTGCGCGGCAAGGTGCGGGTGCAGACCGACGGTGGTCTGAAAACCGGCCTGGACGTGATCAAGGCAGCCATCCTCGGCGCCGAGAGCTTCGGCTTCGGCACCGCGCCGATGGTGGCCCTGGGCTGCAAATACCTGCGCATCTGCCACCTGAACAACTGCGCTACCGGTGTGGCCACGCAGAACGACAAGCTGCGCAAGGATCACTTCATCGGCACCGTCGAGATGGTGATGAACTTCTTCACCTACGTCGCCGAGGAAACCCGCGAGTGGCTGGCCAAGCTGGGCGTGCGTAGCCTGGAAGAGCTGATCGGCCGCACCGACCTGCTCGAAGTGCTGCCGGGCGAAACCGCCAAGCAAGGCAACCTGGATCTGTCGCCGCTGCTGGCCAGCGCACACATCCCAGCGGACAAACCGCAGTTCTGCCAGGTGCCGAAGAACCCGCCGTTCGACGAAGGCCTGCTGGCCGAGAAGATGGTGGAAATGGCCAAGGACGCCATCGCCGGCAAGACCGGTGGTGAGTACGAGCTGAACATCGGCAACTGCGATCGCTCCATCGGTGCGCGCATTTCCGGTGAGATCGCCCGTGTGCATGGCAACCAGGGCATGAATGGCGCGCCGATCACCTTCCGCTTCAAGGGCACTGCCGGGCAGAGCTTTGGCGTATGGAACGCCGGTGGTCTGCACCTGCGCCTGGAAGGCGACGCCAACGACTACGTCGGCAAGGGCATGACTGCGGGCAAGATCGTCATCACCCCGCCTGCTGGCAGCCCGTTCGCCACCGAGGACAGCGCCATCATCGGCAACACCTGCCTGTACGGCGCCACTGGCGGCAAGCTGTTCGCCACCGGTACCGCAGGCGAGCGTTTCGCCGTGCGTAACTCCGGCGCCCATGCCGTGGTGGAAGGCACTGGCGACCACTGCTGCGAGTACATGACCGGCGGTTTCGTCTGCGTACTGGGCAAGACCGGCTACAACTTCGGCTCGGGCATGACCGGCGGCTTCGCCTACGTGCTCGACATGGACAACGGCTTCTACGACCGCGTCAACCACGAGCTGGTGGAAATCCAACGCATCAACAATGAAGCGATGGAGGCTTACCGCAGCCACCTGGAAAGCGTGCTCGCCGAGTATGTCGAGGAAACCGGTAGCGAGTGGGGGCAGAACCTGCTGGAAAACCTGGACGATTACCTGCGCAAGTTCTGGCTGGTGAAACCGAAAGCGGCCAGCCTGAAGTCGCTGCTGTCCAGCACCCGTGCCAACCCGCAATAAGAATGCGCCTGAAGTGGTTTGATGAGGTAATGCAATGACTGAACGTCTGAATAACGACTTCCAGTTCATCGAAGTCGGGCGCAAAGACCCGAAGAAGAAACTGCTGCGTCAGCGCAAGAAGGAATTCGTCGAGATCTACGACAACTTCAAGCCGGCGCAAGCTGCAGACCAGGCGCATCGCTGCCTGGGCTGCGGCAACCCGTATTGCGAGTGGAAGTGCCCGGTGCACAACTTCATTCCCAACTGGCTCAAGCTGGTGTCGGAAGGCAACATCCTGGCTGCCGCCGAACTCTCGCACCAGACCAACACCCTGCCGGAAGTCTGCGGCCGCGTGTGCCCGCAGGATCGCCTCTGCGAGGGTGCCTGCACCCTCAATGACGGCTTCGGCGCGGTCACCATCGGGTCGGTGGAGAAGTACATCACCGACACCGCCTTCGCCATGGGCTGGCGCCCGGACATGTCCAAGGTCAAACCGACCGGCAAGCGTGTCGCGGTGATCGGCGCAGGCCCGGCCGGCCTGGGCTGTGCCGATGTGCTGGTGCGCAACGGCGTGACCCCGGTGGTGTTCGACAAGAACCCGGAAATCGGCGGCCTGCTGACCTTCGGTATCCCCGAGTTCAAGCTGGAAAAGACCGTGCTCAGCCGCCGCCGTGAAGTCTTCACCGGCATGGGCATCGAGTTCCGCCTGAATACCGAGATCGGCAAGGACGTGACCATGCAGCAATTGCTGGATGAGTACGATGCCGTCTTTATGGGCATGGGCACCTACACCTACATGAAGGGTGGCTTCCCCGGTGAGGACCTGCCGGGCGTCTATGACGCGCTGGACTTCCTCATCGCCAACGTCAACCGCAACCTCGGTTTCGAGAAGTCTCCGGAAGACTTCATCGACATGAAGGGCAAGCGCGTCGTGGTGCTGGGCGGTGGTGACACCGCGATGGACTGCAACCGCACCTCGATCCGTCAGGGCGCCAAGGCCGTGACCTGCGCCTACCGCCGTGATGAAGAGAACATGCCGGGCTCGCGCAAGGAAGTGAAGAACGCCAAGGAAGAGGGCGTGAAGTTCCTCTTCAACCGCCAGCCCATCGCCATCGTTGGCGAAGACAAGGTGGAAGGCATCAAGGTGGTCGAAACCCGTCTCGGTGAGCCTGACGCCCGTGGCCGTCGCAGCCCCGAGCCGATCCCGGGTTCCGAGGAAGTCATCCCGGCCGAGGCCGTGCTGATCGCCTTCGGTTTCCGTCCGAGCCCGGCGCCCTGGTTCGAGCAGTTCGAGATCCAGACCGACAGCCAGGGCCGCGTCGTGGCGCCCGAGCAGTCGCAGTTCAAGCACCAGACCAGCAACCCGAAGATCTTCGCCGGTGGCGACATGGTGCGCGGCTCCGACCTGGTGGTGACGGCGATCTTCGAAGGCCGCAACGCCGCCGAAGGTATCCTCGACTACCTCGGCGTCTGATTCGTCTCGTACCTGCGCGGCTGCGACCTCCCCGGTCGATAGTCGCGCGGGTCGATGGCGAAGCTCTCCAGGCGTGAGCGCAGGGTCGTTGGCTTCAGCTCCAGCAACCGCGCGGCGCCGTCCTTTCCCGATATCCTGCCCGCACAGGCCTTCAGTGCTGCGATCAGGTTTTCGCGCATCTGCCGGCGTTGCTCGCCCTGAGTGAAAATCCGCATTTCCTGTTCGACCGGTGGCTGCGACGGCGCGTCGTTGCCGTTGTCATTGGGCAAGTCCAGGCGCAGCCGAGTTCCGGGCGAAATGATTACCGCACGCTCGATCAGGTTCTCCAGCTCACGAATGTTGCCCGGCCAGGAATAGGCTTGCAGGCGCTGGATGTCGGCCAGGCGCAGGCTGGGCTCAGGGCGGTTGAGCTGGCGACAGGCGCGGCTGAGAAAGTGCTGGGCTAGCGGCGGAATGTCTTCCGGGCGCTGGCGCAGTGGCGCCGACTCGATGGGGAAGACGTTGAGGCGAAAGTACAGGTCTTCGCGGAAGCGGCCGGCGCGTACTTCCTGGCGCAGGTCACGGTTGGTGGCGGCGATCACGCGCACGTCGACCTGGCGTGTGCGGGTGTCGCCGACCCGCTCCAGCTGCTGTTCCTGCAGCACGCGCAGCAGCTTGCTCTGCAGCTCCAGGGGTATTTCGCCAACTTCATCGAGAAACAGCGTACCGCCGTCGGCCAGCTCGAAGCGCCCGACGCGGTCATTCAGCGCGCCGGTGAAGGCGCCGCGGATATGGCCGAAGAACTCGCTTTCGAACAGTTCACGCGGTACCGCTGCGCAATTCACCCGGATCAGCGGGCGGCGGCTGCGTCCGCTGTTGTCGTGAATGGCGCGGGCGATCAGCTCCTTGCCGGTGCCTGACTCGCCGGTGATCAGCACGTTGGCGCCGGTGGGGGCGACCAGTTCGATCTGGTGGATCACCTGCTGCATGGCGGCGCTGCGCCCTACCAGGTCGTGCTGGGCATACTCGCCACGAATTTCCTCCTGCAGGTAGGCATTCTCCAGCTCCAGGCGTTGCTTGAGCTGCTGCACCTCGCTCAGGGCCTGGCGCAGTCGTCGCTCGGTTTCCAGGCGCTCGCTGATGTCGCGAAACACCACCACGGCACCGACCAGTTCGCCGTCGTCGCGCAGCGGGGTGCTGGTGTAATCCACCGGGATTGGCTTGCCGGCCTTGTTCCAGAACACCTCGTCAGCCACCTGATGCACTTCGCCGTCATTGAAGGCCGCATAGATCGGGCAGGTGTGGCCGTCGTAGGTGCTGCCGTCGGGATGGTGGTGGTGAATCAGGTCGTGAATGTTGTGGCCGATCAGGTCATCGGCACGCCAGCCGAGAATGCGCTCGGCCGCCGGATTGACGAAGGTGGTCTCGCCATTGCGGTTGACGCCGTAGATGCCCTCGCCAGCAGCGCCGAGGATCAACTGATTCTGCCGCTCGAACTGGCGGAAGATGCGTTCCACGCCCTGCCATTCGAGCAGTCCCTGACGTTGATAGCGCTCGGCTTCGGCCAGCCCGCGCAGGGCGTCGAGGCGGCGGCGCTGTTGGATCAGCAGGCCGAGCAGGATGGTGCCGTCATGCTCCAGTCGGCTGCCCTCGATTTCCACCTCCAGGCGCTCGCCATCGCGATGCAGCAGTCCGAGGCCGTCACGCCAGGCATTGCCGCGCACCTGTACCTCTTCGGTGAAGGTGACCAGTGCTCCCAGGTCATGTGCCCAGAGACGGCTGGCGCGCTGTGCGAGCAGTTCATCCAGCGGCCAGCCGAGTAGAGCGCAGCAGGCTGGATTGGCATGCAGGGTGCGGTCGTGGATTGGATCGATGACCAGGCTGGCGCTCTGCATGTGTTGCAACAACAACTGACTGGCGGCATTGGGATCGGGCATCGTGGAACTCTCGGGATTGGCCTTTCAGGTCGTTATCCAAAGGACGTGCCAGTTGACGAAATATCGTTTTTTAAGGTGACGAAATCTCGTGAATAACGAGATTTCGTATTTATTGTTTTTGTTAAAAATTTATATTTTTCAATCGCTTATGTAGAGTTTTGAGCTGGTACAGCTCCTGCAATAACTGACATGAACCGGCCAGTAATGGCCCAGCCCAGTCAGCGCCCGCCTCACCAATCTGGGGCAGGCCATCGCAGGAGTGATCACGATGAGCGTCAACAGCCTGGACGATCCATTCAGCCCCGACAGCGAGCTTTCCCATGCCGCCGGGTGTGCCTGCCAACGTTGCACGCCGAGTGCCGCTGCGCTGCCCGATGACTGCGAGGCCATGCTAGATCGTGCCGTGGAGAACGCCATCGTGCGCGGCGTGTTCGGTCACAATGATTTCTCCCGGCGCAGTTTCATGGGGATGATCGGGGGCGGTGTCGCGGCGGCGATTCTGGGCAGCTTGATCCCGCTGGATGCGGTCAAGGCGGCTGTCAAGGACAGCCTTGGTCCGCTGGAGAAGTCCAAGCTGAAGATCGGCTTCGTGCCCATCACCTGCGCCACGCCGATCATCATGGCCGAGCCGATGGGCTTCTACGCCAAGTACGGGCTGGAAGTGGAAACGGTGAAGACCGCTGGCTGGGCGGTGGCGCGCGACAAGTCGCTGGCCGGTGAATACGACGCCTCGCACATGCTTTCGCCGATGCCGCTTGCCATCAGCCTGGGGCTGGGTTCGACGCAGACGCCCTTCGTCATGCCGGCGCTGGAAAACGTCAACGGCCAGGCCATCGTGCTTGGCATGCAGCACCAGGACAAGCGCGATCCGAAACTGTGGAAGGGCATGCGCTTCGGTGTGCCGTTCGAATACTCGATGCACAACTTCCTGTTGCGTTATTACGTGGCCGAGCACGGCCTGGACCCGGATCGCGACATCCAGATTCGTGTGGTGCCACCACCGGAGATGGTCGCCAATCTACGTGCCGGCAATCTCGATGGTTTCCTCTCGCCGGACCCGTTCAATCAGCGCGCGGTGTGGGAGAAGGTCGGCTTCATCCACCTGCTGACCAAGGAACTGTGGCCGGGCCATCCGTGCTGCGCCTTCGCCTGCAGTCAGCGCTTCGCCAGTGAAAACCCCAATACCTATGGCGCGCTGCTGCATGC
Organism: Pseudomonas sp. GW6; assembly: GCA_048065775.1. Lineage (GTDB taxonomy): Bacteria > Pseudomonadota > Gammaproteobacteria > Pseudomonadales > Pseudomonadaceae > Aquipseudomonas. Next base: position 28,744 of record JBLUOL010000014.1, read on the forward strand.
GCTGATCGATGCCACGCAGTATTCCTCCAAGGCCGAGAATCGCAAGGCGGTGGCCGAGGCGATCTCGACCCGCAACTACCTCAACCAGCCGGTGCCGGTGGTGCAGCAGGTGCTCAGCGGGCGCTATGCCGACGGCCTGGGCAACATCCATGACGAGCCGCAGCGCATCGACTTCGATCCGTTCCCGTGGCAGTCGATGGCCGTGTGGATCCTCACCCAGATGAAGCGTTGGGGCTATCTGCAGGGGGATGTCGACTATCGCTCCATTGCCGAGCGGGTGTTCCTCGCGGCTGACGCCGGCAAGGTCATGAAAGAACTTGGCCTGCCGGTACCGGCCGACGCCTACAAATCCTTCAGCGTGATGGGCAAACCCTTCGACCCGGCCGATCCGGACGGTTACCTGGCCAGCTTCGCCATGCGGAGGTCGTGATGAAAGCGTCCATTTCCCTGCGCGCGGCGATTCTTTCCGTTCTGCTGCTGGTTCTGCTGCTGGTGGTCTGGGAGGTGCTCTGCCGCGTGCCCGCAAGCGCCGCAGTCAGTGCTGATGACGAATACGCCCTGCTCATGGGCGAGGCCGAGCAGGAGGCCCGCGTGCCGCCGCCCTCGGTGGTGCTGGCGCATGCCTACGCCGAACTGAGCCAGCCGTTCTATGACAACGGACCCAACGACAAGGGCATCGGTATCCAGCTCGCGCACTCGCTGTACCGGGTGCTGACCGGCTACCTACTGGCGGCGCTGGTGGCGATCCCGGTCGGCTTCGTCATCGGCATGTCGCCGCTGATGTACCGCGCGCTCAACCCCTTCATCCAGATTCTGCGGCCGATCTCGCCACTGGCCTGGATGCCGTTGGCGCTGTTCGTGATCAAGGACTCGCAGACCTCGGCGATCTTCGTGATCTTCATCTGCTCGGTATGGCCGATGCTGCTCAACACCGCCTTCGGGGTGGCGGGCGTGCGCCGCGACTGGATCAACGTCGCCCGCACCCATGAGCTGAGCCCACTGCGCACGGCGTTCAGCGTGATCCTGCCTGCGGCGATGCCGACCATCCTCACCGGCATGCGCATCTCGGTCGGCATCGCCTGGCTGGTGATCGTCGCCGCCGAGATGCTCGTGGGTGGCACCGGCATTGGCTACTACGTGTGGAACGAGTGGAACAACCTCAACCTGGCCAGCGTGATCTTCTCGATTCTGATGATCGGCGTGGTCGGCATGCTGCTCGACCTTCTGCTGGGCAGCGTCGCCCGTCTCGTCAGCTACCAGGAGTGATGTCATGTCCCGCTATTTTCTCGATGCCCGCCGCCTGGCCAAACGCTTCCCGCAACCCGGCAACGAGCCGCTGACGGTCTTCGAAGACGTCAGCTTCGGTCTCGACCAGGGCGAGTTCGTCTGCATCATCGGTCACTCCGGCTGTGGCAAGTCGACCATCCTCAACGCCCTGGCCGGGCTCGACAGCTTCAGCGAGGGCACGCTGGAGATGGCCGGTAAGGAGGTCGCCGGGCCCAGCCTCGAGCGCGGCGTGGTGTTCCAGAATTACAGCCTGCTGCCCTGGCTCAGCGCGCTGGAGAACGTCGAGTTCGGCGTGCGCGCGCGTTTCCCGCAGTGGTCGAAGGAACAGCGCCGTGCACACAGCCGCAAGTACCTGGAAATGGTCGGCCTGGGTGGCTCCGAGGCGCGCAAGCCGGCGCAGCTGTCCGGCGGCATGCGCCAGCGCGTGAGCATCGCCCGCGCCTTCGCCACCCAGCCGCAGTTGCTGCTGCTCGATGAACCCTTCGGTGCGCTGGACGCCCTGACCCGCGGGGTGATCCAGGACGAGCTGATCAAGATCTGGAGCGCCACCAAGCAGACGGTGTTCATGATCACTCATGACGTCGATGAGGCGATCCTGCTCTCCGACCGCATCCTGCTGATGACCAACGGCCCGCAGGCGCGCATCGCCGAGTCGGTACGTATTGATCTGCCTCGGCCACGGCAGCGCGACCAGGTCATCCATCACCCGGCGTACTACCGCATCCGTAACCATCTCGTGGACTTCCTGGTGAACCGCTCGCACGAACTGCGCGGTCGCACCGTGGCCGACGAGCAAGGCTTTCCGCCCGAAATCAACCCTGCCCTGGACGAGCCGGCAGCGGCCGCCAGGGTCGTACCTCTGACCCCAGTGAAGGAGTTTCACCATGGATAAGCAACAGATGCGCATCACCATCACCGCCGCCAAAGAGCGCCTTGGCCTGGACTGGGCCGCACTTGGCCAGGGCATCGGCATGTCGCCGGTGTGGACGACCTCCGCCTGCCTGGGCATGAACAGCATGCCCAAGGCGCAGGCAGATGCCCTGTGCGAGATGCTCGAATTGCCGGCGGAGGTCTCCACTGCTCTGCAGGCCTTCCCGCACAAGCACTGGGACAAGGCCGTGCCCACCGACCCGCTGATCTATCGCTTCTACGAGATGATCAACGTCTATGGCGAGACCATCAAGGAACTGATTCACGAGGAATTTGGCGACGGCATCATGAGCGCCATCGACTTCAGCATGGATATTTCCCGCGTCGCCGACCCCAAGGGTGACCGCGTGCAGATCGTGCTCAACGGCAAGTTCCTGCCCTATCGCAGCTGGTAAATCGTCGCGGCATATCGTCGCGATGGACAAAAGGCACGGCACCCGCCGTGCCTTTTGTTTTGCGCTCTGCGAAAATGCCCGCACTTTTTTCTAGGACTCTGCCATGACCGCCCTGAAGAACGACCGTTTCCTGCGTGCCCTGCTCAAGCAACCCGTGGATGTCACGCCGATCTGGATGATGCGCCAGGCCGGCCGTTATCTGCCGGAGTACCGCGCGACCCGGGCCAAGGCCGGCGACTTCGTGAGCCTGATGAAGAACCCGGAGCTTGCCTGCGAGGTCACCATCCAGCCGCTGGATCGCTACCCGCAACTGGATGCGGCGATCCTGTTCTCCGACATCCTCACCATCCCCGATGCCATGGGCCAGGGCCTGTACTTCGAGACCGGCGAAGGCCCGCGTTTCAAGAAGGTGATCAGCAGCCTGGCCGATATCGAGGCACTGCCGGTGACGGATGCCGAGAAAGATCTGGGTTACGTGATGGACGCCGTGCGTACCATCCGTCGCGAACTCAATGGCCGCGTGCCGCTGATCGGCTTCTCCGGCAGCCCGTGGACGCTGGCCACATACATGGTCGAAGGCGGTTCGTCGAAGGATTTTCGCAAGACCAAGGCGATGCTCTACGACAACCCGCAAGCCTTGCATGCGTTGCTCGACAAGCTGGCGCAGTCAGTCACGGCCTACCTCAACGGGCAGATCCTGGCCGGTGCGCAGGCGGTGCAGATCTTCGACTCCTGGGGCGGCGCGCTGTCGGCGGCGGCCTATCAGGAGTTCTCCCTGGCCTACATGAAGAAGATCGTCGACGGCCTGATTCGCGAGCATGATGGCCGCCGTGTACCGGTGATCCTGTTCACCAAGGGCGGTGGCCTGTGGCTCGAATCCCTGGCTGACACCGGCGCCGAGGCGCTGGGCCTGGACTGGACGTGCGACATCGGCAGTGCGCGCGCCCGTGTCGGTGCCAAGGTCGCCCTGCAGGGCAACATGGACCCGGCGGTGCTCTATGCCAAGCCGGCGGCGATTCGTGCCGAGGTGGCGCGCATCCTGGCCGCCTACGGCGCTGGCAGTGGCCATGTGTTCAACCTTGGTCACGGCATCACCCCTGAGGTCGACCCGGCTCATGCAGGCGCCTTCTTCGAGGCCGTACACGAGTTGTCGGCGCAGTATCACCAGTGATGCATAAAAAAGCCCGGCAATGCCGGGCTTTTTAAATTAGAAGCCTGCGCGGTATTTGGTATCGACCTTGCGCTTTTCCAGCGTGTACTGAGCGATATCGAGTTGACCACTGCCTAGCTGATCATCCAGCTCCTGCATCTCACGCTCATGCAGTTTGGCGACATGGGCTTTGGTCACGTTGTAATTGATGGCGCGAGAGGCATCGTAGCCGCTGATAGGATCCCAGAGGATGGACAGCGGCCAGAACAGCAGGTTGACCACGCCAAAGCCGTATTCGCGGCCGTAGAACGATCCGCCGCCTGGCAACAGGCCGAGCGCTGCACCGGTGCCTGGGCTCTTCTCCTGAATGGCCAAACCACGGGCTTCATAGGAATCGAGTTCAGCTTTCTGTACGGAGTTCAGTCCGTTGGCGCAGCCTGTAGTAATTACGAGAAGACTGCCGATCAAAAGTGTACGCAGGTACTGCATTGCATTTCCTTGTTGTGCGTGTTGTCCTGATGCGCCTGTGGCGCGGGCGCAACCTATCATGCTGGATGGCGTAAGGCCACTAGATAAGGTCAAACACCTATCACCTGTCATGGGCTTTGCATAGAATTCGGAACATTCCAGACCAGGGAGAGCAGCGATGCGACGTGTGGTGTTCAACCAGAAGGGGGGCGTGGGCAAGTCCAGCATCGCCTGTAATCTCGCCGCGGTCAGTGCGGCGCAGGGCTACCGGACGCTACTGATCGACCTGGATGCGCAGGCCAACTCGACCCACTACCTCACCGGGCTCACTGGCGAGGAAATTCCCATGGGCATTGCCGACTTCTTCAAGCAGACCCTGGCTTCCGGGCCTTTTGCCAAGAAGGGCAAGGTGGATATCTACGAGACGCCGTTCGACAACCTGCATGTGGTCACCGCCACGGCCGAGCTGGCCGAGCTGCAGCCGAAGCTGGAGCAGAAGCACAAGATCAACAAACTGCGCAAACTGCTCGACGAACTGGCCGAAGATTACGACCACATCTACCTGGACACACCGCCGGCACTGAATTTCTATACGGTTTCCGCGCTGATTGCGGCCGACCGTGTGCTGATCCCCTTCGACTGCGATAGCTTCTCGCGCAACGCCCTGTATGGCCTGCTGGCCGAGATCGACGAGTTGAAGGAAGACCATAATGAGGGTCTGGAGGTGGAGGGCATCGTGGTCAACCAGTTCCAGCCGCGCGCCACCTTGCCGCAGCAGTTGCTGGATGAGCTGATCGCCGAGGGCTTGCCGGTGTTGCCGGTGAACCTGATGAGCTCAGTGAAGATGCGCGAATCGCACCAGGTATGCACGCCGCTGATCCATCTGGATGCAAGGCACAAGCTGACGCTGCAGTTCGTCGAGCTGCACGATTTGCTCAATCAGGCTTGACGGTCTGTCAGCGATAAATCAAGGCGCCCGCGGGCGCCTTGTTCGTTAGCGCACCACGAACACGTCGCAAGGCGCCTTGTGCAGGAAATGCTGCGCCAGGCTACCCAGCAGTGCCTGGGAGAAGGCGCTGCGGCCGTGGCTGCCGAGCACCAGCAGTTCTGCTCGACGCGTTTTGATCTGCTCTTGCAGGCTGCGCAGGATGCCGCCCTGCAGTACGTCATGGCTCAGCTTCGGGCCGCCAGGCGGCAGGCTTTGCGCTTCGTCCTGCAACAGCTGATCGATCAGGCCGCGCTGGGTCTGCAGTTGCAGTTCCACCTGCTGCGGCGTGCCCTTGTCCGGTTCGAATACATGTAGAGCGTGCAACTCGGCATCGCCGGGCAGCAGGCGATAGGCCTGGCCGAGGGCGCTGCAGGCGCACAGGGAGAAGTCGATGGCGGCCAGCGCCCGCTGATAAGGATGGGAGTCGTTGCGCGCTACCAGCAGCAGCGGCACGGTGCAGCGGCGGGCGATGCGATCGAGGCTGGTGCCGGAGAAAAAGTCATGACGCTGGTGGTGCCCGCCCAGCACCAGCAGGTCGCAGCCGCTGTCCTGAACCTGTTGCAGCACCACTTCCGAAGGTTTGCCGCTGAGCATGCGCAGTTCGGTGCCGGGAGGGGCGTATCGGGTCAGGCTGCGATCCAGCGCTTGGCGCGCCTTTTCGTGCTGTTCGCTGCTCTGGCTGGGGTCGAGCACGTGCAGGATGCTCAGGCGGGCGTTGTGCTGCTGCGCCAACTGCGTGGCGCGGCACAACGCCATGTCAGCGGTGTCGCGCAGGTCATGGGCGATAAGAATGTGCTTGAACATGGTGACGGCTCTCCTGCCGATACCCCTCGGCAATTTTATTGTGCCTGTTCAGATAGCCGCTCTTTTGACCTATGGCAAGGTCGGAGACTGTTACCGATTGCGAATGCAGGCAGCGGCGTCATTCAGCGTAAACGCAATTGGTAGTACCCGCGACTTTCTGCGACCACTTCGCCGCTGCCGTCGGTCAGTTGCAGCTCCAGCAGATATTCGGCCTTGCCCTGCTGGTTGGCCTGTTCTTCCAGCTGGGCGATTTCCTCGGCCGAGAGGCGCGCCTCGACCTGAATGTCGCCCGTGGCCGGGCGGCGAAAGCGCAGGTTCATTTCCTTGATGATGGGATAGAAGCGCTGGGCGTCGAAGCTGGTCAGAAACAGCGCGCCGCCGGGTATTTCCGCGAGGGTGAAGAGGGCGCCGGCGTACATGCTGCCGATATGGTTCTGGTTGCCTTGCAGGGGCATGTGCAGGCGCACGAAGCCTGGCTCCAGCACCTCGGCCTTGAGGCCGCTGCGTTTGACGAAGGCGATCTGTTCTTCGGTGAGCTGACGAGCGATTTCTACGGGCAGCGGCATGGCGAAACTCCTGAGCGGACGTTTTGCCAGACTAAGGGGCGGGTGGCGCGCTGCAATTGACCGCAGCGCCCGTGGCGACTGACCGAAGCGCTCAAGCGCCCCAGGCACGTAGCCCGAATGCAATCCGGGAAATCGCGCACCGGCTATCCCCGGATTGCATCCGGGCTACAGGTGCATCCTAAATGCCCTGTTGGCGCAGCCAGGCTTGCAGTTGGGGGAGAGGCATGGCGCCGCTCTGGCGGGCGACTTCGACGCCGCCCTTGAACAGGATCAGGCTGGGGATCGAGCGGATGCCCAGTTGCCCGGCCAGGTTCGGGTTGGCCTCGCTATCGAGCTTGCCCAGGCGGCAGCGTCCCTGCAGCTGTGCGGCTGCCTGCTGGAAGGTCGGTGCGAAGGCCTGGCAGGGACCGCACCAACTGGCCCAGACATCCACCAGCAATGGCAGGTCGCCTTTCAACTGACTGGCGAAGTTGGCTTGGGTGAGCGTGATGGGCGCAGCGGGCAGCACTTCACTCTTGCAACGGCCGCAGCGTGGGGCGTCATGCAGACGCTCGGCGGGAATGCGGTTGAGCCCGTTGCAGTGTGGGCAGGGAATCAGCAGCGGATCGGACATGAGGCGAGGCTCCGTGGGTCATGTGCCTTAAATGGAGCCAGCGCCTGCGGATATCAAGTCAGAGCGGGGTCAGCGGGAAGAACCAGGGGATGACCAGGGTGGCCACGCCCCATAGCAGCAGATTCAGGGGAATACCGATCTTCATGAAGTCGGTGAAGCGATAGCCACCGGCGTTGTAGACGAAGGTGTTGGTCTGGTAGCCGATGGGCGTGGCGAAGCTGGCACTGGCGGCGAACATCACCGCGACCACGAAGGCACGTGGGTCCACGCCCAGGTGCTGGGCCATGCCAATGGCGATGGGGGTGATCAGCACGGCCACGGCGTTGTTCGACAGCATTTCGGTAAGGATGGACGTGAACAGGTAGATGAAGCTCAGCATCAGCAGCGGTCCAGCCCAGGGCAGCCAGCCCATGACGTTTTCCACCAGCAGCTTGACCAGACCGACCTTGTCCATGGCGATGCTGATGGCCAGCATGCCGAAGATCAGGCTGAGGATCTTCCAGTCCACTGCCTTGTAGGCATCCTCCACATCCAGGCAGCGGGTCGCCAGCACGGTGACTGCGCCGATGATCGCCAGGCCCTCGATGGGCATCACGCCAAAGGCGGCCAGCAACATCACGGCCAGGGTGGAGAGAATCGCGATGGGCGCCTTGTCGCGGCGGAAGGCACGCTCCTGCACGGCGTTTAGGCTGATCAGTTCGCCGTTGTCGGCGAAGCGTTTGATCTGCGCTGGCGTGCCTTCGACCAGCATCACGTCGCCGAATTGCAGCTCGAAATCATCGAGGTTGCCCTGCACGTTCTCGTCCTGGCGATGCACGGCGAGCACGGCGATGCCGTAGCGCGCGGTGAGGTCCAGATCGCGCATGGGGCGGTGGCTGTAGCGTGAGTTACGCCCGACGATAGCCTCGGCGAGAATCACGTCGTGGCTGCTGATGGTCTCGAAGGCATCACCGCGGTTGAAGCTCAGGTGGCCGCTCTCACGCAGCTCCACCACATCCTTGACCTGGCCGTGCAGCACCAGGCGGTCGCCACTGGAGAGCAGGGTTTCGGCGCCGGGTTCGGTCAGCTCCTGCTCTTCACGGAACAGCTTGAGCACCTGCAGGCCGCTGCCACCATTGAGGTTGGCTTCGTGCAGGGTCTTGCCGATCATCGGTGAGTCGTGCGGTACCAGCAGTTCGGTCATGAAGGTGCGCGACAGATCCGGGCGCAGCTGGCGCGACAGGGTCTCGCGTTCCGGCAGCAGGTGGCGGCCTACGGTCAGCAGGTACAGCATGCCAAAGGCGGCCATGATCAGGCCGACGCCGGTGATCTCGAAGATGCCAAAGGGCGCCATGCCCGCCTTGCGTGCGACGCCGTCGACCAGAATGTTGGTCGAGGTGCCGATCATGGTCAGGGTGCCGCCGAGAATGGTTGCGTAGGACAGGGGAATCAGCAGTTTTGACGGCAGGGTACCGGCGCGGCGCGCCAAGGCGATGGCCACCGGGGTGAGGATGGCCACCACCGGCGTGTTGTTCAGGCAGGCCGATACCACCAGCGCGGTGACGGTGAGGCCGGTGAGCACGCGAATGGGGCTGGTACCGACCAGATTGCCCAGCCAATTGCCGAGAGCGTCGATGCAGCCGGTACGCTCCAGCGCAGCGGAGAGCACGAACATGCAGGCGATGGTCACAGGGGCTGAGTTCGACAGCACGCTGAGCACTTCGCCCGGCGTCAGCAGTTGGCTGACCAGCAAGGCGGCCACGGCGATGGCGGCGACGATGTCGGGGCTCCACTTTTCGCGGACGAAGGCATAGAGCACCCAGATCAGCAGGGCGCCGACAAACAGCAGAGGCAGGGAGTCCCAGAGCATGAAAATCCTTAGAACCGGTCTCTGATCCGCTGGGTGGCCTGGCTGTTTGGGCGGCAGGTTCTCGGCCAGCGGGATCGGGGACAGATTCTTTGCGTCGAATCTCGTGTGAGGTATCGGGCGCGCACTGGGCGGCCTGGCAGGGCGCCAAGATAGAGGGGTTCTTTTAGATAGTCTAAGAATGTTTGGGCAGATTGATATGCCTTTTCGATTTAACAGATAAGCGCTGGCGAGAGGCCCGGCCAGAGTCTGTGATCCGCCGCGAACAGGGCCAAGGCGCTATCACTTACGACGAACAGCTGATCTCCAGGTGCTTGCCCCACTCCGGCGGGCGTTCGGCATAGCGCTGCATGTCCGGCTGTTCGTCGAACGGGCGCGAGAGCACCGCGTGCAGCTCGCGTACCGGGTCATAGTCGCCCTGTTCGGCGGCTTCGATGGCCTGCTGCGCCAGGTAGTTGCGCAGGATGTACTTGGGGTTGACCGAATGCATGCGCACCTGGCGTTCGGCCTGTTCGCCGCCTTCGCGTTCGCAACGGGCCAGGTAGTCGCGGCTCCAGGCGTCGAAGCCGGCGAGGTCGACGAAATCGTCACGCACGATTTTCAGGGCATCGGCAGGCGCCTGTTCGCCGAGGTGGCGGAAGAACAGGGTGTAGTCGGTGGATTTACCGGCCTGCATCAGTTGCAGCAGACGCTGGATCAGCGCTTCGTCCTCATCCTCGGCGCTGGTGAAACCCAGGCGCTTGCGCATCAGGTCGAGGTAGTGCGCCTGGTACAGCGGCAGGAACAACTCCAAGGCCTCGCGCAATTGTTCGACCGCGGCGAAGGGCGTCAGCGCCTGGGCCAGTGCGGCGAGGTTCCAGTGGGCGATGGGCACCTGATTGCTGAAGCTGTAGCGACCGGTGTCGTCGGAATGGTTGCAGATGTGGTTGGCGTCGAAATCGTCGAGGAAGGCGTAAGGGCCGTAGTCGAAGGTGATGCCGAGGATCGACATGTTGTCGGTGTTCATCACGCCATGGCAGAAGCCATAGGCCTGCCAGTGAGCGATCATCGCGGCGGTGCGTTCGATCACTTCGCGCAGCAGCGCCAGCCAGGGTTCGTCCTGTTCCAGGCACTGCGGGAAGTGGCAGGCCATGACGTGTTCGCCCAGGGTCTTCAGGTGCTCGTGCTGGCGCGTGTAGTAGAAGTATTCGAAGTGGCCGAAGCGCACGTGGCTCTGCGCCAGGCGCAGCACCATGGCGGCGCTTTCCTGCTTCTCGCGCCACACCGGTGTCGCCGAACCGGTCACGCATAGCGCGCGCGAGCTGGGGATACCGAGGGCGTGCAGGTGTTCGCTGGCGAGAAATTCGCGGATCGAGCTGCGCAGCACCGCGCGGCCATCGCCCATGCGCGAGTAGGGCGTCATGCCGGCGCCCTTGAGGTGTAGATCCCAGTACTCGCCGGCCTCGTTGACCACTTCGCCCAGCAGCAACCCGCGACCGTCGCCCAGGCGCGGGGTGTAGCCGCCGAACTGGTGCCCGGAATAGACCATGGCGCGCGGCTCGGCTTCTTCCCAGAGTTTGTGTCCGGCGAACAGTTCGGCGAACTCGGAGCGCTGTGCTTCGCTAGCGGCGAGATCGAGCAGAGCCAAGGCTGACTCGCTCGCCACCACCAACCTTGGCTGCTCGATCGGTTCGGGCAGTATTTCGGTTGAGAACGCATCGCCGAGGCGGGCGAAGCGGTTGTCGAAGCTCAGCGTATCGAGACTTTTCACCAGGGTTCCTGACTGCTCATGGCGCCGCGGGCGGCTTGGGGGGTTGCTGCAGGCTGGCGGCGCCGGCAGCTGCGGCCTTGGCCAGATCCTTTTGATCGAGTTTCTGCTCGCCGTGTTCCAGGTTCTTCACATACACCTCGACCTGACGGAAGGCGATGTTGATGCCGTTTTTCGGGAACTCGCGGTCGATGAAGCGGTTGATCTCGTCGGTGGCCGGGTTGCGGTCGCCGAGGTCGCGCACGTGGATGCGCAGCTCGTGGTCCAGCGTACTTTCGCCAAAATTGAGGAAGTAGACGATGGGCGACGGCTCCTTGAGCACCCTTGGGTTTTCCTGCGCCGCTTGCAGCAGCAGCTTGCGCACCAGGTCGAGGTCCGAGCCGTAGCCAACGCCGACCTTGAGGGTGACGCGGGTGACCGTGTCGCTCAGCGACCAGTTGATCAACTGGCCGGTGATGAAGGTCTTGTTCGGAACGATGATTTCCTTGTGGTCGAAATCGGTGATGGTGGTGGCGCGGATACGGATCTTGCTCACTGTGCCGGACAGGTTGCCGATGGTCACCACGTCGCCAATACGCACCGGGCGCTCGAACAAGATGATCAGGCCGGAGATGAAGTTGGCGAAAATTTCCTGCAGGCCGAAACCCAGGCCTACCGACAACGCGGCCACCAGCCATTGCAGCTTGTCCCAACTGACGCCAAGCGTCGACAGCGTGGTGACGATGCCGATGGCCACCAGGGCGTAGGACAGTAAGGTGGTGGTGGCGTAGGCACTGCCCTGTGCCAGGCGCATGCGCGACAGCACCAGCACTTCGAGCAGACCCGGCAGGTTGCGCGCTAGCGCCACGGTGATGGCGACGATGATCAGCGCACCGATCACGTCCATCAGGCTGATCGGCACCAGGGCCGCGTTATCCCCGGTGCCGCTGCTGTATTCGTAGAGGTTGATGGTGTCGAGGTAGGTGAACACGCCGATCAGATCGGCCCAGACCGCATACAGGCAGACCAGGAAGCCGCCGAGCAGGGCCAGGCGAATCAGGCGCAGGGACTGCTGGTTGACCTGCTCGATATCCAGGGTCGGTTCTTCTACCGGTGCTTCGCCATCCAGGCTTTCCTTGCTCTGTGCCTGGCGTTTGGCCAGTGCACGCTGATAGGCCAGGCGCCGTGCCGCCACGCTCAGACCGCGCACCAGCGTGGCCTCGACGATAAGCAGGATGATCAGCAGGTACAGGGTGTCGATCAAGCGGTCGGTGAGCTTGAGCGCCGTGTAGTAATAGCCGAAGGCAACTGCACCGATCAGCGCCAGCGGCAGCAGGTTGAACAGCACGCCGACACCGGTGCGCAAGGCGGAGGTGTTCTCGCGCAGCGGTGCGCTGAACAGCAGGTGGAACAGCAGCCAGGCCATCAGGGCGTAGCAGCTCAGGACCACGGCGATGCCGATGACGTCGTTGGCCAGGCTCGCCGGCTGGTGTTCGGCAATGCTCACCACGGCCACCAGCGCCATCACCACCAGGCCCAGGCGGCGCAGGTGCTGACGGAAGAAGGCAACGTTGGCCGGTGGCCAGTGGAAGTGCAGGATGGCCACGCCATCCGGGGAAAGAATGCGGTGCAGGGTGTAGAACACCAGCCAGGCTTCCGCCATTTCATAGAGTGCGGCGCCCAGGTAGAGGTTCTGCCCGCGCGCATCATGCAGCAGGGCATAGCCGCAAAGTGCCAGGAACAACGTGACCGGCAGCGCGAGGATGACGTTGAGCCCCAGTGCCATTGGTGTATGCAACTGGCTGTCATGCTTGTAGTGGCCGATGTCACCATGTAGCGCGCTGAGCTTGTTGAACAGATACTGGCGCCGCCAGAGAATCAGGGCGCAGAGCAGAATCAGCGGCAGGAAAACCAGCGGTCGCTCGAACAAACCGGCGCCAAGTTCGCTGATGGCCAGACCCCAGGGCATGCTGGCCAGTTGCTGCTCAAGACGACGCGGTGCCGATTTCAACCAATCCAGATCAAGTGGCTTGTTGCTGGGAATCCAGAACATCTGCTCGTCGATGGTCGCGCGCAGGCTGCTGGCTGTACTCTCCAGCTCCTTCTGGTTGAGCTGAAGGGTGATCGACTCGTTGAGCAGCGCATTCAGCGAGCGGTTGAGGCGGTCGAGCAATTCGCGCCGGGTGTTGAGCTGCTCGCGCAGTGCACTGCGCAGTTCAGGGGTAACCTCCTCGCTCGGCTGGCCGCTGAGCAGGTTGTCCACATAGCGGGCGGGGTCGCTGATTTCTTCACGTTGCTTGTTCAGCTCGAACTGATAGAGGCGAATGTCAGCGATTTCGTTGGCGAGCGAGCCGTCTTCGAGCTTGAGTTTCGGCAGGGCCTGTTTCTGCTGGTAGAGAATTTTCGACAGCAGCAGGCTGCCTTGCAGCACCCGAATCTGCTCATCCAGCGCCTGGTTGGCCTGGTTGAGGTTGTCCAGCTGCTGACGAGTTTGCAGGTTTTGCTCGGTCAGGCCGTTCAGGCGGTCTGTCGCGCGCAGCAGGTAGTCGGAGAGCTTGAGGTTGAGGGTGCTCTCCTTGGCCAGCAGCCTGTCCGAACTGGCGCGTTCAGCTTCCAGGGACTGCTCGGCAACGGTCTGCTCCGATTCCGCACGGCGCCGTTCGTTGATCAGACCCTGCAGGGCCTGGCGCTCCTGCTCGGCGCGATTGATACGTTCCTCGAGCAGGGCGCGTTGGGCACTGCCGAGGTCTTGCAGCAGGCTGTTGCCGGCCAGCTCCTGGCGGCGTAGCTGGGTTTGCGCTGCGAGTAACGAGAGCTCCGCGCTGAGTTGATTACGGCGCTCCTGGGTCAGTGCCTTGCCATCGAAGCGACCGCTCTTGAGGCTGTCGTTGATCAGTTGGCTGCGTGTCTGGTTCTGGCTGATCTCCGCCTGGGCACGTTCCGGGCGGGTCTGTGCGGTGATCACCAGGCTGTTGGCCTCGATGATCGCCTTGTTCCACTCGCTGATCTGGCTGGAGCGCTCGCTGAGCAATTGTTCGAGCTGAGCGAGCGAGGTCCGCGCATGGCGCGCGGAAACCTGTTGTTCCGGGCTGGCCTTGAGCCTGTCCAGTTCACGCTGGGCTTCGCTGATCAAGCGCGGCGCGTCGTCCAGTTGCTTGCGCAGGTCGCTGAGACGCTGATCGGCGGTTTGCCGGTCCCGCAGCATACGCAGCGTCTGTTCGAGGGTCTGTTTGAGCGCCAGCTGCTCGGCTTCCGGCAGTTTGCGATCAGCCAGGCTGTCCAGGCTCTGCTGCACGCTTTCCGCTGTCGGTGGCTCCTGGGCGAACACCTGTGGGATGCCGATGAACAAGGCAAACAGAACGGCTGCTAGGGAAAGGCGCGACAAATGCATGGTCGATTGATCTACTGAGTGAGCGGTAACGATTGAGAATACCTGCGGCACAACGAAGACGCGGGCCCTGTGGCCCGCGCGTGATGCTGATGCTAGCAGAGTCCTAGCCGGTAGTTTTCAACTGCTTGCTAGAAGTGCAGCCCTGGGCCTGGGCGCGTGCCTTCGGGGAATCTGACGCCGACTTTGCGCACCTTGTTCCCTTCCATGGCTGCTACCGTCCAGGTCAGGCCCTGCCACTCCACCTGGTCGCCGACTACGGGCTCGCCACCGATTTCGTGAGCGATGAAGCGCCCCAGCGGCTGATTGCCTTCCAGCTCGTCGAGTTTCAGGCCGTAGAGCGCCGCGACGGCGCTCAGTTCGGCGTCGCCTTCGAGTACGAAGTCGCCGAAGAAACGCAGGTCCTGGCCACGTTTCGGGGCCTGGCTGAACAGCTTGCCGAGTGCCGGCAGGTCATGTTCGTGGCCGATCACGCAGAGCAGGTCGCCAGCTTGCAGGCGTGTACTGCCCGAAGGGTGGAGCAGCTCGCGGCCACGGAACAGGGCGGCGATACGGGTGCCCTCAGGCATGTTCAGCTCACGCAGGGCGGCGCCGATGCACCATTTTTCTGCCCCCAGGCGATAGACGAACAGCTCCCACTGGCTGGTCGGGTGTACTTCCAGGCCGGCGCGTGACACTGGTGCCGGCTCCGGCGGTACGGTCACACGCATCAGCTTGGCGGCCAACGGCAGGCTGGTGCCCTGCAGCAGCAGCGAGATGATCACGATGAAGAACGCCACGTTGAAGAACAGCTGCGCGTTGGGCAGGCCGGCCATCAGCGGGAACACCGCGAGGATGATGGGTACCGCGCCGCGCAGGCCGACCCAGGCGATGAAGATCCGCTCGCGGTCATGGAAGGCGCGAAACGGCAGCAGGCCGAGGAAGATCGACAGCGGCCGCGCGAAGAGAATCATCCACAGTGCCAGGGCCAGTGCCGGCAGGGCGATGGGCAGCAGCTCGTGCGGTGTGATCAGCAAGCCGAGGACCAGGAACATGCCGATCTGCGCCAGCCAGGTGAGGCCGTCGAGCATATGCAGGATACCGTGGCGCGAGCGGATCGGCCGGTTGCCCAGCAACAGACCGCACAGGTAAATGGCCAGGATGCCGCTGCCGCCTACGGCGGTGGTGATGGCGAAGATGATCAGGCCGCCGCTGACTACCAGCAGGGGGTAAAGACCAGCGGCCAGCTCCATGCGATTGACCAGCTTGAGCAGTAGCCAGCCTCCCCCGAGGCCCAGCAGGGCGCCTAAACCGAACTGCTGCACCAGCTGAACCGGCAGGTCCCAACTGAAACCGGTCTGACCGCTGGCGAGCATGGCGATCAGGGTCACGGTGAGGAATACGGCCATCGGGTCGTTACTGCCGGACTCGATTTCCAGCGTGGAGCTGACCCGTTCGTTGAGGCCACGCCCGCCGAGCAGGGAGAACACCGCCGCCGCATCGGTGGAGCCGACGATGGCGCCGATCAGCAAGCCTTCCAGCAGGGTCAGGTTGAATAACCAGGTGGCAGCCAGGCCGGTCAAGCCTGCGGTTATCACCACCCCCACCGTCGCCAAGGATAGCGACGGCCACAGCGCCACGCGGAAGCTGGAAACCCGTGTGCGCATGCCGCCATCGAGCAGAATCACGGCCAGCGCCAGGTTGCCCACCAGATAGGCCAGGGGGTAGTTGTCGAAGACGATGCCGCCGGGGCCGTCGGTGCCGGCGAGCATGCCGACAGCGAGGAAGATCACCAGAATGGGGATGCCGAAGCGGGTGCCGAACGCGCTGACCAGAATGCTGGCTGCTACCAGCAAGGCGCCGATCAAGAACAGATTGTTGATGGCGCTGGCATCCAACGGCGCGTACTCCTGGCTGGCAAACGTGGGGCGCCGTATGCATGGCGCGTGCCAGGGATTCTAACCGTAGCCTTCGTACCGCTGTCAAAAAGGTTATTACATTTTTCTAAATTACCCCGGAGCGCCTCCTGCGGGGGCGCTCCGGGGCCTTTGGCTCAGTTTCAGAACCAGGCGTCCTGCATGCCCAGGCAGGTGTCGTCACGCGCTTCGAGAATGGCCAGGTCGTGGTGGCAGCTCGGCACCTCCCAGGTCAGGAAGTAACGCGCGGCTTGCAGCTTGCCACGGTAGAAGGCTTGCTCCTCGGCGTTGTCCGTGCGGGCCAGGCCTTGTTCGGCGCGAATCGCCTGCTCCAACCAGCGCCAGCCAATCACCGTGTGGCCGAACACTTTCAGGTACAACGCCGAGTTGGCCAGGCCCTGGTTGACCTTGCCGCTCATCAGGTCGCCCAGCAGCGCCAGGGTTACCGCCTGCAGGCGCGCCAGTAGTTGCTCCAGCGGTTGGCGCAGGGCGGTGAGCGATTCATGCTCGCTGGCGCGCTGGCAGCAGTCGTTGATCAGCTTGAGCAGTTGCTTGAGTGCGGCGCCGCCGTTCTGCGAGACCTTGCGCCCGAGCAGGTCGAGCGACTGGATGCCGTGGGTACCCTCGTGAATCGGGTTAAGGCGGTTATCGCGGTAGTACTGCTCCACCGGGTACTCGCGGGTGTAGCCGTGGCCGCCGAGGATCTGGATGGCCAGTTCGTTGGCCTTGAGGCAGAACTCCGAGGGCCAGGATTTGACGATGGGCGTGAGCAGGTCGAGCAGTTCCAGGGCGCGGGTGCGCTCTTCGGCTGTCTCCAGGGTGTGGGTGTCGTCGAACAGGCGTGCGGCGTACAGGCCGAGGTCGAAGGCGCCTTCGACGTAGGCCTTCTGCGTCAGCAGCATGCGCCGCACATCGGCGTGCTCGACGATGGAAATCTGCGGGCTGCTCGGGTCCTTGCCATCCGGCTGGCGACCCTGCGGACGGTTGCGCGCGTAGTCCAGCGAGTACAGGTAGCCGGCATAGCCGAGCATGATCGCGCCCATACCGACGCCAATGCGCGCTTCGTTCATCATCTGGAACATGTAGGACAGGCCGGCGTGCGGCTTGCCCACCAGGTAGCCGACGCATTCGCCGTGGTCGCCGAAGTTCAGCGCCGTGGAGGTGGTGCCGCGCCAGCCCATCTTGTGGAACAGGCCGGCCAGGGTTACGTCGTTGCGCGCGCCCAGCGAGCCGTCGTCATTGACATGGAACTTGGGCACCAGGAACAGGCTGATGCCCTTCACCCCGGGCGGTGCGTCCGGCAGCTTGGCCAGCACCATGTGCACGATGTTCTCTGAGATTGGCTGGTCGCCGCCGGAGATGAAGATCTTGTTGCCCTTGATGCGGTAGCTGCCGTCGGCGTGCGGTTCGGCCTTTGTGCGGATGTCCGACAGCGACGAGCCGGCGTGCGGCTCGGTCAGCGCCATGGTGCCGAAGAAACGGCCATCGATGATCGGCTGTAGGTAGCGGGCCTTCTGCTCCTCGCTGCCGAAGGCTTCGATCAGGTTGGCCACGCCCATGGTCAGCATCGAGTAGGAGCTGGTGGCGATATTGGCCGACTGGAAATGGGCGAAGCAGGCCTGCGACAGCAGGTTGGGCAGCTGCATGCCGCCATGCTCGAAGTCGCGCGTGGCGTTGAGAAAGCCGGCCTCGTGGAAGGCGCGCAGAGCGGGTTCTACTTCCGGGATCAGCACTGCGCCGCCATCGACGTACTGCGGCTCGTGCTCGTCGTTCTTGCGGTTGTGCGGGGCGAACAGCTCCTCGGCAATACCGCGCGCGGTGCTGATCGCCGCATCGAAGGTCTCGCGGTTGTGATCGGCGAAGCGCGGACGCTGGGTCAGGGCTTCGGCGTCGAGCACTTCATAAAGTTCGAACGCCAGGTTGCGGGAGCTGAGCAGGGTCTCGGACATGGAACGGGCCTCCAGATGATCGGCCGAGTCTAGGCAGTCAGTCGCCTGGCTGCCCAGCATCATCAGTGGCGGTGATAGTCACTGGTTGGCCGATATGAGTAGGGCGGGTGCAACCCGCCAC
>JBLUOL010000015.1:0-45036 GCA_048065775.1 Pseudomonas sp. GW6
CATCCACCGGTGCTGGAGCTGGCCCATGCCATCTCCCAGCTGGCGCCGGCCGGCATGAACCATGTGTTCTTCACCGGTTCGGGCTCGGAGGGCAACGACACCATGCTGCGCCTGGTACGCCACTACTGGGCGTGCAAAGGCCAACCGCAGAAGAAGATCATCATCAGCCGCGACAATGGCTACCACGGCTCCACCGTGGCCGGCGCCAGCCTGGGCGGCATGAAGTTCATGCACGAGCAGGGCGACCTGCCGATCCCGGGCATCGCCCACATTCCGCAGCCGTACTGGTTCGGTGAGGGTGGCGACCAGTCGCCGGAAGCCTTCGGCATCTGGGCCGCTGACCAGTTGGAGAAGAAGATTCTCGAGTTGGGTGAAGAGAATGTCGCGGCGTTCATTGCCGAGCCGATTCAGGGCGCTGGCGGCGTGATCATCCCGCCGGACAGCTACTGGCCGCGCATCAAGGAAATCCTCGGCAAGTACGACATCCTGTTCGTCGCCGACGAAGTGATCTGCGGTTTCGGCCGTACCGGCGAGTGGTTCGGCAGCCAGTATTACGATCTCAAGCCTGACCTGATGACCATCGCCAAGGGCCTTACCAGCGGCTACGTGCCGATGGGCGGGTTGATCGTCAGCGACAAGGTGTTCGAGGTGATCGAGGCGCACGGCGATTTCAACCATGGTTTCACCTATTCCGGCCATCCGGTGGCGGCAGCGGTGGGCCTGGAGAACCTGCGCATTCTCAAGGAAGAAGGCATCGTCGAGCGGGTGAAGGCAGAAACGGCACCGTATTTGCAGCGTCGTCTACGTGAGCTGGCAGATCACCCGCTGGTGGGTGAAGTGCGCGGCGTCGGCATGCTTGGTGCCATCGAGTTGGTGCAGGACAAGGCCACGCGCACACGTTATCCGGGTGACAAGGCGGTAGGCATGATCTGCCGCGGCCACTGCTTTAATAACGGTCTGATCATGCGCGCCGTGGGCGACACCATGATCATTGCGCCACCACTGGTGATCAGCCAGGCGGAAGTGGATGAGCTGGTAGAGAAAGCGCGCAAGTGCCTGGATCTGACCCTGCGTGACTTGTCGGTCTGAAAGCCCGCAGTCACGGAAAGTTGTCAGCGGTGCCATGACCTTGCCAGACTGCGCCAGAGTGCGCGAGCCGGCCTGATTGGAACGGCTTGCGCGACCTCTGGAATAACGACACAACAACAGGAGCTGTACGCATGAAAACATTCGGCAAGACCCTTCTCGCGTTGTCCCTGACCGCGGCCGTGGCAGGCGCTGCTCAGGCTGACAGCAAGGTGCTGCATGTCTACAACTGGAGCGATTACATCGCCGAAGACACCCTGGCCAACTTCGAGAAGGAAACCGGCATCAAGGTCGTCTATGACGTCTTTGACAGCAACGAAGTACTGGAAGCCAAGCTGCTGGCCGGCAGCTCCGGTTATGACGTAGTCGTGCCGTCCAACCCGTTCCTGGCCAAGCAGATCAAGGCTGGCGTGTTCCAGAAACTGGACAAGTCCAAGCTGCCGAACTGGTCGAACCTGGATAAGGACCTGCTCAAGGCCCTGGAACCGAGCGATCCGGGCAACCAGTACTCGATCCCCTACATGTGGGGCACCATCGGCATCGGCTACAACGTCGAGAAGGTCAAGGCCGTGCTCGGCGAAGACGCGCCGGTCGACTCCTGGGATCTGGTGTTCAAGCCCGAGAACATGGAAAAGCTCAAGGCCTGCGGCGTTTCCTTCCTCGATTCCCCAACCGAAATTCTCCCGGCCGCTCTGCACTACCTGGGCTACGCCCCGGACAGCAGCAAGGCTGACGAGCTGAAGAAGGCCGAGGAACTGTTCCTCTCCATTCGTCCTTCGGTGGCTTACTTCCACAGCTCCAAGTACATCTCCGACCTGGCCAACGGCAACATCTGCGTCGCCATCGGCTACTCGGGCGACATCTACCAGAGCAAGGCGCGCGCCGAAGAAGCGAAGAACGGCGTAGAAGTCGGCTACAACATTCCGAAGGAAGGCGCGGGCTCCTTCTTCGACATGCTGGCAGTGCCGGCCGACGCCAAGAACGTCGAAGCTGCACACGTGTTCCTCAACTACCTGATGGAGCCGGCGGTGATGGCCAACATCACCAACTACGTGCAGTTCCCCAACGGCAACGCCGCAGCTACGCCGCTGGTCGATGAGGCGCTGCGCACCGATCCGGGCGTATACCCGACGCCGGAAGTGCTGAAGAAGATCTACACCTTCCCGGACCTGGCGCCGGCGGTGCAGCGCAACATGACCCGCAGCTGGACCAAGATCAAGTCCGGTCGCTAAGCAACGAAGCAACGCCGCCTGGCGGGTTCGCCCGCCAGGTACCCAAATCGCGAGAAGAGGAAACGTTATGCGTCGTTCTACCCTGCTGGCCGGCCTTATCGCCGCTGCCATTGGCATGTCCGCAGCTCAGGCAGCCGATCGTGTGGTCAAGGTCTACAACTGGTCCGACTACATTGCGCCGGACACCATCGCCGAGTTCGAGAAGGAAACCGGCATCAAGGTGGTGTATGACGTTTTCGACGCCAACGAAACCCTCGACGGCAAGCTGGCCACCGGCCAGAGCGGCTACGACGTGGTGGTGCCTACCAACCATTACCTGGCCAAGCAGGTACGTGCCGGCACCTACCTGAAGCTGGACAAGACCAAGCTGCCCAATCTGGTCAATCTCGACCCGACCATCATGGAAAACCTGGCCGCGGGCGACCCCGGCAACGAATACTCGGTGCCTTACCTGTGGGGCACCAATGGCATCGGCCTGAACGCCACCAAGGCCCGTGCCGTGCTCGGCGATGACGCCCCGCTGGACTCCTGGGCGCTGCTGTTCGACCCGCAATACGCCGAGAAACTCGCCTCCTGTGGCATCGCCCTGCTCGACTCGGGCGACGAAGTGCTGCCGCAGACGGTCAACTACCTTGGTCTGTCGCCGCATACCACCAAGCGCGAAGACTACGAAAAAGCCTTCGAGCAGATGATGAAGGTGCGTCCCTATATCACCTACTTCCACAGCTCCAAATTCATCTCCGACCTGGCCAACGGCGAGATCTGTGCTGCCTTCGGTTATTCCGGCGATGTGCTGCAGGCCGCCGACCGCGCCGAAGAGGCCGGCCGCAGCGACGAGATCATCTACATCATTCCCAAGGAAGGCACCGCCATGTGGGCCGACCTGCTGGCGATTCCCAAGGACTCGAAGAACGTCGATGAGGCGCACGCCTTCATCAACTACCTGCTGCGCCCCGATGTGATCGCCAAGATCAGCAACTACGTGGCCTACGCCAATGCCAACCGCAAGGCCACCGAACTGGTCGACGAGAGCGTGCGCGAGAACCCGGGCGTTTATCCCAGCGAGGCGGTCATGGCCAAACTCTACGTTGCCGAGGAGCGTACGCCCGAGGTGCAACGCTGGCTGACCCGCGACTGGACGAGAATCAAGAGCGGACGCTGATCGGCGGAAGATTTTCCTATAAAGTGCCGCGCCTTTTTCGGGCGGCACACAATAACGAGGATGATACTGTGCGAGTTACCCTGCCCAAGTCTCTGATCGCCCTGGCGGCCTCCGCCGTCTGTGGTGTGGCTCTGGCCCAGCCCAAGGTGCACATCTACAACTGGAGCGATTACATCGGCGAAGAGACACTGGCCAAATTCGAGGCGAAAACCGGCATCAAGCCTATCTATGACGTCTTCGACTCCAACGAAACCCTCGAAGGCAAACTGCTCGCCGGCCGCAGTGGCTACGATGTGGTGGTGCCGTCCAACCACTTCCTCGGCAAGCAGATTCGCGCCGGCGCCTTCCAGCCGCTCGACCGCAGCAAGCTGAGCAACTGGGACAACCTCGATCCGGCGCTGCTCAAGCAGCTGGAAACCAACGACCCCGGTAACCAGTATTCGGTGCCCTACCTGTGGGGCACCAACGGCATCGGCTACAACGTCGAGAAGGTCAAGGCGGTGCTCGGCATCGAAGAGATCGATTCCTGGGCCGTGCTGTTCGAGACCGAGAACATCAAGAAGCTCAGCCAGTGCGGCGTCGCCTTCCTCGATTCCGGTGATGAAATGATCCCGGCCATGCTCAATTACCTTGGCCTGGACCCCAACAGCACCAACCCCGACGACTACGCCAAGGCCGAGGCCAAGCTGCTGGAAGTGCGCCCCTACGTCACCTACTTCCACAGCTCCAAGTACATCGGTGATCTTGCCAACGGCAACATCTGCGTGGCTGCCGGTTTCTCCGGCGACATCCTGCAGGCCGCCGACCGTGCCGACGAGGCTGGCAAGGGCATCGAAATCGCCTACAGCATTCCCAAGGAAGGCGCCAACCTCTGGTTCGACATGATGGCCATTCCCGCCGACGCGGCGAACGCCGAACAGGCGCATGCCTTCATCAACTTCCTCCTCGAGCCCGAGGTGATTGCCGAAGTCAGTGACTACGTCGGTTATGCCAACCCCAATACCAAGGCGGATGAATTCATGGATGAGGAGGTGCGCAACGACCCCTCCGTTTACCCGTCACAAGCGGTGCTGGACAAACTGTACATCTCCGCCGAGCTGCCGGTTCGCGTGCAGCGCCTGATGACCCGCAGTTGGACCAAGGTCAAGTCGGGTCAGTAATCGTTCCTGCCCGGCCGCAGGGGTCGGGCACAATCTTCCGGGAGTTTTCCTAAATGGCTGTTGCCTCCAGCGCCTACAAAAAAGCCCTCGAGGGGGATCAGACACCGAAAGAGGTGCTGGTCAAGATCGATCGGGTGACCAAGAAGTTCGACGAGACGGTGGCCGTCGACGACGTCTCGCTGACCATCAACAAGGGCGAGATCTTCGCCCTGCTGGGTGGTTCCGGCTCCGGCAAGTCGACCCTGCTGCGCATGCTCGCCGGCTTCGAACGTCCGACCGAAGGGCGCATCATCCTCGATGGCGTCGACATCACCGACATGCCGCCCTACCAGCGGCCGATCAACATGATGTTCCAGTCCTACGCGCTGTTCCCGCACATGACCGTGGCGCAGAACATCGCCTTCGGCCTGCAGCAGGACAAGCTGCCCAAGGCCGAGATCGAAGAGCGCGTGGCCGAGATGCTCAAGCTGGTACACATGACCCAGTACGCCAAGCGCAAGCCCCACCAGCTCTCCGGTGGTCAGCGTCAGCGCGTGGCCCTGGCCCGCTCCCTGGCCAAACGCCCCAAGCTGCTGCTGCTCGACGAGCCGATGGGCGCGCTGGACAAGAAGCTGCGTTCGCAGATGCAGCTGGAACTGGTGGAGATCATCGAGCGTGTCGGCGTGACCTGCGTGATGGTGACCCACGACCAGGAAGAGGCCATGACCATGGCCCAGCGCATCGCCATCATGCACCTGGGCTGGATCGCCCAGACCGGTAGCCCGATCGATATCTACGAGACGCCGACCAGCCGCCTGGTGTGTGAGTTCATCGGCAACGTCAACCTGTTCGATGGTCAGATCACCAGCGACGAGGTCGACCACGCGATCATCGACTGCCCGCATCTGGACAAGCCGATCTACATCGGTCACGGCGTCAGTACTCGCGCCGAGAACAAGTCCGTCAGCTACGCCCTGCGTCCGGAAAAACTGCTGATGGCCACCGCGCTGCCGGATGACCACGAGCATCCCGAGTACAACTGGAGCCGTGGCCACGTGCACGACATCGCCTACCTCGGTGGTCACTCGGTGTACCACGTCAAGCTCACTTCCGGGCAGATCGTGCAGTGCTTCATCGCCAACGCCGAGCGCCGCGGCAAGCGCCCGACCTGGGACGATCCGGTGGTGGTGTACTGGGAAGACGACAGCGGCGTGGTACTGCAATCATGAAACCGAGCAAACTGGCGCGCTATCTGCCCACTGGGCGGCATGCCGTTATCGGCATACCCTTCCTCTGGTTGTTCATGTTCTTCCTGCTGCCCTTCATCATCGTGCTGAAGATCAGCTTCGCCGAAGCCGACGTGGCGATTCCGCCCTATACGGAAATCTACCAGTGGGCGGACAACAAGCTGACGCTACTGTTGAATTTCGGCAACTACATCTTCCTCAGCGAAGATGCACTGTACCTGTCGGCCTACCTGGGTTCGCTGCAGATCGCCTTCTTCAGCACCTTGCTCTGCCTGTTGATCGGCTACCCGATGGCCTATGCCATCGCGCGTGCGCCGAAAGAGCACCAGACGGTACTGCTGCTGCTGATCATGATGCCGACCTGGACTGCGATCCTGATCCGCGTCTATGCCTGGATGGGCATTCTCGGCAACAACGGCCTGCTCAACAGCCTGCTGATGGGCATTGGTCTGATCGATACGCCGCTGCAGATTCTCAACACCAACACCGCGGTCTATATCGGCGTCGTGTATTCGTACCTGCCGTTCATGATCCTGCCGCTCTACGCCAACCTGGTGAAGCACGACCTCAGCCTGCTGGAGGCCGCCTCCGACCTGGGCTCGAGCAACTTCAACAACTTCTGGAAAATCACCGTGCCGCTGTCGAAGAACGGCATCATCGCCGGCTCCATGCTGGTGTTCATTCCGGTGGTCGGTGAATTCGTCATCCCCGAACTGCTCGGCGGCCCGGAGACCCTGATGATCGGCAAGGTGCTGTGGCAGGAGTTCTTCAACAACCGCGACTGGCCGGTGGCGTCCGCCCTGGCGGTGGTGATGCTGGCGATCCTGATCGTGCCCATCATCCTGTTCAACCGTAACCAAGCGAAAGAGCTGGAGGGCCGCCCATGAAGCGTTTCAGTTTCTCCAGCATCATGCTCTGGGCTGGCCTGATCTTCATCTACCTGCCCATGGTCATCCTGGTCATCTACTCGTTCAACGCCTCGCGGCTGGTAACGGTGTGGGGCGGCTGGTCGGTGAAGTGGTACGTCGGTTTGCTCGACAACACCCAGCTGATGAACTCGGTGATGCGCTCGCTGGAAATCGCCTGCTATACCGCCATTGCGGCGGTGGCGCTGGGTACCCTGGCGGCCTTCGTGTTGACCCGCATCACTCACTTCAAGGGGCGCACCCTGTTCGGTGGCCTGGTCACCGCGCCGCTGGTGATGCCGGAAGTGATCACCGGTCTGTCGCTGCTGCTGCTGTTCGTGCTGATGGCGCAGCTGATCGGCTGGCCGATGCAGCGTGGCATGACCACCATCTGGATCGCCCACACCACCTTCTGCTCGGCCTATGTGGCGGTGGTGGTGTCGTCGCGTCTGCGTGAGCTGGACATGTCCATCGAAGAGGCGGCCATGGACCTGGGGGCGCGGCCGTGGAAGGTGTTCTTCCTGATCACCGTGCCGATGATCGCGCCGTCGCTGGCAGCAGGGGCGATGATGTCCTTCGCCCTGTCGCTGGACGACCTGGTATTGGCCAGCTTCGTCTCTGGTCCGGGTTCGACTACCTTGCCAATGGAGATCTTCTCCGCCGTGCGCCTGGGGGTTAAGCCGGAGATCAACGCGGTGGCCAGCCTGATCCTGCTGGCGGTGTCGTTTGCCACCTTCCTGGCCTGGTTCTTCGCCCATCGCGCCGAGGAAAAACGCAAGAAGGCCATGCAGCAGGCCATGGACGAGACCACCAATCCGTCCTGGCAGCAGGTCGTCGACAGCCGTCGCAGCACCAGCAGCAACTGAGCTTCTGGCTGAAAGCAAAACGGGCCCCGCGGGGCCCGTTTTTCATGCGGTAGGGTGCGCCGTGCATGCGCTATTTCACCAACGCCTTCCAGGCCTTGAGGCTGTTCACGATCTGCGTCTGAGTCGCACGCAGTTGGCGCTGCTCATCGTCCAATTCCTGCTGCGCCAGACCATACAGCTTGTTCAGCTCGCCATACAGGCGGTCGACCTCGGGCACTTCCAGCACGCCTCGCGCCAGACGCAACCAGACCAGCAGACGCTCCAGGCGTGGCATCTGCTCGGCCAGGTCTTCCGGTTGCTGCTGGTAGCGGCGCAGCTGCAGGGCCGTGCCTTCTTCGCTCAGCAGGGTCGGCAGCCAGTTGCCCAGGGCGGCGTTACCCTGGCGGTTACCGCGATTGTTGCGCTCTGCCGTCCAGCTGCGTTGCAGCAGCCAGTGCGACAGCTTCAGCGACAGCAGGCCCCAGCGGCAGCCATCCAGTTCGGCGGCGAACAGCGCGGGAGCGTTGCGCCGCATGCTGTCGTCGTGCTGCCCGGCCGCCAGGCGCGGTCGCCAGTCATCGAGCAGCGCATCGAGTGCTTCACGCAATTCGCGCGAGCTGGCACGCGGCGCCGCCTGGCCGAGGCTGGCGAGCAGGGCGCGCAGGTCGATCAGTTGCTCCAGCCATTGCTGCAACAGACTCCAGTGACCGTTCCAGCGATACTGCTCGGCCAGGCGCTGGCTGGCGCCGAGCAGGTGCCAGGCGAGTGCGGCGAAAACGTCGTCCAGGCTCATCTCGCCCTGCAGCTCGGGTGCTGGCAGGCTGAGGTTGTAGCTGCCAGCGTCGAACAGACGATAGCCCCGTTCGGCCTTGCTGATATCGCAGGGCATCAGCGGCAGTTCAGCGGCCAGCTCGCAGGCCAGCTCCAGCAGCGCGGCGGGTTCCCCCTGGCGCAGCTCCAGCTCCAGCTCGCAGATCTCTTCTTCGCCCTCACCCGCGATGACCTTGCCCAGGTCCAGTGCCGCCTCGATGACGACCTTGGCCTTGCCGCGGCCCCAGGCGATCTCGGCCTTCTCGCGGACGAAATCGGTGGTGAACAGCGGCTGCAGGGTTTTCTTGTCCAGTTCGGCCAGGCTGGCCGGCCAGCAACTGTCGTCGAGCTTTTTCAGGTCCAGCTTGGCCTTGCTCAGGTACCAGTCCCACTCGTTTCGCTCGGACAGGCCGGCGACGCTCTGGCCGCGGCTCTTCAGGGTCTGGATGAACTGCTCGCCGTCACGGCGCAGGCGCAGGGCGACCTTGGCCCCGGCCAACTCGCGATCGGGGGTGTCATAGTACTGGTTGAACAGTTCGCCGCGTTGCCAGCCGCTCTTGTTGCGCTTCTTCAGCAGCGGGTGTTCACGCAGTGCTGCCAGGGTGGCGCGGCTGGCGCGCAGTTTGATTTCGGTTTCTTTGACCATGGTGAGGAGCTAGATAGCCTTTTATGAAAATGTGACAGACCGATGACACGCGCTGGCGGATGACGAAGCCGGTCCCTATACTTGCGGCCTTCTCAAAACGGGGGCTTACCCTATGCCTATCAATCCCTTTGTCAGCCTGTTCGGCCGTTCACCCATCGGCCCCATGCAACAGCATATCGCCAAGGCCCACGAGTGCGCGGCGAACCTGGTGCCCTTCTTCGAGGCCATAATGGCCGAGGATTGGGTCAAGGTAGAACAGGTACAACAGGAGATGTCCCGGCTGGAGCACGAGGCCGACAAGCTGAAGAAAAGCGTGCGTCTGCACCTGCCCAAGAGCCTGTTCCTGCCGGTGCCGCGTTCGGACCTGCTTGAGCTGCTCAGTGTACAGGACAAAGTCGCCAACCGTGCCAAGGACATCGCCGGCCTGATGCTTGGCCGCCAGATGGCCATTCCGCAGGCGCTGCAGCCGCTGATGCGCACCTACGTGCAGCGCAGTGTGGACGCCAGCGCCCAGGCGCTGAAGGCGATGAACGAATTGGACGAGCTGCTCGAGACCGGCTTCGCCGGCCGTGAAGCGGTGCTTGTGGAAACCCTGATCGAGGAGCTCGGTTCGATCGAAAACGATACCGATCGCCTGCAAATCGAGGTGCGCCGCAACCTGTTCAAGCTGGAGAAGGACCTTCCCCCAGTCGATGTGATGTTCCTCTATCAGATCATCGACTGGGTCGGCGATGTCGCCGACCGCGCCCAACGAGTGGGCAACCGACTGGAACAACTGCTGGCGCGCTAAGCGCCAGTGTCCTTTCTGGGATCTACGGAAAACTAATTTATGTCTCTGATTGCGGACTACGGGCTGGTTCTGCTCGTTCTTGCCTGCCTTTTCGGTTTTTTCATGGCCTGGGGTGTTGGAGCCAACGATGTAGCCAATGCTATGGGTACATCCGTTGGCTCGCGTGCACTTACCATCAAGCAGGCGATCATCATCGCCATGGTCTTCGAGTTCGCCGGTGCCTATCTGGCTGGCGGCGAGGTGACCGAAACCATCAAGAACGGCATCGTCGATGCCAACATGATCAGCCCCAATCTGATGGTGCTGGGCATGATGTCGGCGTTGCTGGCAGCCGGTACCTGGCTGCTGGTGGCTTCGACGCGTGGCTGGCCGGTATCGACCACACATACCATCGTCGGTGCCGTGATCGGCTTCGCTGCAGTCGGCGTGTCGATGGATGCGGTGCACTGGGGCGGCGTCGGCCCTATCGTCGCCAGTTGGGTGGTTACGCCGCTGCTGGCCGGGATCATCTCCTTCTGCCTGTTCGTCAGCGTGCAGAAACTGATCATCGACACCGATAATCCCTTCCTGAACGCCAAGCGCTACGTGCCGCTGTACATGTTCATCACCGGGTTCGTGATCTCGCTGATGACCATGACCAAAGGCCTCAAGCACGTCGGTCTGAATCTCTCCAGCACCGAGGGCTTCATGCTCTCGATCGGTATCGGTGTGCTGGTCATGCTGATCGGTGTAGCCCTGCTCAGCCGCATCCATGTCGATGTCGAGGCCGACAAGGCCTTCCATTTCTCCAGTGTGGAGAAAGTGTTCGCCATCCTGATGATCTTCACCGCCTGCTCCATGGCATTTGCTCATGGCTCCAACGACGTGGCCAATGCGGTCGGTCCGCTGGCCGCCATCGTCGGCGTGATCCAGAGTGGCGGTGAGCTGGCTGCCGGGGAAAAGTCTCTGGTACCGGGCTGGATTCTGCTGCTGGGTGCACTGGGTATCGTGGTCGGTCTGGCCACCTACGGTTACAAGGTAATCGCCACCATCGGTAAGGAAATCACCGAGCTGACCCCCAGCCGTGGCTTCGCCGCTGAGCTGGCTGCCGCCACCACCGTGGTCAGCGCCTCCGGTCTGGGTCTGCCGATTTCCACCACCCACACGTTGGTCGGCGCTATTCTCGGCGTTGGTCTGGCGCGCGGTATCGGTGCGCTGAACCTGGGCATGATCGGCAAGATCTTCCTGTCCTGGATCATCACCCTGCCGGCAGGTGCAATCCTGTCGATCATCTTCTTCTTCATTCTGCGCGCGCTGTTCGGCGGGGTCTGATTCCGCCCTGACGGTTTCCCCTGAGGTTGGATGCTCCTATTATGGAGCTCCGACCCAGGAGAGCACCGATGCCCTTGCCGTCCTTTCGAGAGCAGTTCGCCGCGCTGATCGCAGCGCCTTCGGTGAGTTGTACCCAGCCCAATTGGGATCAGAGCAACGCGCCCGTTATCGAGCTGCTCGCCGCCTGGCTGGGTGACCTGGGTTTTACCTGTGAAACCCAGCAGATCGCTCCGGGCAAATTCAACCTGCTCGCCAGCTATGGCTCCGGTCCCGGCGGTCTGGTGCTGGCCGGGCACAGCGATACCGTGCCCTTCGATGCCGCGCTGTGGCAGAGCGACCCACTCAAGCTGACCGAGGTCGGTGACCGTTGGGTGGGTCTTGGCAGTTGCGACATGAAGGGCTTCTTCGCCCTGGCCATCGAGGCCGTGCGGCCGCTGCTCGATCAGCCTTTCAAGCAACCGCTGCTGATCCTTGCTACTTGTGATGAAGAGAGCTCCATGGCCGGCGCTCGGGCCCTGGCCGATGCCGGCCGGCCGCTTGGCCGTGCGGCGGTGATTGGCGAACCGACCGGTCTCAAGCCCATCCGCCTGCACAAGGGTGTGATGATGGAGCGCATCGACATTCTCGGCCAGAGCGGCCATTCCTCCGACCCGGCGCTTGGCCGCAGTGCGCTGGAGGCCATGCAGGACGTGATGGGCGAGTTGCGCGGCCTGCGCGCGCAGTGGCAGCGCGAATTCAACAACCCGCAGTTCGGCGTGCCGCAACCGACCCTGAATCTTGGCTGCATCCATGGCGGCGATAATCCCAACCGCATATGTGGCCAGTGCGCGCTGGAGTTCGACCTGCGCCCGTTGCCGGGCATGGACCCGGAGCAGCTGCGTGAGGCGATTCGCGGCAAGTTGCAGCCGTTGGCGCTCAAGCATCAGGTGCGCATCGACTACGGCCCGCTGTTCCCGGCCGTGCCGCCCTTCGAGCAATCTGCCGATGCCGAGCTGGTGCGCTTGGCCGAGCGTCTGACCGGGCACAGCGCGCAAGCGGTGGCATTTGGCACCGAGGCGCCTTATCTTCAGCAACTTGGCTGCGAGACCCTGGTGCTCGGCCCCGGCGATATCGACTGCGCCCACCAGCCCGGGGAACACCTGGAGCTGGCGCGCATCGAACCCACTGTGGCGCTGCTGCGCCAGTTGATCCAACACTATTGCCTGACGCGGAGTGAAGACGTGCAACGACGATGAGAGCCAGCCCCGAGCCCGCCCTATCGCTCATGGCGGGTTGTACCCGCCCTACGTCTGGACGCTACGGATCTCTACATGCACGACTACGTCACCTGGTTACGCCACGCTTCGCCCTACATCAACGCCCACCGCGACTGCACCTTCGTGGTCATGCTGCCGGGTGAAGGCGTTGCCCACCCGAACTTCGCCAACATCGTTCACGATCTGGTGCTGCTGCACAGCCTCGGCGTACGCCTGGTGCTGGTACACGGCTCGCGCCCGCAGATCGAGGCGCGCCTGGCTGCCCGTGGCCTGATCCCGCATTACCATCGTGACCTGCGCATCACCGACGCACCGACCCTGGAATGCGTGATCGACGCCGTCGGCCAGTTGCGCATCGCCATCGAAGCACGCCTGTCGATGGATATGGCTGCCTCGCCGATGCAGGGCTCGCGCCTGCGCCTGACCAGCGGCAACTTCGTCACCGCGCGGCCGATCGGCGTGCTCGATGGCGTCGACTATCACCACACCGGCGAGGTGCGGCGTATCGATCGCAAGGGCATCAATCGCCAGCTCGACGAGCGCAGCATTGTGCTGCTGTCGCCGCTCGGCTATTCGCCCACCGGGGAGATCTTCAACCTGGCCTGTGAGGACGTTGCTACCCGCGCGGCCATCGACCTGGGCGCGGACAAGCTATTGCTGTTCGGCGCCGAAGACGGTCTGCTCGACGAGCAGGGCAGGTTGGTGCGTGAGCTGCGCCCGCAGCAGGTGCCGGCGCATCTGACGCGCCTGGGCAGCAACTACCAGGGTGAATTGCTCGATGCCGCGGCCGAGGCCTGCCGGGGCGGCGTCAAACGCAGCCACATCGTCAGCTACGCCACCGATGGCGCGCTGCTCAGCGAGCTGTTCACCCGCACCGGCAACGGTACGCTGGTGGCGCAGGAGCAGTTCGAATCGCTGCGTGAGGCGACCATCGAAGATGTCGGCGGCCTGATCGAGTTGATCAGCCCGCTGGAAGAGCAGGGCATTCTGGTGCGTCGTTCGCGCGAGGTGCTGGAGCGCGAGATTGAGCAGTTCAGCATCGTCGAGCGCGAGGGGCTGATCATCGCCTGCGCGGCGCTGTATCCCATCGCCGATTCCGACTGTGGCGAACTGGCCTGTCTGGCGGTTAATCCCGACTACCGTCACGGCGGTCGTGGTGACGAGCTGCTGGAGCGGATCGAGGCCAGAGCGCGGGCGCAGGGGATCAAGACCCTGTTCGTGCTCACCACCCGCACCGCCCACTGGTTCCGCGAGCGCGGCTTCGAGCCGAGCAGTGTCGAGCGCATGCCCACCGCGCGGGCGTCGCTGTACAACTACCAGCGCAATTCCAAGGTGTTCGAGAAGACGTTGTAGGAGGGGCGAGAGCAGGCCGCAACTGTAGGAGCGGACTTATCCGCGAGCTTCGCGGCTGAAGCCGCTCCTACACTGGAGCGATGCAGGAGGCCAAGGCCGAGCATGTAGCCCGGATGCAATCCGGGAGAGCGAGCCAGAATACCCCCGGATTTCATCCGGGCTACATCTCCACCAGCGCAATCCCTGGGTGCGTTCAGGATTCAGGCGCTGTGCTGCTGCAGGCGCATCTGCTCGAAGCCGTCGTCCCAGCCGGCCTCCCAGGCCGCAGCGGGGATTTCGTCAGGGTAGGGCTGGCGGGTTCTGGGTTGGCCAGTAAGGCCGGCCATATAACCTTGCTGGTAGGCCTTGGTCAGGCTTTCCAGGCTCCATTGCGGCGTGGCGTCATCGGCCATGGGCGCTGCTCGTCTATCGTCCTTTACCCGGCAATGCTAGCTGGCCGGGCGGCCAGGGGAGTGGCCGCCCATCCTGGCTTTTGCTCCGCTGGTTGGCTTTGTGACGCAGTCGACGGTTCTTCGCCTTACACGGCCAAAGCCAGAATGCTCGCCTGGTAGGCCGCGACGAAAGCATCGAAATCACCCTTGGGCTGCGCTTCAAGCTCTGCCTGCGTGGTCAGCGAGTCGTGCGCGGCCTGTTCGAAAGCCTGCTGCTGCTGTGGGCTGAGTGACTGAGCGCGGAAGTACTCGGCGTGACGCAGGCTCTGCTGCAGGGCGAACTCGGTAAAGCTCTTGCCCTGACGCAGAATCGCCAGTACCTGTGCCGACGGCGTCATTTCCACATCCGCGACCTTGGCTTGCTGCTGCGCCAGGGCCTCGACGTGCGCATTGCCGTCCTGGCTGCGATCGAGCAGTTCGGCCAACGGCAGGATGCGCTCAAGCAGTTCGCTGGCCCAGACTTTGAGTTCTACCTGCTGGCTACCTTTCTGCAGGTGCAGGCCGGGACGCCGCCCCTCCTTGACCACTTTGAGGAAGTTGCTGGTGCAACTGCTGCACTCGCCGTTCTCCAGCAGCGGGCTGTCTTCCAGTGCGCAGAACAGCAGGAAGGCATCGATGAAGCGCGCCTGCGCCACATCGATGCCCAGCGGCAGGAAGGGGTTGATGTCGAGGCAGCGTACTTCCACGTATTGCACGCCACGGCTCATCAGCGCCTGGATCGGTCGCTCGCCGCTGTAGGTGACGCGTTTCGGGCGGATGCTCGAGTAGTACTCGTTCTCGATCTGCAGGATGTTGGTGTTCAGCTGCAGCCATTCGTCGCCGCGCTTGGTTCCTGCCTCGACATAGGCCGGGTAGGGCGTGCCCACCGCCAGGCGCAGGCTGTCGGTGTAGCTGGCCAGGTCGTTGTAGCAGGGGGTCAGGCCGGACTGTGCGCTGCTCTGGTAGCCCAGGTCGCTCATGCGCAGGCTGGTGGCGTAGGGCAGGTACAGGGTGCCTGCGTCCAGTTCCTGAAGCTGGTGCGGGCGCCCACGCATGAAGCCTTTGTCCAGCGCCGGCGAGGCACCGAACAGGTACATCAGCAGCCAGCTGTAGCGACGGAAGTTGCGGATCAGGGCGATATAGCGGGCCGACTGATAGTCACGCGCACTCTGCTCGCTGCCTTCGCTCTGCTGTTGCAGCTGCCACAGCCCCTCGGGCAGGGAGAAGTTGTAGTGAATGCCGGCGATGCACTGCATGGTCTTGCCGTAACGCAGTGCCAGGCCCTTGCGGTATACGTACTTGAGGCGGCCGATGTTGGAGCTGCCGTAGCGAGCGATGGGGATGGTCTCTTCGTCCGGCAGAGGGCAGGGCATCGACGGGCTCCACAGCAGTTCGTCATCGAGCTTGTCGTAGGCGAAACGGTGGATGTCTTCCAGTTCGGCGAGGGTGGCGGCCGGATCGTTGGCGGTGCCGGTGATGAACTCCAGCAGCGACTCGGAATAATCGGTAGTGATCTGCGCATGGGTCAGCGCCGAGCCCAGCGCCTGCGGGTGCGGGGTCAGGGCCAGCTGGCCGTCGCGATCGACGCGCAGGCATTCGCGCTCGACGCCGTGCAGACACTCACCCAGCAGGGACAGGTTGGCCGGCTCGCCGAGCTGAGCCAGGCGGCGGGAGAGAAGATCGCTCAAGATGCAATTCCTAACTGGGCAGTCGCCACAATATGGGGATCGCCCCTGCACTCTGCAAGGGGCGAACGGTTTACCAGATTAGACCAGCACGAGCGGCGCCGATTACATGCAGGCGAAGGTGCCTTGTGCCTTGGCGACCAGCTTGTCGCCCTGCAGCACTTCTGCCTCGACCACCTGGGTACGGCGCCCAGCGTGCAGCACCTTGGCGTGGCACAGCACGCTGCCGTCGGACACCGGGCGGATGTAGTTGATCTTGCACTCCAGGGTCACGCTGCTCGGGCCGCCATCGCCCAGACTATGGCTGGCCTGGCCCATGGCGGTGTCGATCAGCGAGAACAGCGCGCCGCCGTGCAGCTTGCCGTGCAGGTTGCGCAGCTCGTGGGTGAGGGTCAGGCGCACGCGGGCCTCGCCGCCGCCGACCTGGAGAATTTCCAGGCCAAGCAGGCGGGAAAAGGCGCTGCTGGCGCCTACGTTGTCGGTGTTGTCGGTCATATTCATTTCTTCAACTGCTTGGCGTTGGCGAACAGGGCGGCCATGCCGCCGGTGGCAGGTGCCGGTTTGTCCTGGCTGGAATGGCGTTCGCTGCGTGGGCTATTGCCGCCGCGGTTGCCAGCGCGCGACTGGCCGCCACGTGCCCCTTCGACTTTCTCGCCCGGGGTATCGCCCATGCGCATGGACAGGGCGATGCGGTTACGCGGGATATCCACTTCCATCACCTTGACCTTGACCACGTCGCCGGCCTTGACCGCTTCGTGTGGGTCCTTGATGAATTTCTCCGAGAGCGCGCTGATGTGCACCAGGCCATCCTGGTGCACGCCGATGTCGACGAAGGCGCCGAAATTGGTCACGTTGGTCACCACGCCTTCTAGCACCATGCCCAGTTCGAGGTCCTTGAGGGTTTCCACCCCTTCCTGGAACTCGGCGGTCTTGAACTCCGGGCGCGGGTCGCGGCCAGGCTTGTCCAGTTCCTTGAGGATGTCGCCGACGGTGACCAGGCCGAAGCGCTCATCGGTGAACTTGGCCGGATCGAGGCGCTTGAGGAAGCCCGAATCGCCGATCAGCGAGCGGATATCGCGCTCGGTACCAGCGGCGATGCGCTCGACCAACGGATAGGTTTCCGGGTGCACTGCAGAGGCGTCCAGCGGGTTGTCGCCGTTCATCACACGGAGGAAGCCGGCAGCCTGCTCGAAGGTCTTCTCGCCCAGGCGCGGTACCTGCTTGAGTGCTGCGCGGCTGGCGAAGGCGCCGTTGGCATCGCGGTACTGCACGATGTTCTGCGCCAGGGTCGTGTTGAGGCCGGAAATGCGCGCGAGCAGGGCAGCGGAGGCTGTGTTCACATCGACGCCGACGGCGTTCACGCAGTCCTCGACCACGGCGTCCAGGCTACGCGCCAGCTTGAGCTGCGACACGTCGTGCTGGTATTGGCCGACGCCAATGGATTTCGGGTCGATCTTCACCAGTTCGGCCAGCGGGTCCTGCAGGCGGCGAGCGATGCTCACTGCGCCGCGTAGCGACACGTCGAGATCGGGGAATTCGCGGGCGGCCAGTTCCGAGGCCGAATACACCGAAGCGCCGGCCTCGGAGACCATTACTTTGGTCAGCTTCAGGCCCGGCACCTTCTTGATCAGCTCGGCGGCCAGCTTGTCGGTCTCGCGGCTGGCGGTGCCGTTGCCGATGGAGATCAGGTCGACGCCATGCTTGGCGCAGAGCTTGGCGAGGATCGCCAGGGTGCCGTCCCAGTCGTTGCGTGGCGCGTGCGGATAGACAGTAGCGGTTTCCAGCACCTTGCCGGTGGCGTCGACCACCGCCACCTTGCAGCCGGTGCGCAGGCCCGGGTCGAGTGCCAGGGTGGCACGTGGGCCAGCCGGGGCCGCCAGCAGCAGGTCGTGCAGGTTACGGGCGAACACGGCAATCGCCTCGTCCTCGGCCTTCTCGCGCAGCTCGCCGAGCAGGTCGGTTTCCAGGTGGCTATAGAGCTTGACCTTCCAGGTCCAGCGCACCACTTCACCCAGCCATTTATCCGCCGGGCGGCCTTGCGCGCTGATACGGAAGCGCTCGCCGATCATCAGCTCGCACGGATGCAGGGTGCCGGGCAGCTCTTCGCCGACCTTCAGGCTGGAGCTGAGAATGCCTTCGTTGCGCCCGCGGAAAATCGCCAGCGCGCGGTGCGACGGTACGCCCTTGAGCGCTTCGTCGTGTTCGAAGTAGTCGCTGAACTTGGCGCCTTCGTTTTCCTTGCCCGGCACCAGGCGAGCGCTGAGGGTGGCGTTGTCCTTGAGGAAGCTGCGCAGCTTGTCCAGTAGCGCGGCGTCTTCGGCAAAGCGCTCCATGAGGATGTACTTGGCACCTTCGAGCACGGCCTTGACGTCGGCGAAGCCCTTTTCGGCGTCGATGAAGCGCTCGGCTTCATGCTCGGGCACGAGATTCGGGTCGTTGAACAGTGCATCGGCCAGCTCGCCGAGACCGGCTTCCAGGGCGATCTGGCCCTTGGTGCGGCGCTTTTGCTTGTACGGCAGGTAGAGGTCTTCGAGGCGCGTCTTGGTGTCGGCCAGGTTGATCTCGCGCTTGAGTTCGGGGGTCAGCTTGCCCTGCTCCTCGATGCTGGCGAGGATCGCCGCACGGCGCTCGTCCAGCTCGCGCAGGTAGCGCAGGCGCTCTTCCAGGTGGCGCAGCTGGGTGTCGTCGAGGCTGCCGGTCACTTCTTTACGATAACGGGCGATGAAGGGCACGGTGGAGCCTTCGTCGAGCAGGGCCACGGCGGCGGCAACCTGTTGCGGGCGCACGCCCAGTTCATCGGCGATACGGTTGTTGATGCTATCCATATGAAAACTACCCACTGAAGCGACAGGGCGGCCGCAAAGACGCTGGCCAGACACGAAAGCGGCGCATTATAAACACCGCATTCGCGAGAGCTGCGAACCGTTGGGGAAAAATCTGCTAACAATGGCTAAAGCGCCCACCCATGCGCCTGAGCGATAATGCCGCCACTTGCCGTCCTCAGTACGGCTGTCCAAGGAGACGCCATGACCCAGTCCGCTGCCCCTGTCGCCGAAGGCGAGAAGATCCTTATCGTCGATGACGACGCCCGCCTGCGCCGCTTGCTCGAGCGCTTCTTCGATGAGCAGGGCTACCGGGTTCGCGCAGTGGAGAACGTCGAGCAGATGGATCGTCTGCTGGCGCGCGAACTGTTCAATCTGGTGGTGCTGGACCTGATGTTGCCGGGCGAAGACGGCCTTTCTGCTTGCCGCCGCTTGCGCGAAGCAGGCAACCAGATGCCGATCATCATGCTCACCGCCAAAGGCGATGAGTCCAGTCGTATCCAGGGCCTGGAACTGGGTGCTGACGACTACCTGGCCAAACCCTTCAACCCGCGTGAGCTGCTGGCGCGGATCAAGGCGGTGCTGCGTCGTCAGGCACCGGTGGTGCCGGGTGCGCCGGGTAGCGAGGACGAGAGCGTCAGCTTCGGCGAGTACGAATTGTCCCTGGCCACCCGCGAGCTGAAGAAGGGTGAGGAAGTGCATATGCTTACCACCGGCGAGTTCGCCGTGCTCAAGGCGCTGGTACAGCATGCGCGTGAGCCGCTGACCCGCGACAAGCTGATGAACCTGGCCCGTGGCCGCGAATGGGATGCGCTGGAGCGCTCCATCGACGTGCAGATCAGCCGCCTGCGTCGCCTGATCGAGCCAGACCCGTCCAAACCGCGCTATATCCAGACTGTCTGGGGTGTGGGTTACGTGTTCGTTCCCGACGGCAACAAGTGATCTGTAGGAGCGAGCGCCGCTCGCGAGTCGATATCACGTTTTCGCGAGCGGCCCTCGCTCCTACGGTTCTGCGCAGATGAAAGCCCCTTACTGGTTCCCGCAAAGTTTCTTCGCCCGCACCCTGTGGTTGGTGCTCGTGGTCGTGCTGTTCTCCAAGGCACTGACCCTGGTGTACCTGATGATGAACGAGGATGTGCTGGTCGACCGCCAGTACAGCCACGGTGCGGCGCTGACCTTGCGCGCCTACTGGGCAGCCAACCCCGATGATCGCGACCACATCGCCCAGGCCGCCGGGCTCAAGCGCATCCCGCGGGACAAGGTGCCGGCCAGCGAGCAGCACTGGCCCTACAGCGAGATCTTCCAGCGGCAGATGCAAACCGAGCTCGGCCCCGATACCGAAACCCATGTGCGTGCCACCACGCCGCCAGCGCTGTGGGTGCACGCGCCGAGCCTCGGCGACGGCTGGGTACGGGTGCCGATGTATCCGCATCCGCTGCGTGGCCAACGCATCTGGAGCGTACTTGGCTGGTTCCTCGGTATCGGCCTGCTGTCCACGGCCGCCGCCTGGATCTTCGTGCGCCAGCTCAATGCGCCGCTCAAGCGCCTGGTTTATGCGGCTCGCCAGCTTGGTCAGGGGCGCAGCGTGCGCCTGCCGGTGGGTGATACGCCAAGCGAGATGACCGAGGTGTACCGCGCTTTCAACCAGATGGCCGAGGACGTCGAACAGGCCGGGCGCGAACGTGAACTGATGCTGGCCGGTGTTTCTCATGATCTGCGCACGCCGCTGACGCGCCTGCGCCTGGCCCTGGAATTCATGGACCACGATTCCGAGCTGACCGAGGACATGGTGCGCGATATCGAGGACATGGACGCCATTCTCGATCAGTTCCTCGCCTTCATCCGCGACGGCCGCGACGAGCCGGTGGAGGAGCTGGACTTCTCCGAACTGGTGCGCGAAACCCTGGCACCCTACAACCAGAATGGCGAGCGCGTGCGTTTGTGCCTCGAGCCTATCCCGCCGTTCCCGCTGCGCCGCGTTTCGACCAAGCGGCTGCTCACCAATCTGGTGGAGAACGCCCTCAATCACGGCGGTGGTGATGCGGTCGAGGTGGTCGCCAGCCTGGCCGGCGACCACAACGCGCCTTATGTGGTGCTGAGCGTACTGGACCGTGGCAACGGTATCGATCCGGCCGAGTTGGACAGCATCTTCAACCCCTTCATTCGCGGTGATCGGGCGCGTGGTGGGCGCGGCACCGGCCTGGGTCTGGCCATCGTCAAACGCATCGCGGCGCTGCATGGTGGTAGCGTCGAGTTGCGCAACCGCTCCGGCGGCGGCCTGGAGGCGCGGGTACGCCTGCCGCTCGGCCTGCTGCTACCGCGCGACGCGGTGTAGCAGACGACCGACCGTCCTGGCGGCGGTCTGTGTGCTGGCAATATGCTGCCAAGGGCTCTGGCGCTGGGCTATGCTGTGCCAGCGCATCAACTCGAGGCCTGCATGCCCGCCGCCTTCCCCGACCGCTTGCCCAACTGGACCTGGTGGCTGCCGCTGCCGATTTTCCATCTGGCAACCTGGATTTCCCTGGCGACCCGCCTGAATGACGGGGTGGCGTTGTGTTACCTGCCCATGGTGCTCGGGCTTGCCATGTGCCTGTGGTGGGGCCCGCGGGTGCTGCCTGCGTTGTACCTCAATGCCCTGGTCAGCGTGCCGCTCTGGGGCCTGCCCTGGAAGTGGGCGCCGCTCTATGCCCTGCCGGAAACCGCCGCCGTTGCCCTGGGCTGGTGGCTGTTGCGGCGTCAGCCTTTCGATCCTGCGCTGGGACGTTTGAGCGATCTGCTGAGATTTTTTGCCTTCGCTGTGTTGATGCCGAGCGCCTTGGTGGCGCTCGGCTTGCAGAGCAACCTCTGGCTGACCGGTTTTCAGGCCAGCGAGCAGTGGGCGCAGGACAGCCTGTCAATCTGGTTGAGCGACACCATCAATATGCTCGCCCTGACGGCGCCTTTGCTGGCGTACGGCACCCCGCTGCTGCGGGCGCGCGGCTGGACCCGCGAGCTGCTGGTAGATAGCGCGCCGACGCTGAGCATCAGTCGCTCGCCAGGTGGTTGGCTGTTAGCGACAGGTGTATTTCTGGTGCTGATGCTGCTCAGCGCCAGCCTGCCGGCTCAGCTCGCCCTGCCGCTGCTTGGCCTGAGCATGTTGGTACTGGCGCTGCGGCACGCCTTTGCCGGTGCTCTGTACGGGGTGCTGCTTGTGTATGCCGCGACCCTGCCGCTACCGCTGCTGCGCGGCAGCCCGAGTTTCGGTGAGCTGGATCTGCAGCGTAGCCAGCTGCACTTCGCCGTCATGCTGCTGATGGGCGCCACCTTGCTGGTGGGCCGTGCGCTTAGCGATCTGCGTCAGGCGCTGGCGCGCAGCGCGCAGATGCAGCAGCAACTGACTCGTGCCAACCTGGCGATGGAGGCCAGCCCGCTGGGCGTGACCATTGCCGATGCGCGCCAGGCCGATATGCCATTGGTGTACTGCAACTCCGCATTCAGCCAGATAACCGGCTACAGCGCCGAGGAGGCGCTGGGGCGCAACTGCCGTTTCCTGCTCGGCCAGGATCGCGCCCAACTGGAGCTGCAACCATTGCGCCGTGCCCTGCGGGAGGGGCGCAGTGGCCACGCGGTGGTGCGCAACTATCGCAAGGACGGCAAGCCGTTCTGGAACGAGGTGGTGTTGGCGCCGATGCGCGACGGGGAGGGCATCAGCCATTTCGTCGGGCTGCAGCATGATGTCACCGAGCGTGTCGAGCTGGCGGCCAAGGTCGAGCTGCAGCGCGCGCAACTACTGCGTCAGAGCCATCTGTTCAGCCAGACCGAAGACATCGCCAACCTGGGCGGCTGGGTGCTGGAGATCAGCGACTACGGCATGTTCTGGAGTGATGGCTGCTACCGCATTGTCGACCGCGACATCCAGCAGGGGCCACCCGATCTGCAGCAGGTGCTGGACTACTACGACACGCCGAGTCAGGCGCTGATCATGCAGACCCTGCAGGCAGCCTTGAGCGGGATGGATGATCTGGATATCGAGGTGCGCCTGGTCGCGCGCCTGGGCGGACGCCTGGTGCGCCTACGCGGCATGGCCGAGCGCGATAACGATGGCAGCCTGGTGCGCATCTATGGCGTGGTGCAGGACATCAGCGAGCGCAAACGCACCGAGTCGCAGCTGCGCGAGCGTGACGAACGCCTGCGCCTGTTCTTCGAGGCGCCGCTGATCGGCATGGCACTGACCACCCAGAGCTTTGGCTGGGAGGAGGTCAACCAGAAGCTGTGCAGCATCCTCGGCCGCAGTCGCGACGCATTGCTCGCCAGCAGTTGGCAGCAGTTGTCGCACCCGGATGATCTGCCAGCCGAGCAGGCCCATGTGGAGCAGGTGCTGCTGGGTAGCAGTGATGGCTTCGAGATGGACAAGCGCTTTCTGCGTGCCGATGGCTTGGTGGTCTTCACTCGTGTCAGCCTGCGCGCCGTGCGCGGTGGTGGTGGCCGGCAGACGCTGTTCCTGCTGCTGGTCGAGGACATCAGTGCCCGGCGCGAGGCCGAGGCGCGCTACCGAACACTG
Organism: Pseudomonas sp. GW6; assembly: GCA_048065775.1. Taxonomy (GTDB): domain Bacteria; phylum Pseudomonadota; class Gammaproteobacteria; order Pseudomonadales; family Pseudomonadaceae; genus Aquipseudomonas. The sequence continues at coordinate 23,240 of JBLUOL010000015.1, forward strand.
GTCGAGCACGCACCCGAGGCGATCTTGCTGTTCGACCCGGAAGGCGGCATCGTCGAGTGCAACGAGAACGCCCTGCGCCTGTTTCGTTATCGCCGCGATGAGCTGCTCGGCCGCTCGATTCAGAGCATCAGCCCGCTGCGTCAGGCTGATGGTCGGCTGTCCTCCCGCGCCGGCAAGGCCTTCCTGCGCCGCGCCATTGCCGGTGATGCGCCGGTGTTCGAATGGAGCCATCGCGACAGCGGCGGTCGCCAGTTGCCCTGCGAGGTACGCCTGGTGCGCATGCCGGGGGAGAACCTGCTGATTCGCGCCAGCGTCACCGATATCTCCGAACGTCAGCGCTACCAGCGCGAGATCGAGCGCCTGGCCTACAGCGACGAGCTCACCGGCCTGCCCAATCGCCGGTTGCTGCTCGATCGCCTGCAGCACGCCATGGATCGCGAGAATCGTGAGGGCAGCCTGGGCGCGCTGCTGTTCATCGATCTTGATCACTTCAAGACGGTCAATGACAGCCTGGGGCATCTGGTTGGCGACGCCCTGCTGGTCGAGGTGACCACACGCCTGGCTCGTGAGCTGCGCACTGAAGACACCCTGGCGCGTCTCGGCGGTGACGAGTTCGTGGTGCTGCTCGAAGCGCTGGACCATGAGCCGCAAGCGGTTGCCGAGCAGGCCGCAGCGGTGGGCGAGAAATTGCTGCGCGGCCTGCATGGCAGTTGCCTGATCGACGGTCATGAGCTGGCGATCAGCGCCAGTATCGGCATCGCCCTGCACCCGCTGGGCCTGCAGCAGGCCTCGGACATTCTCAAGCAGGCCGATACCGCCATGTACCGGGCCAAACATGCCGGACGCAACGCCCTGCATTTCTTCGCTCCGGAGATGCAGGTTGCCATCGACCAACGCCTGCAGTTGCAGAGCGAGCTGCGTCAGGCCATCGCGCGTCAGCAACTGCAGCTGGTGTTCCAGCCGCAACTGATGCTGGCTGACAACAGCGTGGCGGGCGCCGAGGTGTTGCTGCGCTGGATGCACCCCGAGCGTGGTGAGATCGGTCCGGATCAGTTCATCCCGCTGGCCGAGGAAACTGGGCTGATCCAGGACATTGGCCAGTGGGTGCTGGAGCAGGCTTGTGCGGCGTTGGCGCGCTGGCAGGCGCAATGGCCGCGACTGGTGCTGGCGGTCAATCTCAGCCCGCGTGAGCTGCGTCAGGCGGGCTGCGTGGAGCGTGTCGAGCAGTGCCTGCGTGATCACGCCGTGCCGGCCCAGTCCCTGGAGCTGGAAATCACCGAAGGCGTGCTGCTCGAAGATGTCGAGCGCTGCATCGGCAACATGCAGCAGCTCAAGGCGCAGGGCGTGCGCTTCGCCATCGACGACTTCGGTACCGGCTACTCGTCGCTGACCTACCTCAAGCGTCTGCCGCTGGACCGGCTGAAGATCGACCGCAGCTTCGTCGCCGATCTCGACGGCGAAGCGAGTGGGCGCATGCTGGTGCAGACCATCCTGATGATCGCGCGCAACCTGGGCCTGGAGTGCGTGGCCGAAGGTATCGAACACGACAGCCAGCTGGCGCTGCTGCGTGAGCAGGATTGTGCCCTCGGGCAGGGTTATCTGTTCGGCAAACCGATGGTCGAGGCCGAGTTTCTCGCCTGGATGCAGTCGCGTCAGCGCTGAGGTGGCCTACCAGCTCAGGCTGCTAGCGCTCAGTCGCGCCTGCTGACCGTAGGGCCAGGGGAAGTTGCTGTCGCCATGCCCGCTCGGCAGGTCGCCGTACAGCGGCACGCCCAGCGGCGCCAGGTATTCACCGATGATCTGTTCCAGGCTGTGGTGCACGCCGCGCCGCGGGCAGTCGGTGAAACTGCCCAGGCACACCGCACGCGGGCGCTTGCCGGCGAAGCTGTGCAGCAGTTGCCAGAGACTGCGCTCCAGGCGGTAGTAGGGCTCGCCGACGTCCTCCAGAATCAGGATCGAATCCTCGGCCAGACGCATCTCGGCATGGGTGCCGCAGACGCTGGCCAGGGCCGTCAGGTTGCCGCCCTGCAAGGTGCCCTCGATGACATGTTGCGGGCCGCTGATATGCCGCAGTGGCAGTTGCCGGTGCTGGCCCTTGAGCAGACTCCACAGCGCCTGCATCGAGGCCAGGCGCTCACGCTGGCCGCCGGGCGCCGACAGCACCTGATGGCCGAGCGCCGTGGCCACCGGCCCATGAATGGCTGGCAGCCCGTGCTGCGCAAAGGCTTCGAGCAGAATCGACAGATCGGAGAAGCCGATCAGCGGGCGCGGGCTGGCCTGGCGCAGCAGCCCCCAGTCGATATCCGCCACCAACTGAGCGCAGCCATAGCCGCCACGCAGGCACCAGACGGCGCTGATATCCGGCAGGGTGAAGGCCTGGTGCAGGTCTTCCAGGCGTTGCTCCGGCGTGCCGGCCAGGTAGCGATGGCGGGCGCGCACGTGCCTGCCCAGGTGGTAGCGGATACCCAGCACGTCGAGCTGCGCCAGGGTCGCCTCGAGCACGTCTTCGGCGATGGCAGAGGCCGGCGCGATCAGCGCCAGGCGACCGTCGAACACTGGGCTCATCCGCGGCCCTTGGTGCGGGTCTGGCCGGGTTCGGCGTTCTTTTCCAGGTACTGGATGATCATCCCGGCGACGTCCTTGCCGGTGGTGGTCTCGATGCCTTCCAGGCCGGGCGAGGAGTTCACTTCCATCACCAGCGGACCGTGGTTGGAACGCAGAATGTCTACCCCGGCGACGTTCAGGCCCATCACGCGGGCTGCACGGACGGCGGTCATGCGCTCTTCCGGGGTGATCTTGACCAGGCTGGCGCTGCCGCCGCGATGCAGGTTGGAGCGGAACTCGCCAGCCTTGGCCTGGCGCTTCATCGCCGCGATCACCTTGTCGCCGACCACGAAGCAGCGAATGTCGGCGCCACCGGCTTCCTGGATGTATTCCTGGACCATGATGTCCTGCTTGAGGCCGAGGAAGGCCTCGATCACCGACTCGGCCGCCTTGTGCGTTTCGGCCAGTACCACGCCCATGCCCTGGGTGCCTTCCAGCACCTTGATCACCAGCGGTGCACCGCCAACCATCTGGATCAGGTCGGGAATGTCGTCCGGGGAGTGGGCGAAGCCGGTCACCGGCAGGCCGATGCCCTTGCGCGACAACAGTTGCAAGGCGCGCAGCTTGTCGCGCGAGCGGCTGATGGCCACCGACTCGTTGAGCGGGTAGACGCCCATCATCTCGAACTGGCGCAACACCGCGCAGCCATAGAAGGTCACCGAGGCGCCGATGCGCGGAATCACCGCATCGAAGCCTTCCAGCGCCTGGCCGCGAAAGTGGATCTGCGGCTTGTGACTGGCGATGTTCATGTAGGCGCGAAGGGTGTCGATCACCTGCATCTCATGGCCCCGCTGCTGACCGGCCTCCACCAGGCGGCGGGTGGAATACAGACGCGGATTGCGCGACAGCACGGCGATCTTCATTGGGCACCTGGAAGGGACGAGGAGAGTGAGGGTTTGTCCTGCACATAGCTGAGTGCCGGATTGACCACCAGTTGGCCGGTGATCAGCGCCTTGGAGCCGAGTAGTACGCGATAACGCATGGTCTTGCGACAGGCCAGGGTGAACTCCACCGGCCACAGACGATCGCCGAGGGCCAGGTGCGTGCGGATCACGTAGCGGCTCTGCGCCTGGCCGTTGGAGCTCTTGATGCGTTTGACCGAGACCATCTGCGCTTCGCAGCGATGACGGCGTTGCACCTGGGTGCCGAGGTAGGCGGTGAAACGCACCCAGTCCTCGCCGTCCTTCTGGAACGGCTGGATATCGCTGGCGTGCAGGCTCGAGGTGCTGGCGCCGGTGTCGATCTTGGCACGCAGGCCGATGATGCCGAGCTCTGGCAGATTGATCCACTCACGCAGGCCGATCACGCTGAGCTGGTCGAAAGTCTTCAAGGTGAGAGTGTCCCCTGCGGCCGACAAAGCCTATGATTTCGCGCATTCTAGTTGTGTCGTGTGACAACTGCATCTGCCGTGCGTGCGAATACCTGAACCCTTCAGAGAGTGAGATGAGCGAAAAAGACGACGACAAGATCCGCCTGGACAAATGGCTGTGGGCGGCACGCTTCTTCAAGACACGTGCCCTGTGCAAGGCGGCTATAGAAGGTGGCAAGGTCCATCATCGTGGCGAGCGCTGCAAGCCGGGCAAGGAACCGAAGATCGGCGACGAATACGTGCTGCGCACCGGTTTCGATGAACGCACCGTGGTCGTGCTGGCGCTATCCAGCGTCCGTCGCGGCGCGCCCGAGGCACAACTGCTGTACCGCGAGACGGAAGAAAGTATCGCTCGCCGCGAGCAGGCTGCGGCGATGCGCAAGGCTGGCGCCGTGGGTATGCAGACCGATGGTCGGCCGAGCAAGAAGCAGCGCCGGCAGATCCATCAGTTCAACGAACAGCAGGAAGGTGGCCTGCGCCACCCCTGGGCGGATGAGGATTAGGCGCAAGCCTGTAGGAGCGAGTCGCGTTGTTTGTAGCCCGGATGAAATCCGGGGGAATCATATCGACCCTCCCGGATTGCATCCGGGCTACCCGCTTCAGCGCCCGCTGATGATGCTCATGCGGCCCAGCAGCGGCAGCTTGGCCAGGCGCGAGGTAATTGGCAGGGTAATCTTCTCCAGCCATTCGCTGGCGCGATAACCCAGTGGGGTGTAGCAGCTCCAGGCCAGCGCCAGCAGGCTGAGGAATACGCCGCCGACGAAGGCATCCGCCCCCCAGTGGGCACCGGCCACCAGGCGCGGCAGGATACCGATCACGGTAATCGCCCAGACCAGCAGCAGGCGCCAGCCGCGGGCGAAGAACGTCATGAAGTAGGCCCAGATCAGCAGCACCGAGGCGTGGTCACCGGGGAAGCTGCGGCTGGCGCTGTCCTTCAGGTCCCAGCGCTCTTCCCAGGCCGGGAACATTTCCGTCAGGCGCGCGCTGCCTTCCACCACCAGCGATGGACTGGCGTGCTGCCAGCCCATGTATTCGACCAGGTCGGCGAACAGCACGCGCATCAGCAGCATGACTGTCAGCGCGATGAGAAAGGCGAACAGCGCCCGACGCACCTGGGCACCGGTGAAAATCAGATCGGCCTTGAGCATCACTGCCAGCATCACCACCCCGACACCCGCATCCACTGGGCGCATGCTGCCGATGGCCCAGACGTGTGCCCACAGGCCGCCAGCATGTACTGGATCGTTGAGCAGCTTGAACAGCCACAGGTCGAAGGCGTCCCACAACTCGCGAGTGGGCTGCCACAGCCAACTGACGAGCAGCACGATGGCGGCGATATGGCAGACCAGCATGGCGCGTGGCTGCCAGTGACGATTGATGAACGTGCTCGACATGGAAGATCCCTCTGCAAATATGTGACAAGCCTTACCCAAGGCGCGCGGATGATAGGTAGTGCTGGCGGCAGTACAAGGGCAGCAGTGCGGTCGTTCAGCCACAGTTCAGGGGCTGGTTCTTGCTGTGTGAGTAGGTGCACATGACGGTCGGGCCTTGGTTGTGATGGCGTTTGTGCATAAAATCGCCAGCCTTTTACAGACCCTGGGCCAGCCGCCATGTACGACTTCAGTCAACGCTTTCTCTTCGACGACACCGACGTGCGGGGCGAAATGGTCGCGTTGCGCGAAAGTTACGCTCATGTGCTGGCCAAGCACGCCTACCCGCAGCCAGTGGCGCAACTGCTCGGCGAGATGATGGCCGCCGCCGCCCTGCTGGTCGGTACCCTCAAGTTCGATGGTCTGCTGGTGCTGCAGGCGCGTTCGGAAGGCCCGCTGTCGTTGCTGATGGTGGAATGCTCCAGCGCCCGTGAGCTGCGCGGTATCGCCCGCTATGAAGCCGAGCAGATCGGCGCCGATGCCGATCTGCAAAGCCTGATGCCCAATGGCGTGCTGGCCATCACCATCGATCCGACCCGTGGCCAGCGCTACCAGGGCATCGTCGACCTTGAAGGCGTCGACCTGGCCGAGTGCCTGTCCAACTATTTCGCCAGCTCCGAGCAACTGCCGACCCGCTTCTGGCTCAAGGCCGACGGCCAGCGTGCTCGCGGTCTGCTGCTGCAACAGCTGCCGCCGCACCACCAGATCGAGCCGGAAGAACGCGTCGAGAGCTGGAGCCACGTGCTGACCCTGGCCAATACCCTGAGCGCCGAAGAGCTGCTCGGTCTGGACAACCCGACCCTGCTGCATCGTCTCTACCACGAAGAGAATGTGCGTCTGTTCGATGAGCAGCCACTGCAGTTCCGCTGCAGCTGCTCGCGTGAGCGTTCTGCCAGCGCCCTGGCCAGTCTCGGCCAGGCCGATGCCGAACTGCTGTTGGCCGAGCAGGGTGGTAGCGTGGTGATCGATTGCCAGTTCTGCAACGAGCGCTATGCCTTCGACGCAGCCGACATCGCTCAGTTGTTCGCCGGTGCCGGTAGCGAAGCGCCGTCGCAGACGCGCCATTGATGAACTTTTCGAAACGATAGGCGTTCTCTATCAGATCGGAGGCTGCCAAGCAGTTCGCTTTTCTGGCATACTCCCGCGACTTTTTTACCGTGTAGTGCAGTTGCCCCTGTACTACACAACGTTCGGAAGACTCGGCCAGCGGCCGACGGGGACCCTCATGACGCAAGCCAACAACGCCGTGTACACCGACATCAGCGCCGCGCAACTGGTCGAAGAAGCCATTCGCCGTGGTGAAGGGGAACTGGCCGCCAACGGCGCGCTGGTCGTACGTACTGGTCATCGCACTGGCCGCTCGCCGGCAGACCGCTTCATCGTTCAGGAGCCGAGCACCGAGGCGCAGATCGCCTGGGGCGCCATCAACCGTCCGTTCCCGGCCGACAAGTTCGACGCCCTGTGGGATCGTGTCGCGGCGTTCAACAACGCCCAGGAGCACTTCGTCTCCCACGTTCACGTAGGTTCTGCCGAAGAGCACTACCTGCCGGTCAAGATGACCACCGCGACCGCCTGGCAGAACCTGTTCGGCCGTCAGCTGTTCATCAACCCGACCACCTACAACCAGGCCGGCAAGGCCGAGTGGCAGATCCTCAACGTCGCCAACTTCGAGTGCGTGCCTGAGCGTGACGGCACCAACTCCGATGGCTGTGTGATCATCAACTTCGCCGCCAAGAAAGTCCTGATCGCCGGCATGCGTTACGCCGGTGAAATGAAGAAAGCCATGTTCTCCGTGCAGAACTTCCTGCTGCCGGAAAAAGACGTGCTGCCGATGCACTGCGCCGCCAACATTGGCGAAGAAGGCGACGTCACCCTGTTCTTCGGTCTGTCCGGCACCGGCAAGACCACCCTGTCCGCCGATGAGTCGCGTTACCTGATCGGTGACGACGAGCACGGTTGGGGCGAGGGCGTGGTGTTCAACGTCGAAGGCGGTTGCTACGCCAAGTGCATCGACCTGTCCGAGAAGAACGAGCCGGTGATCTGGAAAGCCATCCAGTTCGGCACCGTGCTGGAAAACGTCGTGCTCGACGAAAACCGCGTGCCGGACTACGCCGACGACAGCCTGACCCAGAACAGCCGTGCGGCCTACCCGCTGGAGTACGTCGAGAAGCGCAGCGAGAAGAATCTGGGCGGCGAGCCGAATGCCGTGATCTTCCTGACCTGCGACCTGACTGGTGTACTGCCGCCGGTGTCGATCCTCAACAACGAGCAGGCGGCCTACCACTTCCTGTCCGGCTACACCGCGCTGGTCGGTTCCACCGAAATGGGTTCGGGCGGCGGCATCAAATCGACCTTCTCCACCTGCTTCGGCGCGCCGTTCTTCCCGCGTCCGGCCGGCGTATACGCCGAGCTGCTGATCAAGCGCATCAACGCTTTCGGCTCCAAGGTCTACCTGGTCAACACCGGCTGGACTGGCGGTGGCTATGGCGTCGGCAAGCGTTTCAACATCCCCACTACCCGTGGTGTGATTGCCGCCATCCAGAGCGGTGCGCTGATCGGTGCCGAGACCGAGCACCTGCCGATCATCAACCTGGATGTGCCGAAGTCGGTGCCGGGCGTCGAAACCAACCTGCTCAACCCGCGCAACACCTGGGCAGACAAGAACGCCTACGACGAAGCCGCCAAGGGCCTGGCCAAGCTGTTCATCGACAACTTCCAGAAGTTCGATGTCAGCGAAGCGATCAAGAACGCCGGCCCGCAGCTGTAAGCTGACCCGTGCTCTATGACAAAGCCGCCTTCGGGCGGCTTTGTCGTTGTTGGAGGCAGCTTACAGCGTAGGGCGGGTGAAACCCGCCGTGGCCAGCGTGGCGGGTTTCACCCGCCCTACGGGGATGCACACAGCGGAGTAGGGCGTACTCGCCGAAGGCAGTACGCCATTGCTGCGCTAGGTGCAGGTTGCGAGGCCGAGCCTGGCATGGCGGCGGGCTGTTCGTTGGCGCTCCTGAGCCCGCCCTACGCACTGCAATACGTCGCTGCGCATGACGCACCCTACCTAACCGCGTTATGGTCAGGGACCATTCAGCGGTCAATGGAGTGACAGCGCATGTCTACCCTCAAACGTGTTTTCGGTTTCGATAAGCTGCGTCCTGGCCAGGAAACGGTGATCAGCGCCGTGCTCGCCGGTCGCTCGGCGGCGGCGATCTTTCCCACCGGTTCGGGCAAGTCCCTGTGCTACCAGTTGCCAGCCCTGCACCTGCCACACCTGACCCTGGTCATCTCGCCATTGCTGGCGCTGATGCAGGATCAGCTGGCCTTCCTGCATGCCTATGGCATCGCGGCGGCGAGCATCGATTCGGCGCAGAGCCGCGAGCAGGCTGCCGAGGTGATGAATCGCGCGCGCAGCGGTGAGCTGAAGATTCTGATGATCTCGGTGGAGCGCCTGAAGAACGAGCGCTTTCGCAATTTCATCGCTCAGGTACCGATCTCGCTGTTGGTGGTCGACGAGGCACACTGCATTTCCGAGTGGGGCCACAACTTTCGCCCCGACTACCTCAAGCTGCCCGACTATCAGCGTCAGTTCGGCATTGCTCAAGTGTTGTTGCTCACTGCCACGGCCACGCCGAAAGTGATCGCCGATATGCGCGAGAAATTCGCCATCGCCGAGGCGGACGTGGTCACCACCGGCTTCTACCGGCCCAACCTCAATCTGCTGGTCGAGCCGGTGCCCGGTGGCGCCAAGGCGCAGCGCCTGCAGCAGTGGCTGGCGCCGCGGCGCGGCCAGGCGAGCATCGTTTACGTCACCCAGCAGAAGACCGCCGAGCAGGTCGCCGAGCGCCTGGCGCGAGACGGCCTGGAGGTCAGCGCCTACCACGCCGGCATGGCGCATGAGGCACGCGAGTCGATCCAGCGGCGCTTCATGGCCGGCGAGCTGGAGTGCATCGTCGCCACCATCGCCTTCGGCATGGGCATCGACAAACGCGATATCCGCAACGTGGTGCACTTCGACCTGCCCAAGTCGGTGGAAAACTACAGCCAGGAGATCGGTCGCGCCGGTCGTGATGGTCAGGCTTCGGACTGCCTGGTGCTGGCCAGCCGCGATGGGCTCAGCGTGCTGGAGAACTTCGTCTATGGCGATACGCCGGAGCTCGACGGGATTCGTGCCGTGCTCGACGATCTGCGTGCGGTCGGCACGGGCGGGCAATGGGAGCTGATGCTGGGCCAGTTGTCGGAGCTGAACAATATCCGCGCGCTGCCGCTCAAGACCCTGCTGGTGCAGCTGGAGCTGCGCGGCATCATCGCGCCGCGCTACGCCTACTTCGCCGAGTATCGCTTCAAGCTGCTGCTGGAGGACGAGGCCCTGCTGGCGCAGTTCGAGGGCGAGCGGCGCCAGTTCGTCGAGGCCATTCTGGCCAGTTCGCGCCGCGCCCGCACCTGGAGCACCCTGGATTTCGACGTGCTGTATCGCGACCATGGCGCCGAGCGCGCGCGGGTGGTCAAGGCACTGGACTACTTCCAGGAAAAGGGCTGGCTGGAGCTGGAAAGCAAGCAGATGACCGAGGTCTACGCCGTGCTCGATGGCGACTTCGAGGTCGAAGCATTGGCGGCCGATCTGCACGCGCATTTCCGTGCCCATGAGGCCAGCGAAATCGCCCGCATCCAGGCCATGCTCGCCCTGTTCGAGAGCCGCGAATGCCTGAGCCGCCGTCTGGCGCTGTACTTCGGCGACGAACAGGCGCCCGAGCGTTGCGGGCATTGTTCTGTGTGCCAGGGCCGCGTCGCCAGCCTGCCGCTGCCGCCGGAGCTGCCGTCATTGAATGGTCGCGATGCCCAGGCGCTGTGCGCCGCCTTCGTCGAGAAACACCTGCAGTACGCTGGACACGCGCCGAGCCACGAGTGCCTGACGCGCTTTCTCTGCGGCGTGACCACGCCCTTGTTGACCAAGCTCAAAGCGCGTCAGTTGGCTGGCTTCGCTGCGTTGGAAGAGTACCCCTACGCCGAGGTGCGTGAGTGGTTGACGGGCTTGTAGGAGCGAGCTCTGCTCGCGAATATTGCTGCGGCAAAGGGCTTCGCGAGCAGAGCTCGCTCCTACAAAGGTAAGTCCCATAGCCCGGATGCAATCCGGGGAATACGGGTCGCGATGCCCCGGATTGCATCCGGGCTACCTGGCCAGCTTGTGTGCACCATCGGCGCTCGGGATTCGGTGCGCGCGGCGCACCCTACGGGTTAGCGCGTTGCCCTTCGGCCAGCGTCCAGTCCACCAGCTCGCGGGACAAGCGATCGCCAGCCTGGCCGAAGGCTTTCACTACTGCAGCAATCGACGTATCGCTCGCCGACTGGCTGACGCTGAAGCGGCGGCTGGCGAGGATGCGCTGATCACGGGTATCGACCAGGCGTACGTCGAGCTGGATCAGCGCCTCGGGGCGGCCGTCACGATACTGGCTGTGAAAGCTGCGCAGGTCGCTGACCAGCTCCAGGTCGGCTTGCAGGCGCTGCTCTTCGTTGCTCAATGCCTGAACTCGACCGTCGTCGTGAAAGGCGTCCAGCAGGCGGCCACGCAGCAGCTGCGGCGTGCGTTCGCTCCAGCGTACGCCCTGGTAGGTGTTGACCCGCCCTGGCTCAGGCAGCACGACGATGCGCGTGCCGTCGAGCAGCTGGTTGCTGACCGGGCTGTTGACCCGCAACGACCAGTCGACGTGCTGAGTTTGCGCCGGCAGCGCGGCGCCTGGCAGCAGGTAGATATCCAATGGTTCGCTCTGCGGCAGGATCGAGCAGGCGCTGAGCAGGCCAGCGGCCAGCAGCAGGGACAGACGCTTCATGGTTGGAACTCCTTGATGCTGTCGTTGCGTAACAGGTAGCCGGTGGGGTCCTGCTCCAGGCGGCGGGAGAAGCTGCGCAGGGCGCCGAGGGTATCGCGCAGTTCGCCAATCGCCGGGCCCAGCTCGCCGAGGCCCTGCATGCCGCTGTCCAGCGCACTGCGATTGCTTTCCAGCAACTGCTCGATGCTGCGGCTGCTGCGTTCCAGTGAGGCCATCAGACGCTCGGCATTGTCCAGCGCCTGACTGCCCTGGCCGTCGAGCAGACGGTTGGCGGTGCGCATCAGTTCGGCCGCCTCGCGGGTGGCGGCGCCGGCCTGTCGCAGGGCTTCGCTCAGCTCGCCGCGTTGGTCGGCCAGGCCCGCGGTGGCCTGCTCCAGATTCTCCAGGGTGCGCGATACGCGCTCGGCATTCTCGCGCGAAAGCATGCGGTTGGCGCGGTTGAGCAGGCGGGTGATATTGACCACCAGGTCCTCGCCATTGGCCATCAGTCGGGACAGTGGCGAACGGTCGGCGATGATGATGCCTGGCTGGCCATCCTTGCCCTCCAGCGGCGGGCTTTCCGGGCTGCCGCTGTACAGCTGGATCACCGCCAGGCCGGTGATGCCGGTGATCGATAGGCGCGCGCGGGTATCCTGCTTGATCGGTGTATGGCCGACGATGCGGATGCGCGCGCGCACCGTGCGCGGATCGTCCGGGTCGAGGCCGAGGCTGATCACGTCACCGACCTTGATCCCGCTGTACTGCACGGCGCTGCCCTGCGACAGGCCGCTGACCGCCTCGTTGAAGATCACCTCGTAATCGGTGAAGGCGCGATCGGCACCGGCCTTGTTCAGCCACAGGGCGAACAGCAGCGCGGCGCCCACCGTGAGCACGGTGAACAGGCCGATCAGCACGTGATGGGCTCTGGGTTCCATTCATTGACTCCCTGCCGCGGTGGCGGCCTGTGCAGCCGCGCGTCCGCGCGGGCCGTGAAAATATTGCTGAATCCAGGCATCGTCTGTGGCGGCCACCACGTCCAGGCGGTCGGCCACCAGCACCTTCTTCTGCGCTAGCACCGCGACCCGGTCGCAGATGCTGTAGAGCGTGTCCAGGTCGTGAGTGACCAGAAATACACTCAGACCCAGGCTGTCGCTGAGGGTGCGGATCAACTGGTCGAAGGCCGCCGCGCCAATCGGGTCGAGGCCGGCGGTGGGTTCGTCGAGAAACAGGATGTCCGGGTCCAGCGCCAGGGCGCGGGCCAGGGCGGCGCGCTTGACCATGCCACCGGACAGCGAACTGGGGTATTTGTCGGCGGCGTCCTGCGGCAGACCGGCCAGGGCGATCTTGACCCTGGCCAGGCGTTCGGCTGCCGCGCGCGACAGACCGGCGTGCTCGATCAGCGGCAGGGCGATGTTCTCGCTGACGGTCAACGAGGAGAACAGCGCGCCGCGCTGGTACAGAACGCCGAAACGCCGCTCCAGCTGCGAGCGCCGCTCGGCCGACAGGCTCAGCAGTTCTTCGCCGAACACCCGTACGGTGCCGGCATTGGGCTGGCGCAGGCCGACGATGCTGCGCAGCAGCACGGACTTGCCTGTACCCGAGCCGCCGACTACGCCGAGTATCTCACCGCGATACAGGTCGAAGTCCAGATGCTGATGCACCACCTGTGTGCCGAACTGGTTGCACAGGTCGCGTACCTCGATGATGGTCTCCTGGCTCACCAGCCCATCTCCATCAGGAACAGCGCCGCCAGGGCGTCGAGCAGGATCACCACGAAGATCGACTGCACCACCGCCGAGGTGGTGTGCTCGCCCACCGATTGTGCACTGCCACTGACCTTGAAGCCTTCCAGACAGCCGATCAGGGCGATCAGGAAAGCGAAGATCGGTGCCTTGAGCAGGCCAACGAGGAAGTGCTGCAGCAGGTCGCTGTCCTGCAGGATCGACAGGTACATGGTCGGCGAGATGTCCAGGCTCAGTGCACAGACCAGCGCGCCGCCGAGCATGCCGCTGAGCATGGCGATGAAGGTCAGGATCGGCAGGGCGATGAGCATGGCGAACACCCGCGGCAGCACCAGCAGCTCGACGGGGCTCAGGCCCAGGGTGCGTATGGCGTCGATCTCCTCGTTGGCTTTCATCGAGCCGATCTGCGCGGTGAAGGCGCTGGCGGTGCGCCCGGCCATGAGAATCGCGGTGAGCAGCACGCCGAACTCGCGCAGGAAGGAGAACGCTACCAGGTTCACCGTGTAGATGGTGGCACCGAAGTCGGCGAGGATGGTGGCGCCGAGAAAGGCCACCACGGCGCCGACCAGAAAGGTCAACAGGGCGACGATGGGCACGGCGTTGAGGCCGCACTGCTCTAGGTGCGCCGCCAGCGAGGTCAGGCGCCAGCGCGCCGGGCGCAGCAGGATGGTGAGCATGCCACTCAGGGTCAGGCCCATGAAGCCGAGCAGTTCCCGGCCATGGCACCAGGTGCTTTCCACCGCCTCGCCGATATGTCCGAGCACTTCGCGCAGTGCCGAAGGTGTGGCGTGTTCCTGTACCTGTTGAGTGCCCGCCATGGCGTCTGCCACTGCCAGCAGCAAGGCGCGGCGCTCGGCGCTGAGGCTGTCCTGTTGCGCCAGTTGGCGCAGGCGCTCGCAGCCCAGCAGTTCCACCAGCAGCGCAGCGCCGGCGGTATCCAGTGCGGCCAGTTCGTCGAGGTCGATGTTTTCCCGGCCGTGCAGGCGTTCGCGCAGGGCCAGGACCTGAGGTTCGAGTCGGCTGTAATGGGCCAGCGTCCAGTCGCCACCGATGCGCAGGCCGCTGGCGGCGTCCGTGCTGCTGGTCTGGAGCGGGATCAGGTATGGCGTGGTCATGGCGACAGCTTAGCGCAGCCAGGGGCTGCCAGGCCAGTCGCGCTGTTCAGACTGTGTCGGCGGCACGGCGCATAAGCTGCTAGGTCACCCCAACGTTCGGATGACGAGCGCATGGGCTAGGGTCTGTTGCCGTTTCGCGCACGGCTTGCGTCGAAATGCCAACAGACCCCAGGCATCCGTCAGTGACGGCGCCAGTGCTTGTGGTGCTTCTTGTGTTTCTTGCCATGGTAGTGGCGGTGATGCTTGCCGCGACGGTCATCGTCATAGCTGGCATTGCCCATGTAGTTGCCCAGTGCGCCACCGGCGCCGCCACCGACTGCCGCACCGACCACGCCGCCGGTGTTGCCACCAACCTGCTGCCCGACGACGTTGCCACCGGCTGCGCCCAGCGCGCCGCCAATGGCGGCTTCAGTACGGCTGCGGCGATCCGCGCCGACCATGCTGCCGGCAGCGCCACCGAGACCGGCACCGACCGCAGCGCCAGTGTTGCCACCGACCTGCTGACCAACCATCGCACCCACTGCGCCACCTAGTGCGCCGCCCAGGCCGGCCTCGGTATTGCCGGCAAAGGCAAAACCGCCGCTAGTCAGGCCAAGGGAAAGAAGAGTTGCAGAGACTTCATGGACACCTCGATAACAGAAACCGCCAGATGGCGAGCGTTATGCCATTGACCAGCGATTTCTGTACGAGGTTCCTGGCCGCCGGTCAGCTGGTTGCGCTGCTGCCCAGCAGATTGCCGCCGCTGGCAGCCTGCAGGCGGATGGCGACGAACTTGCTGGTCGGTGTGCTGCTGCCGACGCCGGCGCTTTCCAGCGGCACCAGCGGATTGGCTTCGGGGAAGTAAGCAGCGGCCTGGCCGGCCGGGATATCGAAAGCGAGCAGGGTGAAACTGCTCACCCGGCGCTCGATGCCGTCGTTCCACAGCGAGCGGATGTCCACCTTCTGTCCGGGCTTGAAACCCAGACGGAGGATGTCCGCCTCGTTGGCGAAGAGCACGTCACGCTGGCCGCGTACGCCGCGGTAGCGATCGTCGAGGCCATACACCGTGGTGTTGTACTGGTCGTGCGAACGCAGTGTCTGCAGGATCAGATCCGGCGTTTCACCGCTTTCGCGCACCTGCGGGGGGAGCAGGTCGGCGAGCAGGGCATTGGCCTTGAAGTTGGCCTTGCCGGACGCGGTCTTCCACTGTCGCGCGCCGGCCGAATTGCCGAGGTAGAAACCGCCGGGGTGGGCGACGCGCTGGTTGAAGTCGTGGAAGCCGGGGATGGTATCGGCGATCAGCTCGCGGATGCGGTCGTAGTCGGCGATCAGCGCGTCCCAGTCCACCGGGTGGTTGCCCAGGGTGGCCTTGGCGATCCCGGCAACGATGGCCGGCTCCGAGCGCATCTCGCTGCCGGACAGCGGTTCGAGCTGGCCGTAGGAAGCGTGGATCATGCTGAACGAGTCTTCCACCGTGACTGCCTGCGGGCCGCCGGCCTGGTGGTCGATGTCGGTACGGCCGAGGCACGGCAGGATCAGCGCGTCACGGCCGACAGTGAGGTGGCTGCGGTTGAGCTTGGTGCTGATCTGTACGGTGAGGTCACAGCTCTGCAGCGCCTTGTGCGTGCGCGGGCTGTCTGGCGTGGCCTGGGCGAAGTTGCCGCCGAGGCCGATGAACACCTTGGCCTGGCCGTCGATCATGGCGTTGATCGCCTCGACCGTATTGTGGCCGTTCTCGCGCGGCACCTTGAACTGGAAGCGCTTTTCGATGGCGTCGAGCAGCGTCACCGGCGGGCGGTCGTTGATGCCCATGGTGCGGTCGCCCTGCACGTTGCTGTGGCCGCGCACCGGGCACAGACCGGCGCCGGGGCGGCCGAGGTTGCCGCGCAGCAGTTGCAGGTTGACGATTTCCTGGATGGTGGCCACCGAGTGGTGGTGTTGGGTGATGCCCATGGCCCAGCAGATGATCACTCGCTCGGCGCGACGGTACATGCGCGCAGCCTGTTCGATCTCCAGCAGGCTCAGGCCGGACTGGGCTTGCAGCGCCTCCCAGCTGCAATCATCGAGCAACTGCAAATAGGCCTCGACGCCGTCGGTGTGCTCGGCGATGAAGGCATGATCGAACACTGCCGGTTCGCCCTTGGCCTGCGCCTCGCGCTCCCACTGCAGGAGGAACTTGGCGATGCCGCGCAAGGCGGCCATATCGCCGCCCAGCGCTGGACGGAAGAACGCGGTATTCAGTGGCTCGGAACCGTTGGTGAGCATCTCCAGCGCGTGCTGCGGATGCTGGAAGCGCTCCAGACCACGCTCCTTCAGCGGGTTGAAGCAGACCACCTGGGCGCCGCGTTTGACCGCTTCACGCAGCGGCTCGAGCATGCGCGGGTGATTGGTGCCGGGGTTCTGACCCAGCACGAAGATGGCGTCGGCATGTTCGAAGTCGGCGAAGGTCACGCTGCCCTTGCCGATCCCCACGCTCTGGCCGAGGGCGACGCCGCTGGCCTCGTGGCACATGTTCGAGCAGTCGGGGAAGTTGTTGGTGCCGTAGGCGCGCACGAACAACTGGTAGAGAAACGCCGCCTCGTTGCTGGCCCGGCCGGAGGTGTAGAACTCGGCATGATCCGGGCTCGGCAGTGCCTTGAGGTGCTCGGCGATCAGGGCGAAGGCGTCATCCCAGCTGGTCTGCACGTAGCGATCGGTGCTCGCGTCGTAGCGCATCGGGTGGGTCAGGCGACCCTGGTACTCGAGCCAGTAGTCACTCTGCTCGCGCAGTTGGCTGACCGTGTAGCGGGCGAAGAAGGCTGGATCGACACGACGTTTGGTGGCTTCCCAGTTGACCGCCTTGGCGCCGTTCTCGCAGAACTTGATGTGACCGTCCTCGGGCGAATCGCCCCAGGCGCAGCCGGGGCAGTCGAAGCCGCCGTTCTGGTTGGTCTTGAGCAGCGCGCGCAGGTTCTTGAACGGCTGTTTGCTGTCCAGCCAGAAACGGGTGACGGCATTCAGCGCGCCCCAACCGGCGGCCGGACCTTTGTAGGGTTTGTAACGGGGATTGACGGGTTGCAGGCTCATGGTCGTTCTTCTTCGTCAGGCGCGGGGCTGTAGACCCGCGGCGTGCTGTGATGAGGCAGGTGGATCAGGTTGAGGCGGTGGCGCCGCGCCCAGTCCACGGTCAGGGCGGTGGGCGCGGACAGGCTCACCAGCGTGTCGATGCCGGCGCGCACCGCCTTGTGCAGCAACTCCAGGCTGCAGCGACTGGTGACCAGAGCAAAGCCACCCAGGGTGTCGATGCGCTCGCGGGCGATGGCGCCGATCAGCTTGTCCAGCGCGTTATGGCGGCCGATGTCTTCGCGGCACAGACGAATCTCGCCGCTGGCGTCGATGAACAGGGCGGCATGCAGCGCGCCGCTGTGGCGTGCCAGTTGTTGTTGCTCACCGATGCGCTCGCGCAGCCCGGTCAGGTGTTCCAGTGGCGGCAACGCTGCGCCGGGCAGGGCGGTCAGGGCCGGTAGCGCCTGTTCCAGTGCATCCACACCGCACAGGCCACAGCCACTGGTGCCGGCCATTTGCCGGCGTTGTTGCTTGAGCGCCCAAAAGGCGCGGCTGCTGACTTGCAGGCGCGCTTCGCGGCTGTCACCGAGGCCGCGCAACTGGATGTCATAGATGTCGTCGATGGACTGGATCAGGTCGTTACCGAGACTGAAACCGACGGCAAAATCTTCCAGATGATGGGGAGAAACCATCATCACGGCCTGGCTCAGGTCGTTGTAGCTGATTGCCAGGGCACATTCTTCGGCCAGTGCAGCGTGCTGCGCACGACCATCACCGAGTTCGGCGTAGGTGTAGGCACTGGCGATGTGCGACTGGGCGGCTGGCTTGGCCATCGAGGCGCGCTCTGTGACAGATTGACACAGCTAAGCCTAGGCCCATGGGCGAGGAGCGTCTAATCGTTGGCTTTGATGTGTTGATCGAGCAAATCTATCAAGCGTCCGCCAGCCACTCTCGCGCCTCTTCGAAGCAGGCTTGCGCGAGCGGTGAGGCAGGGGCGCTACGACGCATGATCAGGCCCTGAGGTGCCAGGGTATGAGCGTCCTCGATGGGTAGCAGGCGCAGATGACCGTCGGTCGGAGCACCGTCGGCCGGTAACGGCATGACGCTGCAGCACAGACCGGCGCTGACCGCCTGAGTCAGGTGGTGCACGGCATCGGCCTCCAGGCGTACCTGCGGGCTGAGGCCGCGCGCACGGAAGCTGTGATCGATGGACTGGCGAAAGTGCATGCCGGTGGAGAGCAGGCCCAGGGGCAAGTTGGCCAGTTGTTCCCAGCGCAGGCTGGCGCTGACGAAGTGGAAGTGGCGCTGATCGTAGAGCAGGCCCATGCGTGCTTCGGCCAGCTCCAGGCTGGCGAAGTGCTCGCGGTCGAGTCGGTCGAGATAGGACAGGCCAAGGTCGAGTTGATTACGTACCAGGCCCTCCAGAATCTGATCGCTGCTCAGCGCATGCAGCTGAAAGCGCAGCCCCGGGTGACGCTCGGCGAACAGGCTGATCAGGCGCATCGGGTCGAAACTGGCTAGCGGCACCACGCCCAGACGCAAGGTGCCGACCAGATGGCCACGGCAGGCGGCTGCCTCGGCGAGCAGGCCATCCTGCGCCGCCAGCAGGCTGCGCGCCCAGGCCAGGATGCGCTCACCCTCGGCGCTGAAGCCCTCGAAACGTTGTCCGCGGCGCACCAGTTCCAGGCCCAGTTCGTCCTCCAGTTGGCGCAGGCGCATGGACAGCGTCGGCTGGGTCACGTGGCAGCGCGCGGCGGCCTGACCGAAGTGGCGGGTCTCGTCGAGGGCGACGAGAAATTTCAGCTGCTTTATGTCCATGGAGGCTCCTGGTTTGCTCGGATTCTAATGCGCGAATGCTAATCAGGGGTGTTTCCTGAACTAGACTTTGGTCTCCGGGGGCTTTGCCCGGTCATTCACAAGGAACGAGAGGAATCGCCATGAGTCTGTTTGCCTTTGTCAAAGACGCCGGGGTCAAGCTTTGGGAGTCGCTGGTGGGTCAGGAGGCGCAGGCCGCCGAATCACTCAAGGACCACGTTACCAAGGTTGGCCTGGGTAACCCGAACATCGAGGTCAGTGTCGAAGGTGACAAGGTCATCGCCCGTGGCGAAGTGGCCAGCCAGGAAGAGAAGGAAAAGATCCTCCTGGCGCTGGGCAACGTTGCCGGTGTCGGTGAAGTCGATGACCAGATCAGCGTGACCACGCCCGCCCCCGCAGCGCGCTTCGTTACGGTGAAGAAGGGCGACACGCTGAGCGCCATTGCCAAGGCCGAATACGGCAATGCCAATGCCTACATGAAGATATTCGAGGCCAACAAGCCGATGCTCAGTCACCCGGACAAGATCTACCCGGGGCAGGTATTGCGCATTCCCGAATAAACCCCCATCCCCGCAGGCGTAGCGGGGGCGCCTGGCCTTGCCGGCGACCGAAGTCATCCGGGATCGCCGGCAAGCCGGCTCCTACAGCGAGGACGTCGCAGGCAGCCCCAGCACCAACTCTCGATAATCCTCCACTGCGGCGAACTCCTCGGTGTCCTTCGGCTCTGCCTGGCTGTCCGGCTGGCGCACGGCAAGCAGATGGGCCACACCGAACCGGCCGGCGCTGCGCAGGATCGGCAGGCTGTCGTCGATGAACAGGCTGCGCGCGGGGTCGAAGTCGACGTCCTGGCGCAGGGCGAACCAGAACTGCTGGTCCTCCTTGGGGAAGCCGTAGTCGTGGGAGCTGATCAGGCGTTCGAACCAGGGCGCCAGCTCGACGCGTTCCAGCTTCAGCGACAGCGAATCGCGGTGCGCGTTGGTGATCAGCACCACGCGCTTGCCCGCTTCGCGCAGGGCGCGCAGAAACAGCTCGGCATCCGCGCGCAGGGCAATCAGGTGCGCGACCTCGCGCTTGAGGTCGCGGATTGACAGGCGCAGCTCGCGGCTCCAGAAATCGGTGCAGTACCAGTTCAGCGTGCCGGCGTGCTCGCGAAACAGCGGCAGCAGTTCGGCCTTGGCCAGCGCCAGGCTGACGCCATGGTGCTCGGCGTAGCGCTGCGGCAGGTGGGTGAGCCAGAAGTGGTTGTCGAAGTGCAGGTCGAGCAACGTGCCGTCCATATCCAGCAGGACGGTGTCGATCTGCTGCCAGGGTAGTAGGGGCATACTCATCTCTCTGATCGGGAACAATCGATCCGTGGCCTGTTTCGCCTTGATGCAATCTCGGCCACGGATAATGGCGAAAGCCGCTGTATGATAACCCGCTCGGTCCCGCCAAGGAGTCGCCTCATGCGCCAAAAGCCCACGGTTCTCGCTCGCGAAATTGTCGCCAGCAGCCGTCTGTTTCGTGTCGAGGAAGTGCAGTTGCGCTTCTCCAACGGCACGGAGCGCACCTATGAGCGACTGGTCGGCAAGGGCTCGGGCTACGGCGCGGTGATGGTGGTGGCGATGCTCGACGCCGAACACGCGGTGCTGATCGAGGAGTATTGCGGCGGCACCGATGACTACCAGCTGTCGCTGCCCAAAGGCTTGATCGAGCCGGGTGAAGACGTGTTGGTGGCCGCCAACCGCGAGCTCAAGGAGGAGGCTGGTTTCGGCGCGCACGAACTGGAGTACATCACCGAGCTGAGCCTGTCGCCCGGTTACATGAGCCAGAAAATTCAGGTGGTACTGGCGCGCAACCTTTATGAAGAGCGCCTGCCGGGTGACGAGCCCGAGCCGATGCGGGTCGACCGCATCAGCCTGCGCGAGCTGTCCAGCCTGGCTCAGCACGAACAGTTCAGCGAAGGCCGTGCGCTGGCTGCGTTGTACCTGGTGCGCGATCTGCTGACTCAGCGCGGGGATTACCGTCCGTGAGTCATCCCTTTATTCCCCAGGTGATCGAACTGGTTCGTGCGGCGGGCGCGGCGGCGCTGCCGTACTGGCGCAGCGGTGTGGCAGTGACGGAGAAGGCCGATGCCTCGCCGGTGACCGCCGCCGACCTGGCCGCGCACCATATCCTGCTCGATGGCCTGCAGGCGCTGGCGCCGGATGTGCCGGTGCTGTCAGAGGAGGCCGCCGACATTCCGCTGGTCGAGCGCGCCACCTGGACGCGTTGGTGGCTGGTCGATCCGCTCGATGGCACCAAGGAATTTATCGCCGGCTCCGAAGAGTTCACGGTCAATGTCGCGCTGATCGAACAGGGGCGAGTGGTCTTCGGTGTGGTCGGCATTCCAGCCAATGGCCGCTGCTATTACGGCGGTGCTGGTTTGGGCGCCTGGTGCAGCGACACGCCGGGCGAGGAGCATTCGATCAGCGTGCGCCTGGCGCCCGCGCAGGGCTTTACCCTGGTGGCCAGCAAGCGCCATTCGAGCCCGGCGCAGGAAACCCTGCTCGCAGGCCTGTCTGAGCGTTTCGGCGAACCGGCGCTGGCCAATATCGGCAGCTCGCTTAAGTTCTGTCTGCTGGCTGAAGGCAATGCCGACTGCTATCCGCGCCTGGCGCCCACCTCGCAGTGGGATACCGCAGCCGCGCAGGGCGTGCTGGAAGGGGCGGGTGGCGAAGTGCTGGATCTGGCTGGCGAAGTGCTGACCTACGAGGCGCGCGAATCCTTCCTCAATCCGTCTTTCCTGGCGCTGCCGGCTGCCGCTGAGTGGCGTGGCGAGCTGATCGAGCTAGCGCGCGGTCTTTAGCCTTGACACGTTACCTGTAGGAGCGAGCTCTGCTCGCGAACCCTGGCGATCCAGAAGCTTCGCGAGCAGAGCTCGC
>JBLUOL010000016.1:0-44655 GCA_048065775.1 Pseudomonas sp. GW6
GCGTATCGCCCTGGTTCGCGGCGGGGCGCCGCTCCTACCCATTGGCAGCGTCGACGCTTAACTGACAGACATTAGGCGAATGCCGGCTTTTTCGTGGACTCGATTTTACAGCCCGAGCAGCTGACGTAACCCTTCACGCAGCGGCGTCTGCTGCGGCATGCGGTAATGAGCTTGCAACCGCGCATTGTCGGCCCGCGAATGCCGAATATCGCCAGCACGCGCCGGCAAGTGCGCCACCTGTGGCAGACCGCCGCAAAGCGCACCGATCTCCGCCAACAACTGATTGAGGCTTACGGCCTGATTCCAGCCGACATTCACTGGCGACTCGACGAATTCACCCAGCAAGCCCTGCAGCAGCAGTTCGATCAGGTCACCCACATAGAAGAAGTCCCGGGTCTGCTCGCCATCGCCGAAAACACTGATCGGCAGCCCCTGCTGCGCCCTCTGGGTGAAGATACTGATCACCCCGGAGTACGGCGACGACGGATCCTGGCGTGGCCCGAATACATTGAAGAAACGGAACACCGCCGGCTCCAGCCCATGCTGGCGGCGATAGAAATCCAGATAGTGTTCGCCGGCCAGCTTGTCCGCCGCATAGGGCGTCAACGGCGCCTTGGCAGTGGTCTCGTCGATCGCCACGCCTTCGCCGTTGTTGCCATAGATCGCGGCGCTGGAGGCGTAGACCACACGCCGCACACCGTGTTGGCGCATCGCTTCGCAGACATTCAGGGTGCCGATAAAGTTGCTCTGATGCGTGGCGACAGGGTCGTCTACCGAGGCCTGTACCGAAGCCACCGCGGCCAGATGCGCCACGGCCGAACAACCCGCTACCGCGCGGGCGACCACCTCGGCATCGGCGACATCGCCCTCGATGAAGCACAAACGCGGATTATCCAGCGGCAGGTTGCTGCGCTTGCCCATGGACAGATTGTCCAGTACGCGCACGCCATGGCCGGCAGCCAGCAAGGCGTCAACCAGGTGCGAGCCGATAAAGCCGGCACCGCCGGTTACGAGAATTTCAGCCATGACGATAATAACGGTCCAGCAGGCTCGGCAGACCGGAGCGCCAGGCGCGCGGTTTGATGCCGAAGGTGTGAAGAATTTTCTTGCAGGCCAATACCGCATGCTGCGGCTCATCGACCGCATCCGGACGTGCGGCGTGCGCCTGGGGCGCGACATCCTCGACCAGATTGCTGCGATAGTGACGCGCCTCGCTCAATATCGCCTGCCCCAGGCTCAGCGCCGTACTGGCCTCATGGCCACCGTAATGATAGGTACCCCACAAGGGCGACTCGCAATCGAGCTGCTTGAGCACGGCCAGAATCACCCGCGCCGCATCGTCCACCGGGGTGGGATTACCGCGCCGGTCATCGGCGAGATACAGCACCTCGTCACGCTCGGCGCGCGCCAGAAAACGCCCCAGGCGTCCCTCGCGGCTGTCATCGAGCAACCAGCCGAAGCGCAGCAGCACATGCCGCGGACAGATCGCCCGCACACTCTGCTCCAGCCGCCACAGCGCCTGACCGCGCAGCCCGAGGGGCAGCGGCTCTTCCTTCTCGCTGTAGGCGGTGACCCGCGCGCCATCGAAAACCCGGTAGCTGGATGGCTGCAGCAAGACGATGCCGTGGTGCTGACACAACTCGGCCAGCCGCTCCACTGCACGCTCCTGCGTTTGCAGACGCGACTCAGCCACCGACTCGGCCTGGAACCAGTCGAAGTAATAGGCGAGGTTGATCAGCGCATCCGGGCGGGTATCGTCGAGCAGCGTGGTCAGGCTGGCGGCGTCCCAGCCCTCCTCCGGCGGACGTGGGGCGAGGAAGCCGATGTCTTCCTCGGCACCCAGACGGATCAGCGCTTGCCCCAGGGCACTACCGCCGCCCAGCAGCATCAGGCGCATTCGCATAGGCTAGAGCCCGCTCAGATTTAGAACGGGATATCGTCATCGAAGCTGTCGTAGTCAGGCGCTGGCTGGGCCTGCTGCGGTGCCGGACGCTCCTGACGCGGCGCCTGTTGCGGTTCACGCTGCGGGGCTGGACGCGACTGGCGCGGCGCGCCGCCTTCATCACCGCTCGGACGACCGCCCAGCAGCTGCATGGTGCCCTGCATGTCGACGATGATCTCGGTGGTGTAGCGCTTGATGCCGTCCTTTTCCCACTCGCGGGTCTGCAGCTTGCCTTCGATGTACACCTGCGAACCCTTGCGCAGGTACTCGCCGGCGATCTCGGCAACCTTGCCGAACAGCGCAACGCGGTGCCACTCGGTCTTCTCGACCTTCTGCCCGGTCTGCTTGTCGGTCCACTGCTCGCTGGTGGCCAGGCTCAGGTTGGTCACTGCGTTGCCGCTGGGCAGGTAGCGTGTTTCCGGGTCCTGGCCGCAGGTGCCGACCAGAATGACTTTGTTAACCCCACGGGCCATAACGTTCTCCTAGACTCCTCACGCCCCGGGCGCCGATGCGATCAGGCGCTCGATTGACGTGCGATCCACTTGTTGGGTATCGACTTTAATGTAGATGGCCGCTTCATCGACCACCACCACGGCGTCCGCCACTCCCGGCGTCGCCCTGAGGCGTTCGACCAGTCCGACATCGGCCAGTGCCGCAACATCGAGCGGCAGGCGCAAACTGGTGACATACGGCGGTTCGCGCATAGTAACAGCAATAGCCAGCCAAATTGCACAGAGCACGGCGCAGCCGATGAACACACCGCCCAGGCCCACGTGCTGGTACAGCCAGCCACCGAGAATGCCGCCCAGGGCTGCGCCGAGGAACTGGCTGGTGGAATAGACGCCCATCGCAGTGCCCTTGCCACCGGCCGGCGCCACCTTGCTGACCAGCGACGGCAGCGAGGCTTCGAGCAGATTGAAGGCGGTGAAGAACACCACGATACCCAGTACCAGCGCGCGCAGGCTGCTGCCGAAGAAGGCGAAGTAGAGCTCGCAAGCCAGCAACACGCTGACGGCACCCAGCAGCACGCGCTTCATCTGGCGTTTTTTCTCGCCATAGATGATGAACGGCACCATGCCGAAGAAACCGATCAACAGCGCGGTGAGATACACCCACCAGTGCTCTTCCTTGACCAACCCGCCCTGCTCCACCAGCGCCAGCGGCAAGGCGACGAAACTGGCCATGAGCACCGCATGCAGGGCCAGGATGGCGAAGTCCAGACGCAGCAGGTCGGCGTGCTTGAGGGTCGGCCACAGCGCCTGTGCCGCCACGCCGGATTCGCGATGCTGCAGCGGGCCGGCGTCTTTCGGCACGATGCCGGCGACGATCAGGATGCCGAGCAACGCCATCGCCGCCGTCGCCCAGAACAGCCCGGACAAGCCGAAGGCGCGAGTCAGCAGCGGGCCGACCACCATGGCCACGGCAAACGACAGACCGATGCTCATGCCAATCATGGCCATGGCCTTGGTCCGATGTTGCTCGCGGGTCAGATCCGACAGCAACGCCATCACAGCCGCAGAGATCGCCCCAGCGCCCTGCAGCACGCGCCCGGCGATCACCCCCCAGATCGAATCGGCATTGGCTGCCAGCACGCTGCCGGCGGCGAAGATCAACAGGCCGACGTAGATAACCGGACGTCGGCCGATGCGGTCACTGATGATGCCGAAGGGAATTTGCAGCACGGCCTGGGTCAAACCATAGGCACCGATGGCCAGGCCGATCAGCGCCGGCGTACTACCCGTCAGATCCATGCCGTAGGTGGCCAGCACCGGCAGCACCATGAACATGCCCAGCATACGAAACGCGAACACCATGGCCAGACCGCCGGCCGCGCGGGTCTCGCTACTACTCATGCGCTCGCTGTGCGGATCGTGCATCGAATAAACCCTGAGGAAATCAGTCGGCGATTCTAGCAGCCGGCGCCGTTTCGGCACAGGCGCACACTTTGCCGCAGGGTAGCGGCAAGCCCTATACTCGACCGTTTTCCGCCCGCCCAGCGAGGCCCGTTGTAAGTGGACAAGATTCTGATTCGTGGGGCCCGTACCCACAACCTGAAGAACATCGACCTGACCCTGCCGCGTGACAAGCTGATCGTGATCACCGGCCTGTCCGGCTCCGGCAAATCCTCCCTGGCTTTCGACACGCTTTATGCCGAGGGCCAGCGCCGCTACGTCGAGTCGCTGTCGGCCTACGCCCGGCAGTTCCTGTCGATGATGGAAAAGCCCGATGTCGACACCATCGAAGGCTTGTCACCGGCCATTTCCATCGAGCAGAAGTCCACCTCGCACAACCCGCGCTCGACCGTCGGCACCATCACCGAAATCTACGACTACCTGCGCCTGCTGTATGCCCGCGCCGGTATTCCACGCTGCCCTGACCATGACGTTCCACTTGAAGCGCAAACCGTCAGCCAGATGGTTGACCAGGTGCTGGCTCTGCCGGAAGGCCGCAAGCTGATGCTGCTGGCACCGGTGATCCGCGAACGCAAAGGCGAGCACCTCTCGGTATTCGAGGAGCTGCGCGCGCAGGGCTTCGTCCGCGCCCGAGTCAACGGCAAGCTGCATGAACTGGACGAGCTGCCCAAGCTGGACAAGCAGAAGAAACACTCCATCGACGTGGTGGTGGACCGCTTCAAGGTGCGCGAGGATCTGCAGCAGCGTCTGGCCGAGTCCTTCGAGACGGCCCTGGGACTGGCCGACGGCATCGCCCTGATCGCACCCATGGACGGCGAGGAAGGCGAAGAAATCATCTTCTCCGCCCGCTTCGCCTGCCCGCACTGCGGCCACTCGATCAGCGAGCTGGAGCCCAAGCTGTTCTCCTTCAACAACCCGGCCGGCGCCTGCCCGACCTGCGACGGCCTGGGCGTGAAGCAGTTCTTCGACGCCAAGCGCCTGGTCAACGGTGAGCTGACTCTGGCCGAGGGCGCCATCCGTGGCTGGGACCGGCGCAACGTCTACTACTTCCAGATGCTCGGTTCGCTGTCCAATCACTATGGATTTAGCCTGGAACAGCCGTTCGATGAGCTGGCCGCCGAGCACCAGAAAGTCATTCTGTTCGGCAGTGGTACGCAGAATATCGACTTCAAGTACCTCAACGACCGTGGCGACATCGTCAAACGTTCGCATCCCTTCGAGGGCATCATTCCCAACCTCGAGCGCCGCTACCGCGAGACCGAGTCGGCCAGCGTGCGCGAGGAGCTGGCCAAGTTCCTCAGCACCCAGCCCTGCCCCGATTGCCGTGGCACGCGCCTGCGCCGCGAGGCGCGACATGTCTGGGTCGGCGAGAAGACCCTGCCGGCGGTCACCGGCCTGCCGGTCGGTGACGCCTGCGATTACGTCGCCAACCTGCACCTGACCGGACGGCGCGGCGAGATCGCCGAGAAAATTCTCAAGGAAATTCGCGAACGCCTGCAGTTTTTGGTCAACGTCGGCCTCGACTACCTGACCCTGGACCGCAGCGCCGACACCCTGTCCGGCGGCGAAGCGCAGCGCATCCGCCTGGCCAGCCAGATCGGCGCCGGCCTGGTGGGCGTCATGTACATCCTCGACGAGCCGTCCATCGGCCTGCACCAGCGCGACAACGAGCGCCTGCTCGGTACCCTCAACCATCTGCGCAACCTGGGCAATACGGTGATCGTGGTCGAGCACGACGAGGACGCCATCCGCATGGCCGATTACGTGGTCGATATCGGCCCAGGCGCAGGTGTGCATGGCGGCCGCATCGTCGCCGAAGGCACGCCGGACGAGGTGATGAATCACCCTGACTCACTGACCGGCAAATACCTGTCCGGCCGCGAGAGGATCCGCTATCCGGCGCAGCGCACACCGCGCGACAAGAAGAAACTGCTCAAGCTCAAAGGCGCACGCGGCAACAACCTGCGCAATGTCGACCTGGAAATTCCGGTGGGCCTGCTCACCTGCGTCACCGGCGTGTCTGGTTCGGGTAAATCGACACTGATCAACAACACCCTGTTCCCACTGACCGCCACCGCGCTGAACGGCGCCACCACCCTGGAAGCGGCGCCGCACGATTCCTTCGACGGCCTGCAACACCTGGACAAGGTGGTCGACATCGACCAGAGCCCGATTGGCCGCACACCGCGTTCCAACCCGGCGACCTACACCGGCCTGTTCACACCGATCCGCGAGCTGTTCGCCGGCGTGCCGGAATCGCGCTCGCGCGGTTATGGCCCGGGCCGTTTCAGCTTCAACGTCAAGGGCGGGCGCTGCGAGGCGTGCCAGGGCGACGGCGTGATCAAGGTGGAGATGCACTTTTTGCCGGACATCTACGTGCCGTGCGACGTGTGCAAGGGCAAGCGCTACAACCGCGAAACCCTGGAAGTGAAGTACAAGGGCAAGAGCATCACCGAGGTGCTGGACATGACCATCGAGGAAGCCCGCGCCTTCTTCGACGCCGTGCCGGCCATCGCGCGCAAGCTGCAGACACTGATGGACGTCGGTCTGTCCTACATCAAGCTGGGCCAGAGCGCGACCACCCTGTCTGGCGGCGAGGCGCAGCGGGTCAAGCTGAGTCGCGAACTGAGCAAGCGCGATACCGGCAAGACCCTGTATATCCTCGACGAACCGACCACCGGCCTGCACTTCGCCGATATCCAGCAACTGCTCGATGTGCTGCACCGCCTGCGCGACCACGGCAATACCGTGGTAGTGATCGAGCACAACCTGGACGTGATCAAGACCGCCGACTGGCTGGTGGATCTCGGCCCCGAGGGCGGCTCCAACGGCGGCATGATCATCGCCACCGGCACACCGGAGGACGTGGCCGACAACCCGGCATCACACACCGGACACTTCCTCAAACCGTTGCTGGAACGCGACCGCGCCTGAAACGAAAGAGCCCCGCAGATGCGGGGCTCTTTTTTGGCAGGCCAGCTTACATCTGACTTTGTAGGTACTTCTCCAGCCCCAGCTTGTCAATCAGCTGCAACTGAATCTCCAGCCAGTAGGCGTGGTCTTCCTCGGTGTCCTTGAGCTGGACCAGAAGGATGTCGCGGGTTTGGTAATCCTGGTGCTTCTCGCACAGCTCGATGCCCTTGCTCAGGGCCGCGCGCACTTCGTACTCCAGGGCCAGATCCAGCTTCAGTGCCTCGGGTACGGTCTGCCCGAACGTGAAAGCGTTGGGCACCATGTCCGGCACACCCTCGAGGAAGATGATGCGCTTGAGCAACGCATCGGCGTGCTGGGTTTCCTCTTCCATCTCGTGATTGATGCGCTCGTAGAGCTTGCTGAAGCCCCAGTCCTCATACAGCCGCGAATGAATGAAGTACTGGTCGCGCGCAGCCAGCTCGCCCTTGAGCAGGTGCTTGAGATAGTCGATGACTTCGGTATGGCCTTTCATGCCGGCAATCCTTGTTGCATTCGTGAGCAGGGGGCAATGCTCCGCCTGACGCCCGGTTCGGTCAAGCAAAAGCACAACGCCTCCACGAGGGAGGCGTTGCGGTTTAACGACGCACCATCGGTGCGCGGGTCAGACTCAAGCCAGATCGAAACGATCCAGGTTCATCACCTTGACCCAAGCGGCGACGAAGTCCTTGACCAGCTTCTCCTTGCCGTCAGCACTGGCATAGACCTCGGCGTAGGCGCGCAGCACCGAGTTGGAGCCGAACACCAGGTCGTTGCGGGTGGCGGTGTATTTCACCTGGCCATCCTTGCGTGTACGCCCTTCGAAGACTTCGTTGCTGTCATCGGCTGCCTTCCATACGGTGCCCATATCCAGCAGGTTGACGAAGAAATCGTTGGACAGCACACCGACCTTGTCGGTGAACACGCCATGCTGACTGCCATCGTAGTTGGCGCCCAGCACACGCAGACCGCCGACCAGCGCAGTCATCTCCGGCGCGGTCAGTGTCAGCAACTGCGCCTTGTCGATCAGCATCGCCTCGGTGGGCACGCCCAGGTTGCCTTTGCTGTAGTTGCGGAAACCGTCGGCAGCAGACTCCAGCACATCGAAGGAGTCGACATCAGTCTGATCCTGACGCGCATCGACCCGGCCCGGCGCGAAGGGTACGTCTACGCTCACACCGGCAGCCTTGGCGGCCAGTTCGACACCGACATTACCGGCCAGCACGATCACATCGGCCAGTGAGGCCTTGCCGGATGCCTGCTGGATTTCCACCAGTTTCGGCAGCGCCTTGATCGCCCGCTGGTTGGCGGCCCAATCCTTCTGCGGCGCCAGAGCCAGGCGCGCACCGTTGGCACCACCGCGCTTGTCGCCACCGCGGAAGGTCGAGGCCGAAGCCCAGGCCACGGACACCAGATCACCCACCGACAGCCCGGATGCCGCAATCTTCGCTTTCAGATCGGCAATATCGGCAGCGCTCGGGTTGTGGATGGCAGCGGGCAGCGGGTCTTGCCAGATCAGGTCCTCTTTCGGCACTTCCGGCCCCAGGTAGCGGGCTTTCGGCCCCATGTCGCGGTGGGTCAGCTTGTACCAGGCGCGCGCGAAGGCATCGGCGAAGGCCTGCGGATCTTCATAGAAGCGCTTGGAAATCTTGCCGAACTCCGGATCGAAACGCAGAGTCAGGTCGGTGGTGAGCATGGTCGGCTTGTGGAATTTACCCGGCACGTGCGCATCCGGGATGATCTCCGGCGCGTCCTTGGCCACCCACTGCTTGGCACCGGCGGGGGACTTGGTCAGTTCCCATTCGAACTTGAACAGGTTCTCGAAGAAATTGTTGCTCCACAGCGCCGGAGTCTTCGTCCAGGTCACTTCCAGGCCACTGGAAACCGTGTCCTTGCCAAAGCCACTGCCGAAGTTGCTGGTCCAACCCAGCCCCTGAGCTTCGATAGGTCCAGCCTCGGGCTCCGGCCCTTTGTGCGACTCCGGCGCCGCGCCGTGTGCCTTGCCGAAGGTGTGGCCGCCAGCGATCAAGGCGACGATTTCTTCGTCGTCCATCGCCATGCGATAGAAGGTGGCGCGAATGTCCTTGGCCGCTAACATATAGTCGCCGCTGGCATTGGGACCTTCCGGGTTCACGTAGATCAGCCCCATGTGGGTGGCACCAAAGGGTGCGGTCAGCTCGCGTTCATCATTGACGCGCTTGGGATCGACACCCAGCCAGGCGACTTCGGCGCCCCAGTTGACGTCCTGATCCGGTTCCCATACGTCTTCGCGACCGGCACCGAAGCCGAAGGTGCGAAAACCCATGGATTCCAGCGCGACGTTGCCGGCGAGAATGTATAGATCGGCCCAGGAAATGGACTGGCCATACTTCTGCTTGATCGGCCACAGCAGGCGACGCGACTTGTCGATGTTGACGTTGTCCGGCCAGGAGTTGAGCGGCGCGAAACGCTGCTGACCACGGCCGCCACCACCACGGCCATCGGTGGTGCGATAGGTGCCAGCAGAGTGCCAGGCCATGCGGATGAATTGCGGACCGTAGTGGCCGAAGTCGGCAGGCCACCAGTCCTGGCTGTCGGTCATCAGTCTGACCAGGTCGGCCTTGAGCGCCTTGTAATCGAGCTTCTTGAAGGCTTCGGCGTAGTTGAATGTTTCACCCAGCGGATTGGATCGGTCGGAATGCTGATTGAGCAAATCAACACGCAGCTGATTCGGCCACCAATCTTTGTTGGTCGTGCCACCACCAGCGACGTGGTTGAACGGACATTTACCTTGGTTCGACATGGTTCTCTCCTTCTCCTCATCGGGTCGGTCCCAGCGAGTGCGACCGACAATGGGACAAGCCTAGACCCGCTTCGCCAGCCGAACCAATTCATGAAGCATAACGGCGCAATAGTTATTTTCTTTCATGAGCCAAACACCCTGCGCACGGCCCCAGAAAACGCCAACAGCACCCAGTACGCGCTCCAACGCAATAAATTCAGGCAACAAAAAACCGGGCACTAGGCCCGGTCTCTTGTACAACCAGCAACTTACTCGGCAGCTTCTACCGAACCGCCGACCGGACGGTCGACCAGTTCAACGTAAGCCATCGGAGCGTTGTCGCCAGCGCGGAAACCGCACTTGAGAATGCGCAGGTAGCCGCCGTTACGGGTGGCGTAGCGCTTGCCCAGATCGTTGAACAGCTTGCCGACGATGGCTTTCGAACGGGTACGGTCGAAGGCCAGACGACGGTTGGCAACGCTGTCTTCCTTGGCCAGGGTGATCAGCGGCTCGGCAACGCGACGCAGTTCCTTGGCTTTCGGCAGGGTAGTTTTGATCAGCTCGTGCTCGAACAGCGAGACCGCCATGTTCTGGAACATGGCCTTGCGGTGAGCGCTGGTGCGGCTGAGGTGACGGCCACTTTTACGATGACGCATGGTTCAATTCCTTACCAAACTTGTTCGTTCGGTGATGATGACGATCAGGCAGTGGCCTTATCGTCTTTCTTCAGACTTGCCGGCGGCCAGTTGTCGAGGCGCATACCGAGGGACAGACCACGAGAAGCCAGAACATCCTTGATTTCGGTCAGGGATTTCTTGCCCAGGTTCGGGGTTTTGAGCAGCTCTACTTCGGTGCGCTGAATCAGATCACCGATGTAGTAGATGTTCTCTGCCTTGAGGCAGTTGGCCGAACGTACGGTCAGTTCCAGGTCATCGACAGGACGCAGCAGGATCGGATCGATCTCGTCTTCCTGCTCGACCACCACTGGCTCACTGTCACCTTTGAGGTCGACGAACGCGGCCAGCTGCTGCTGCAGGATGGTCGCGGCACGACGGATAGCCTCTTCAGGGTCTAGGGTACCGTTGGTTTCCAGGTCGATAACCAGTTTGTCCAGGTTGGTGCGCTGCTCGACACGGGCGTTTTCCACCACGTAAGCAACCCGACGCACAGGGCTGAACGAAGCATCCAGCTGCAAGCGACCAATGCTGCGGCTTTCATCTTCGTCGCTCTGACGCGCGTCAGCCGGCTCATAGCCGCGACCACGAGCCACGGTGAGCTTCATGTTCAGCGCGCCATTGGAAGCCAGGTTGGCGATTACGTGGTCGCCATTGACGATTTCGACATCGTGATCCAGCTGAATATCGGCAGCGGTAACTACGCCCGGGCCCTTCTTAGCCAGAGTCAGGGTCACTTCGTCACGGCCGTGCAGCTTGATAGCCAGACCTTTCAGGTTGAGCAGGATCTCGATGACATCTTCCTGCACACCTTCGATCGCGGAGTACTCATGGAGTACGCCATCGATCTCGGCCTCGACTACTGCACAGCCAGGCATGGAGGACAACAGGATGCGACGCAGCGCGTTGCCCAGGGTATGGCCAAAGCCACGCTCGAGAGGCTCGAGGGTGATCTTGGCGCGGGTCGGACTGACCTCCTGCACATCGATGTGACGGGGGGTCAGGAACTCATTTACCGAAATCTGCATGGATGCACCTATTTTCTAGCCCTTACTTGGAGTAGAGCTCGACAATCAGGCTCTCGTTGATGTCAGCGGACAGATCGCCACGAGCCGGTACGTTCTTGAACACACCAGACTTCTTCTCGGCGTCTACTTCTACCCACTCAACACGGCCACGCTGGGCGCAGAGCTCGAGAGCCTGAGCGATGCGCAGCTGATTGCGCGATTTCTCGCGAACAGCAACGACGTCGCCAGCCTTAACTTGGTAGGACGGTACGTTTACGGTCTGACCGTTGACGCTGATCGCTTTGTGCGAAACCAGCTGACGGGACTCGGCACGAGTAGCGCCAAAACCCATACGGTAAACCACGTTGTCCAGACGGCACTCCAGCAGTTGCAGCAGATTTTCGCCGGTGGCGCCTTTCTGGCTGGCAGCTTGCTTGTAGTAACCGCTGAATTGACGCTCCAGTACGCCGTAGATACGACGAACTTTTTGCTTCTCACGCAGCTGGGTGCCGTAGTCGGACTGACGGCCACGGCGCTGGCCGTGGATACCCGGGGCTGCTTCGATGTTGCACTTAGATTCAAGCGCGCGAACACCACTCTTCAGAAAGAGATCGGTGCCTTCACGACGAGACAGTTTGCACTTGGGACCAATGTAACGAGCCATTTCTCACTGTCTCCTGATTACACGCGACGCTTCTTCGGCGGACGGCACCCGTTGTGCGGGATTGGCGTCACGTCGGTGATGCTGGCGATTTTGTAGCCGCAGGCGTTCAGAGCACGCACGGCGGATTCGCGACCTGGGCCTGGACCTTTGACGTTGACGTCGAGGTTCTTCAGACCGTATTCCAGTGCAGCCTGACCAGCGCGCTCGGCGGCGATC
This sequence comes from Pseudomonas sp. GW6, assembly GCA_048065775.1. Classification (GTDB taxonomy): domain Bacteria; phylum Pseudomonadota; class Gammaproteobacteria; order Pseudomonadales; family Pseudomonadaceae; genus Aquipseudomonas. The sequence continues at coordinate 12,127 of JBLUOL010000016.1, forward strand.
TGGGCAGCGAACGGAGTGGACTTACGCGAGCCGCGGAAACCCGAACCACCGGAGGTAGCCCAGGACAGGGCGTTACCCTGACGGTCGGTAATGGTCACGATAGTGTTGTTGAAAGACGCGTGGATATGGGCGATGCCATCAACCACCGTCTTTTTGACTTTTTTACGAGTACGAGCAGCAGGTTTTGCCATGACTAAATTCCTGTCGATTCGCGAATGCGATTACTTGCGGATCGGCTTACGCGGGCCCTTACGGGTGCGAGCGTTGGTCTTGGTACGCTGACCGCGGACCGGCAGACCTTTACGATGACGCAGGCCACGGTAGCAACCCAGATCCATCAAGCGCTTGATCTTCATATTCACTTCACGACGCAGGTCGCCTTCGGTATTCACCTTGGCTACTTCGCCACGCAGCTGTTCGATCTGCTCGTCAGTCAGATCCTTGATTTTCGCAGCCGGGTTTACACCGGTAGCGGCACAGATTTTCTGTGCAGTGGTGCGACCAACACCGAAGATGTAGGTCAGCGAGATAACAGTGTGCTTGTTATCCGGAATGTTAACGCCTGCAATACGGGCCATTCAGTGGAACTCCAATTGACAGCTACCTACGCCCCGGAAGCCAAGAAATAGGGCGCGAGATATTAACGCTGTAATAACAAATAATCAACCCGGCAGCGCACTAGCTGCCGGGCTTATCACGCGTGGTTCACACTCAGCCTTGGCGCTGCTTGTGACGCGGCTCTGCGCTGCAGATCACCCGCACGACACCTTCGCGACGGATAATTTTGCAGTTACGGCACAGCTTTTTCACCGATGCACGAACTTTCATTACCAACTCCTCGAACCTTACGGGTGGATCAGCGGAGCATGCCGCTGCCATAGCCCTTCAGGTTGGCTTTCTTCATCAGGGAATCGTACTGGTGAGACACGAGGTGCGATTGCACTTGGGACATGAAGTCCATGACAACCACGACCACGATCAGCAACGAGGTCCCGCCAAGGTAGAACGGAACGTTGGCCGCAACCACCAGGAACTGGGGCAGCAGGCACACGGCCGTCATGTAAAGAGCACCGAACATGGTCAAGCGGGTCAGAACGCCATCGATATAGCGTGCAGACTGCTCGCCCGGACGGATGCCCGGAATAAAGGCACCGGACTTCTTCAGGTTTTCCGCTACGTCTTTCGGGTTGAACATCAGCGCTGTGTAGAAGAAGCAGAAGAAAATGATCCCTGCACTAAACAGCAGAATGTTCAACGGCTGACCAGGAGCGATAGCCTGCGAAATGTCCTGCAGCCAGCCCAAACCCTCGGACTGACCAAACCAGGCACCCAGCGAGGCCGGGAACAGCAGAAGGCTGCTGGCGAAGATGGCCGGGATTACGCCCGCCATGTTCACCTTCAACGGCAGGTGGCTGGTCTGCGCAGCGAAGACCTTGCGGCCCTGCTGACGCTTGGCATAGTGCACCGCAATGCGACGCTGACCACGCTCAATGAACACCACGAAACCGATGATCGCTACTGCCAACAGGCCGATGGCGATCAGAGCGAAGATGTTGATATCGCCCTGACGAGCAGACTCGAAAGACTGCCCGATTGCCGACGGCAGACCGGCCACGATGCCTGCAAAAATCAGCATCGAGATACCGTTGCCGACACCGCGCTCGGTGATTTGCTCGCCCAGCCACATCATGAACATCGCGCCCGCCACGAAAGTGGTGATCGCCACGAAGTGGAAGCCGAAATCGCCCGAGAACGCAACGCCCTGACTAGCCAGACCAACGGACATACCGATAGCCTGAACGAACGCCAGAACGAGAGTGCCGTAGCGGGTGTACTGGCTGATCTTGCGACGGCCAGCTTCACCTTCCTTCTTCAACTGTTCCAGCTGCGGGCTGACAGCGGTCATCAGCTGCATGATGATCGATGCCGAAATGTACGGCATGATCCCCAGTGCAAAGATGCTCATCCGCTCCAGCGCGCCGCCGGAAAACATGTTGAACAAGCTAAGAATGGTCCCCTCATTCTGCCGGAACAGATCCGCCAGTCGGTCTGGGTTGATGCCAGGAACCGGGATGTGCGCACCTATCCGGTAGACGATGATCGCCAGGAACAGGAAACGCAGACGAGCCCAGAGTTCGGACAACCCGCCACCTGCCAGCGCTGAGAGAGCACCTTGCTTAGCCATTTAGTCCTCGAACTTACCGCCAGCTGCTTCGATAGCCGCACGCGCACCCTTGGTGGCGGCGATACCTTTCAGGGTGACCGCACGGGTAACCTCACCAGACAGCATGACTTTCACACGCTGTACGTGATGGCCTACCAGATTGGCATCCTTCAGAGCCTGCAGAGTTACAACACCTTCTACCTTGTTCAGCTCGGAGGTACGCACTTCAGCGCGATCCATAGCCTTCAGGGAGACGAAGCCGAACTTCGGCAGACGGCGGTGCAGCGGCTGCTGACCACCCTCGAAACCCGGAGCGATGGAACCACCGGAGCGGGAGGTTTGACCCTTGTGGCCACGGCCACCAGTCTTACCCAGACCGCTACCGATGCCACGGCCCGGACGGTGCTTCTCGCGACGGGCACCCGGCGCGGAACGCAGATCGTTCAGTTGCATGATTAACCCTCCACCTTCAACAGGTAGTAAGCCTTGTTGATCATGCCGCGGTTTTCCGGAGTATCCAGAACCTCTACGGTGTGACCGATGCGACGCAGGCCCAGGCCCTTGACGCAAGCTTTGTGATTGGCCAGACGGCCATTGGTGCTCTTGATCAGAGTCACTTTGACGGTATTAGCCATGGTTAGAGAATCTCCTCGACGCTCTTGCCACGCTTGGCTGCAACAGAACCCGGAGACTGCATGGTCTTCAGACCCTTGAAAGTGGCGTGAACCACGTTCACCGGGTTGGTCGAGCCGTAGCACTTGGCCAGAACGTTCTGCACACCAGCCACTTCCAGCACAGCACGCATGGCGCCGCCGGCGATGATACCGGTACCTTCCGAAGCCGGCTGCATGAACACCTTGGAGGCGCCGTGAGCGGACTTGATCGGGTACTGCAGAGTGGTGCCGTTCAGATCAACTTGGATCATGTTGCGACGAGCAGCTTCCATCGCCTTCTGGATAGCAGCCGGAACTTCGCGGGACTTGCCACGGCCGAAACCGACGCGACCCTTGCCATCACCTACCACGGTCAGCGCGGTGAAAGTGAAGATACGGCCACCCTTTACGGTCTTGGCAACGCGGTTAACCTGAACCAGCTTCTCGATGTAGCCTTCGTCGCGCTTTTGGTCGTTATTTGCCATAACTTAGAACTCCAGCCCGCCTTCACGAGCAGCATCAGCCAGCGCCTTGACGCGGCCGTGGTACTTGAAGCCAGAACGGTCGAATGCCACCTGGGTCACACCAGCGGCTTTCGCACGCTCAGCAACCAGCGCACCAACTTTCTTGGCTGCGTCGACGTTGCCGGTGGCGCCATCACGCAGTGCTTTGTCCAAGGTAGAGGCGCTGGCCAGAACCTTGCTGCCGTCGGCCGAGATGACCTGGGCGTAGATGTGCTGCGAAGAGCGGTACACGCACAGACGCACGGCTTCGAGCTCGTGCATTTTCAGGCGTGCTTTGCGAGCGCGACGCAGACGAGTAACTTTTTTGTCGGTCATTTTTCAGCCCCTTACTTCTTCTTGGCTTCTTTACGACGGACAACTTCATCCGCGTAACGAACGCCTTTGCCCTTGTAGGGCTCAGGACGACGGAAGTCACGGATTTCCGCAGCCACCTGACCCACCAGTTGCTTGTCGATACCCTTGATCAGGATTTCGGTCTGGTTCGGGGTTTCAGCCACGACGCCTTCCGGCAATTCGTAGTCGATCGGGTGGGAGAAGCCCAGTGCGAGGTTCAGCACCTGGCCTTTGGCTTGAGCTTTGTAGCCCACGCCGACCAGTTGCAGCTTACGCTCGAAGCCTTGGCTGACACCGATGACCATGTTGTTCACCAGAGCACGAGTAGTACCGGCCATAGCGCGGTTCTGCTGGTCGCCATTACGAGCGGCGAAACGCAGTTCGCTACCTTCCTGGATCACTTCCACGGACGAGTGAACGTTCAGTTCCAGAGCGCCCTTGGCACCCTTGACCGAGAGCTGCTGACCGGCGAGTTTGATCTCGACACCGGCAGGCAGCACAACGGGGTTCTTAGCAACGCGAGACATGCTTATCCCCCCCTTAGAACACGGTGCAGAGCACTTCGCCGCCGACACCGGCAGCGCGCGCAGCGCGATCCGTCATCACACCTTTATTGGTGGAGACGATGGAAACACCGAGACCGCCGCGAACCTTCGGCAGGTCATCGACGGATTTGTATTGACGAAGGCCAGGACGGCTCACGCGCTTGACTTCCTCGATGACCGGACGGCCTTCGAAGTACTTCAGCTCGATGGACAGTTGTGGCTTGGCTTCACCATTGACTTCATAACCCGCAATGTAACCTTCGTCTTTCAGAACTTTGGCTACGGCTACCTTCAGAGTGGAAGAAGGCATGCTTACGACGGACTTTTCAGCCATCTGGGCATTACGGATACGAGTTAGCATGTCCGCTAACGGGTCCTGCATACTCATGGGCTAGACGCTCCTGATACAAAAAGAACAGCCCGAGGGCTGTGGGATCATCCAAAAGCTCGGCATGGAAATACCAGGCTCAGGAGAGCCGGACATTCTAGAGACCGATCAAAAATGAATCAAGCCCCAAAAGGGGCTTGTTCAAATAAAGACAAAGCCGGCACTAGGCCGGCTTCGCTTTTTTACTGCTATTACCAGCTGGCTTTCACCAGGCCCGGTACGTCACCGCGCATGGCGGCTTCGCGCAGCTTGTTACGCGACAGACCGAACTTGCGGTAAACGCCGTGCGGACGGCCGGTGATGCGGCAACGGTTACGCAGGCGCGAGGCGCTGGCGTCCCGTGGTTGCTTCTGCAGAGCGACCTGAGCTTCCCAACGCGCTTCCGGACTGGTGTTCGGATTAGCGATGGTGGCTTTCAGCTCGGCACGCTTCTTGGCGTACTTGGCAACCGTTTGCTGACGCTTCAGCTCGCGGTTCTTCATGCTTGTCTTGGCCATTATCCAGACTCCGATCAGTTGCGGAACGGGAAGTTGAAAGCACGCAGCAGAGCGCGGCCTTCATCATCGTTACGGGCAGTGGTAGTCAGGGTGATGTCCAGACCACGCAGCGCATCGATTTTGTCGTAATCGATTTCCGGGAAGATGATCTGCTCTTTCACGCCCATGCTGTAGTTGCCACGACCATCGAAGGACTTGGCATTCAGGCCGCGGAAGTCACGCACGCGCGGCAGGGAGATGGACAGCAGACGATCCAGGAACTCGTACATACGCTCGCGACGCAGAGTGACCTTGACGCCAATCGGCCAACCTTCACGAACCTTGAAACCTGCGATCGACTTGCGGGCATGAGTCACAACGACTTTCTGACCGGTAATCTTCTCGAGGTCGGCAACAGCGTTTTCGATGATTTTCTTGTCACCGATCGCTTCGCCCAGGCCCATGTTCAGGGTGATCTTGGTGATGCGCGGAACTTCCATCACGTTCGCCAGCTTCAGTTCTTCCTTCAGCTTGGGCGCGATTTCCTTCCGGTAAATCTCTTTCAGTCGTGCCATGGTATTTACCTACGGATTCTCAAGCGCCAACCGGCTTCTGGGTGGACTTGAAGACACGAATTTTCTTGCCGTCTTCGGTCTTGAAGCCAACGCGGTCAGCCTTGTTGGTTTCAGAGTTGAAGATGGCAACGTTGGAAGCGTGCAGAGGCGCTTCTTTCTCGACGATACCGCCTTGAACGCCCGACATCGGGTTCGGCTTGGTATGACGCTTCACCAGGTTGATGCCACCGACGACCAGACGGTCGTCAGCGAGAACCTTGAGCACCTTACCGCGCTTACCTTTGTCTTTGCCGGCGATCACGATGATCTCGTCGTCACGACGAATCTTTTGCATGTCGGATCTCCTTAAAGCACTTCAGGGGCGAGCGAGACGATCTTCATGAACTTCTCGGAACGCAGTTCACGGGTCACTGGCCCGAAGATACGGGTACCGATCGGCTCTTGCTTGTTGTTCAGCAGAACAGCAGCGTTGCCGTCGAAGCGGATGATCGAACCGTCGGCACGACGAACGCCGTGACGGGTACGAACAACCACTGCAGTCATGACCTGACCTTTCTTCACTTTGCCGCGCGGAATTGCTTCCTTGACGGTGACCTTGATGATGTCGCCGATGCCGGCGTAGCGACGATGAGAGCCGCCCAGCACCTTGATGCACATAACACGACGTGCACCACTGTTGTCAGCCACATCGAGCATGGATTGAGTCTGAATCATAAAATTTCTCCGACCCCTAGCCCTTAGACGTCAACTGCGCGTTCGACGACTTCAACCAGAGCCCAGGACTTGGTCTTGGACTGCGGACGGGTTTCGCGAATGGAAACCTTGTCGCCGATCTTGCACTGGTTGGTTTCGTCGTGAGCGTGCAGTTTGGTCGAACGCTTGACGTATTTACCGTAGATCGGGTGCTTTACACGGCGCTCGATCAGAACGGTGATGGTCTTGTCCATCTTGTCGCTGACAACACGGCCGGTCAGCGTACGGACTGTTTTTTCGGCTTCAGCCATGATCACTTACCTGCCTGCTGGTTGAGCACAGTTTTCACACGAGCGATGTCGCGCTTAACTTGCGAGAGCAGGTGAGACTGCCCCAACTGGCCAGTTGCTTTCTGCATGCGCAGATTGAACTGGTCGCGCAGCAGACCGAGCAGTTGCTCGTTCAGTTGCTGTGCGGTTTTTTCACGAAGTTCGGTCGCTTTCATCACATCACCGTCCGCTTAACAAAGGTGGTGGCGAGCGGCAGCTTTGCAGCAGCCAGGGCGAAAGCCTCACGCGCCAGCTCTTCGGAAACGCCTTCGATCTCGTACAGGACTTTGCCTGGCTGGATCTGGGCTACCCAATATTCGACGCCACCCTTACCTTTACCCATCCGCACTTCGAGAGGCTTCTTGGTAACCGGCTTGTCCGGGAATACGCGAATCCAGATCTTGCCGCCACGTTTTACGTGACGAGTCAGAGCACGACGAGCGGACTCGATCTGACGGGCGGTGAGACGACCGCGGGCTACAGACTTCAGCGCGAACTCGCCGAAGCTGACCTTGCTACCGCGCTGAGCCAGACCACGGTTGTGGCCGGTCATCTGCTTGCGGAACTTCGTACGCTTTGGTTGCAACATGATGCGTACTCCTTATTTCTTAGCAGCTTTACGAGGAGCGGGCGCTTGCGGCTTCAGCTCTTCAGTGCGGCCACCAATGACCTCACCCTTGAAGATCCAAACCTTGACGCCGATCACACCGTAAGTGGTGTGCGCTTCGTAGGTGGCGTAATCGATATCTGCACGCAGGGTGTGCAGGGGCACACGACCTTCGCGATACCACTCGGTACGGGCGATTTCAGCGCCACCAAGACGACCACTCACCTGGATCTTGATGCCCTTGGCACCAATACGCATGGCGTTCTGTACAGCGCGCTTCATGGCGCGACGGAACATTACGCGGCGCTCCAGCTGCTGAGCTACGCTCTGTGCAACCAGCATACCGTCGAGCTCCGGCTTGCGGATCTCTTCGATGTTGATGTGCACCGGCACACCCATTTGCTTGGTCAGGTCCTGACGCAGCTTCTCAACATCTTCACCTTTCTTGCCGATCACGATGCCGGGACGAGCGGTGTGGATGGTGATGCGTGCGGTTTGAGCCGGGCGAGCGATGTCGATACGGCTAACGGACGCGCTTTTTAGTTTGTCTTGCAGGTATGCACGAACCTTCAGGTCGGCATTCAGGTAGTCGGCGTAAGTGCGACCATCTGCATACCAAACCGAAGTGTGATCCTTGACGATTCCCAGGCGGATGCCAACGGGATGTACTTTCTGACCCATCTGATCGACTCCGTTACTTGTCCGCAACCTTGACAGTGATATGGCAAGACCGCTTGACGATGCGATCAGCACGGCCTTTGGCACGCGGCATGATGCGCTTAAGCGAACGCCCTTCGTTGACGAAAACGGTGCTGACCTTCAGGTCATCAACGTCTGCGCCTTCGTTGTGCTCGGCGTTGGCAACGGCCGACTCCAGCACTTTCTTCATGATCTCGGCGGCTTTCTTGCTGCTGAAAGCCAGCAGGTTGAGCGCTTCGCCCACCTTCTTCCCGCGGATCTGGTCGGCGACCAGGCGAGCTTTCTGGGCGGAGATGCGAGCGCCCGACAACTTAGCGGCTACTTCCATTTCCAAACCCCTTAACGCTTGCCTTTCTTGTCGGCAACGTGACCACGATAGGTACGCGTGCCGGCAAATTCGCCCAGTTTGTGGCCGACCATGTCTTCGTTCACGAGGACCGGGACATGTTGACGACCGTTATGCACAGCGATGGTCAGACCGACCATCTGCGGCAGGATCATGGAACGACGCGACCAGGTCTTAACCGGTTTGCGTTCGTTCTTTTCCACCGCCGCTTCGACCTTCTTCAGTAGGTGAAGATCGATAAAAGGACCTTTTTTCAGAGAACGTGGCACTGTCGTATCCCTCTATTTACTTGCGACGACGGACGATCATGTTGTCGGTGCGCTTGTTAGCACGGGTTTTCGCGCCCTTGGTCGGGAAGCCCCATGGCGACACCGGATGACGACCACCGGAGGTACGACCCTCACCACCACCGTGCGGGTGATCAACCGGGTTCATGGCAACACCACGAACGGTCGGACGAACACCGCGCCAGCGCTTGGCACCGGCCTTACCCAGCGAACGCAGGCTGTGCTCGGAGTTCGAGACTTCGCCCAGGGTCGCACGGCACTCGGAAAGGACTTTACGCATTTCGCCGGAGCGCAGACGCAGAGTCACATAGGCACCTTCACGAGCGATCAGCTGAGCGGAAGCACCAGCGGAACGAGCGATCTGAGCACCTTTACCCGGCTTCAGCTCGATACCGTGAACGGTCGAACCTACCGGAATGTTGCGCAGCTGCAGGCTGTTGCCCGGCTTGATCGGAGCCATGATGCCCGCAATCAGCTGGTCGCCAGCAGAAACGCCCTTCGGAGCGATGATGTAGCGACGTTCGCCGTCAGCGTATTTCAGCAGAGCGATGTGAGCAGTACGGTTCGGATCGTATTCCACGCGCTCGACGGTGGCAGGAATGCCATCCTTGTCGTTGCGACGGAAGTCGACCAGACGGTAATGCTGCTTATGACCACCACCGATATGACGGGTGGTAATACGGCCATTGTTGTTACGACCACCGGACTTCGACTTTTTCTCGAGCAGCGGAGCGTATGGAGCGCCTTTGTGCAGCTCCTGATTGACCACCTTGACCACAAAACGGCGGCCAGCGGAAGTCGGTTTGCATTTAACGATTGCCATGATGCACCCCTTCCTTACTCAGCACTGCTGGTGAAATCGAGTTCTTGGCCCGGCTGAAGGGAGATAACTGCCTTCTTCCAGTCGTTACGCTTGCCCAGACCGCGAGCGGTGCGCTTGCTCTTACCCAGAACGTTCTGAGTAGTAACGCGCTCAACCTTCACGCCGAACAGGCCTTCGACAGCCTTCTTGATTTCCAGCTTGGTCGCATCGGTAGCGACTTTGAAAACGAACTGACCTTGCTTGTCAGCCAGAACCGTGGCCTTCTCGGAGATGTGCGGGCCAAGCAGCACTTTGAATACGCGTTCCTGGTTCATCCCAGCAGCTCCTCGAATTTCTTCACGGCCGAAACGGTGACCAGCACCTTCTCGTACGCGATCAGGCTGACCGGATCGGAACCCTGGACGTCACGTACATCAACGTGCGGCAGGTTGCGGGCAGCCAGGTACAGGTTCTCATCGACAGCGTCGGATACGATCAGCACGTCGGTCAGGCCCAGGCCATTGAGTTTGGCCAGCAGGGTCTTGGTCTTCGGCGCGTCAACGGCGAAGTCTTCGACCACGACCAGACGGTCGGTACGAACGAGCTCAGCAAGGATGGAGCGCAGAGCTGCGCGGTACATCTTCTTGTTCAGCTTTTGATCATGGTTGCGGGTGGACGCTGCGAAGGTCACACCACCGCCACGCCAGATCGGACCACGAGTGGTACCAGCACGAGCACGACCAGTGCCCTTCTGACGCCATGGGCGCTTACCGCCACCGGAAACGTCAGAACGGGACTTCTGACCTTTGGTACCCTGACGGCCGCCAGCCATATAGGCTACGACTGCCTGGTGAACCAGAGTCTCGTTGTACTCGCCACCGAAGGTCGATTCCGACACTTCGATCGCCTGAGCGCCATTTACATTCAATTGCATCTCAGATTCTCCCCTTACGCCTTGGCAGCCGGACGAACGATAACGTCGCCGCCAGTAGCGCCAGGAACGGCACCCTTGACCAGCAGCAGATTACGCTCGGCGTCTACGCGCACGACTTCCAGGGACTGCACGGTAACGCGCTCAGCACCCATGTGGCCGGACATCTTCTTGCCCTTGAATACGCGACCCGGGGTCTGGCACTGGCCAATGGAACCCGGAACACGGTGGGACACGGAGTTGCCGTGAGTGTTGTCCTGGCCGCGGAAGTTCCAACGCTTGATGGTACCGGCGAAGCCTTTACCTTTGGACTGACCGGTGACATCCACCAGTTGACCAGCTTGGAAAATTTCAGCGTTGATCAGATCACCAGCCTGGTAGTCGCCTTCTTCAAGACGGAACTCCAGAACGGTACGACCTGCCGCGACGTTCGCCTTGGCGAAGTGGCCAGCTTGAGCTGCTGTGACACGCGAAGCACGACGCTCGCCAACAGTGACTTGCACTGCGCGATAGCCATCGGATTCTTCGGTTTTAAACTGGGTGACGCGATTCGGCTCGATCTCGATGACCGTAACCGGAATGGAGACACCTTCTTCGGTGAAAATACGGGTCATACCCGCTTTACGACCGACTACACCAATAGTCATGTTGTAAACCTCATGAGTGTACGGGGCTTTCACCCGCTATGGCCGCCCATTTCAGAGCGTTACACGACTAAAACCGCCAGGTTTTAGCCGAGGCTGATCTGCACTTCCACGCCTGCCGCAAGGTCAAGCTTCATTAGCGCGTCAACGGTTTTATCCGTCGGCTGGACAATGTCCAGAACACGCTTATGAGTGCGGATTTCGTACTGATCGCGCGCGTCTTTGTTGACGTGCGGGGAGACCAGAACGGTATACCGCTCCTTACGAGTAGGCAGAGGAATCGGACCACGCACCTGAGCACCAGTACGTTTCGCGGTTTCCACGATTTCCTGGGTAGATTGATCGATCAGGCGATGGTCAAAAGCCTTCAACCGAATACGGATTTGTTGATTTTGCATTTTGACCTCAGATTCCAAGCTGCTAATCCCCACAGACGGACTACGCCCGCTCGAGGGAGGCGCAATTGTACGGATGCCCCCTGGGGGTGTCAACTTTTAACCAATCCAAAAGAAAAGGGCCCCGAAGGGCCCTTTTCCATACCGCGGATCGTTGATTACTCGACGATCTTGGCAACCACGCCAGCACCAACGGTACGGCCGCCTTCGCGAATTGCGAAACGCAGGCCATCTTCCATGGCGATCGGCTTGATCAGGGTAACAACCATTTTGATGTTGTCGCCCGGCATTACCATCTCAACGCCTTCCGGCAGTTCGCACGAACCGGTCACGTCAGTGGTACGGAAGTAGAACTGAGGACGGTAGCCCTTGAAGAACGGGGTGTGACGACCACCTTCTTCTTTGGACAGAACGTACACTTCAGCTTCGAACTTGGTGTGCGGCTTGATGGTGCCCGGCTTGGCCAGAACCTGACCACGCTCGACTTCATCACGCTTGGTGCCGCGCAGCAGCACGCCGCAGTTCTCACCAGCACGACCTTCGTCCAGCAGCTTGCGGAACATCTCAACGCCGGTGCAGGTGGTCTTGGTGGTCGGACGCAGACCAACGATTTCGATTTCTTCCTGGATACGGACGATACCGCGCTCTACACGACCGGTCACTACAGTACCGCGGCCGGAGATCGAGAATACGTCTTCGATCGGCATCAGGAACGGCTTGTCGATGGCACGAACCGGCTCAGGGATATAAGTATCCAGAGTCTCGACGAGCTTCTTGACGGCAGTGGTGCCCATCTCGTTGTCGTCCTGGCCGTTCAGAGCCATCAGCGCCGAGCCGATGATGATCGGAGTGTCGTCACCCGGGAAATCGTAGGTGCTCAGCAGGTCGCGAACTTCCATCTCGACCAGCTCCAGCAGCTCAGCGTCGTCAACCATGTCAGCCTTGTTCAGGAAGACAACGATGTACGGTACGCCAACCTGACGGGACAGCAGGATGTGCTCACGAGTTTGCGGCATCGGGCCGTCGGCAGCCGAGCAGACCAGGATCGCGCCGTCCATCTGGGCAGCACCGGTGATCATGTTCTTCACGTAGTCGGCGTGACCCGGGCAGTCAACGTGCGCGTAGTGACGAATGTTGGAATCGTACTCTACGTGGGCAGTGTTGATGGTGATACCACGAGCCTTCTCTTCCGGGGCGCTGTCGATCTTGTCGAAGTCAACGCGAGCGGAACCGAAAACTTCGGAGCAGACACGGGTCAGAGCAGCGGTCAGAGTGGTTTTACCGTGGTCAACGTGACCGATGGTGCCAACGTTGACGTGCGGTTTGTTACGTTCGAATTTTTCCTTAGCCACGACAGTAAACCTCTTACTTAAAGGGCGGGATTAGCCTTGTTTTTTAACCAGTGCTTCGACGATGTTCGCCGGAGCCTCTGCGTACTTGGAGAATTCCATGGAGTAGCTGGCGCGACCCTGGGACATGGAACGGACGTCGGTAGCGTAACCAAACATCTCGCCCAGCGGAACTTCGGCACGGATAACCTTACCGGACACCGAATCTTCCATACCCTGGATCAGACCACGACGACGGTTCAGGTCACCCATCACGTCACCCATGTAATCCTCAGGAGTTACCACTTCTACCTTCATGATCGGCTCAAGCACCTTACCGCCACCCTTCTGGGCCAGCTGCTTGGTCGCCATGGAGGCAGCGATCTTGAACGCCATCTCGTTGGAGTCGACGTCGTGGTAGGAACCATCGAACACGGTCGCCTTCAGGCCGATCAGCGGATAGCCGGCAACAACGCCGTTCTTCATCTGCTCTTCGATACCCTTCTGGATCGCCGGGATGTATTCCTTCGGAACCACACCACCTACGACTTCGTTGGTAAACACCAGACCTTCGGTGATGTTGCCCTTGTCGTCCACGTCCGGAGTCGAGAAACGAATCCAGCAGTGACCGAACTGACCGCGACCACCGGACTGACGAACGAACTTACCTTCGATCTCGACAGCGTCCTTGGTGATGGTTTCACGGTAGGAAACCTGTGGCTTGCCGATGTTGGCCTCGACGTTGAATTCGCGCTTCATGCGGTCAACGAGGATGTCCAGGTGCAGCTCACCCATACCAGAGATGATGGTCTGACCGGTTTCTTCGTCAGTCTTGACGCGGAACGACGGGTCTTCCTGAGCCAGCTTGCCCAGTGCAATACCCATCTTCTCCTGGTCAGCCTTGGTTTTCGGCTCTACAGCTACCGAAATGACCGGCTCCGGGAAGTCCATGCGCTCGAGGATGATCTGCTTGTCCGGATCGCACAGGGTTTCACCGGTAGTGACGTCCTTCATACCGATCAGAGCCGCGATGTCACCAGCGCGCACTTCTTTGATCTCTTCACGCTGGTTGGCGTGCATCTGCACCATACGACCAACGCGCTCTTTCTTGCCTTTCACGGAGTTGATGACCGACTGGCCAGACTCCAGAACGCCCGAGTAGACGCGCACAAAGGTCAGCGTACCGACGAACGGGTCGGTAGCGATCTTGAACGCCAGAGCCGAGAACGGCTCGTTGTCGTCGGCATGGCGCTCGTCGTAATCGCCTTCGGCGATTTCCTCTTTCGGCTTGTCGGCCAGATCCGGGTGAATACCCTTGATCGCAGGGATCTCGGTCGGAGCAGGCAGGAAGTCGATGACAGCATCGAGAACCAGGGGAACACCCTTGTTCTTGAACGAGGAGCCGCAGACAGCCGGCACGATCTCGCTCGCCAGGGTACGGGCGCGCAGACCAGCCTTGATCTCTTCGGCCGACAAGTCACCTTCTTCAAGGTACTTGTTCATCAGCTCTTCGTTGGCTTCGGCAGCAGCCTCAACCATGTTCGAGCGCCACTCGTTGGCCAGGTCTACCAGCTCAGCAGGAATCTCTTCCTCACGATAGGTAGTGCCCTTGTCGTCTTCGTTCCAGTAGATTGCCTTCATCTTGATCAGATCAACCTGACCTTCGAAGTTCTCTTCTGAACCGATGGCGATCTGAATCGGTACCGGGGTGTGGCCCAGACGGTTCTTGATCTGACCGACGACGCGCAGGAAGTTGGCACCAGCACGGTCCATCTTGTTCACGTAGACGATACGCGGAACGCCGTACTTGTTGGCCTGACGCCATACGGTTTCGGACTGCGGCTCAACGCCCGAAGTACCACAGAACACAACGACAGCACCGTCGAGCACGCGCAGCGAGCGCTCTACTTCAATGGTGAAGTCAACGTGACCGGGGGTATCGATGACGTTTACGCGGTAGTTGTCGTACTGACCAACCGAACCCTTCCAGAAGGTGGTGATAGCAGCAGAAGTAATGGTAATACCACGCTCCTGCTCCTGAACCATCCAGTCGGTGGTCGCGGCGCCATCATGCACCTCGCCCATCTTGTGGCTCAGGCCTGTGTAGAACAGGATCCGCTCGGTAGTGGTGGTCTTGCCCGCGTCAACGTGGGCACAGATACCAATATTACGGTAGCGGTTAATTGCTGTATTACGAGCCATAAAGCCCTCGCAAGGTTAGTGGAGCCGGAATTAGAAGCGGTAGTGCGAGAAAGCCTTGTTGGCTTCAGCCATACGGTGCACGTCTTCACGCTTCTTGACAGCAGCGCCTTTGCCTTCAGCAGCATCCAGCAGCTCACCAGCCAGACGCAGAGCCATGGACTTCTCGCCGCGCTTGCGGGCGTAGTCTACGAGCCAGCGCATTGCCAGAGCGTTACGACGCGACGGACGAACTTCGACCGGAACCTGGTAGGTAGCACCGCCTACACGGCGGGACTTGACTTCGACCAGCGGAGCGATGGCGTCGAGAGCTTTCTCGAAGATCTCCAGGGGATCGCTGTTCTTGCGTGCTTTGACTGTGTCCAGAGCACCGTAAACGATGCGCTCGGCCACGGCCTTCTTGCCGCTTTCCATCACGTGGTTCATGAACTTGGCGAGAATCTGCGATCCGTACTTCGGATCGTCGAGAATCTCACGTTTTGCTGCTACACGACGTCTTGGCATGATAAGCCCTCAAACGGTCTTCAGGTTAGCCCGGGACTTTCGGCAAAAGCCGCGCCCGACCTTACTCTTATCGACTCAACTAAATATAAAGATTCAAGCGGCCTTATTTCGGACGCTTGGTACCGTACTTGGAACGACCTTGCTTACGGTCTTTGACGCCGGAGGTATCCAGCGAACCACGCACGGTGTGGTAGCGCACACCCGGAAGGTCTTTTACACGACCGCCACGGATCAGCACGACGCTGTGCTCTTGCAGGTTGTGGCCTTCACCACCGATGTACGAGGAAACCTCGAAACCGTTGGTCAGACGCACGCGGCATACTTTACGCAGTGCCGAGTTAGGTTTTTTCGGCGTAGTGGTGTACACGCGAGTGCACACGCCACGACGTTGCGGGCAGTTCTGCAGCGCAGGTACGTCGGATTTCTCGACGATACGCTTACGCGGCTGACGTACCAGCTGGTTGATAGTTGCCATCTACTAGCTCCACTGTTGTCTTTCGACGCTCACAAATAAAGATGGCAGAGCACAACGCCCTGCCAAATTTAGGGGTGCATGAGTCTAAAGAGACTCACGCCCCCAGTCAAGGCAAAGCCCCGCTAGCGAACTAGCGAGGCTTCGACTCAATTTCCGCTGGAGTTCAGCGCTTCGG
Source organism: Pseudomonas sp. GW6 (assembly GCA_048065775.1). Taxonomy (GTDB): domain Bacteria; phylum Pseudomonadota; class Gammaproteobacteria; order Pseudomonadales; family Pseudomonadaceae; genus Aquipseudomonas. The sequence goes on from JBLUOL010000016.1 coordinate 28,199, forward strand.
TCAGTGCGGCTTCCACCTCACTAGCGCTGACACGCACCGGCTTGTCGGCATCACGCTTGCGCTTGCGCTCGCTGTGATATGCCAGACCGGTACCGGCCGGGATCAGGCGACCCACGACCACGTTCTCTTTCAGACCACGCAGGTAGTCGCGCTTGCCAGTAACCGCTGCCTCGGTGAGGACGCGAGTGGTTTCCTGGAAGGACGCTGCCGAGATGAACGACTCGGTGGACAGCGACGCCTTGGTGATACCCAGCAGTACGCGGGTGTACTTGGCGACGAATTTGTCCTCTTCGGCCAGACGCTCGTTCTCGCCCAGAACCTGGGTGAGCTCCATTTGATCGCCCTTGATGAAGGACGAATCGCCGGACTCGCTGACTTCGACCTTACGCAGCATCTGACGCAGGATGGTCTCGATGTGCTTGTCGTTGATCTTCACGCCCTGCAGACGGTAAACGTCCTGGATCTCGTTGACGATGTACTTGGCCAGCGCGCTCACACCCAGCAGACGCAGGATGTCGTGCGGATCGCTCGGGCCGTCGGAGATAACTTCGCCGCGGTTCACTTGCTCGCCTTCGAAGACGTTCAGGTGACGCCACTTCGGAATCAGCTCCTCGTACGGATCGCTACCATCGGTCGGGGTGATGACCAGACGGCGCTTGCCCTTGGTCTCTTTACCGAACGAAATGGTGCCGCTGATTTCCGCCAGGATCGAAGCTTCCTTCGGACGACGGGCTTCGAACAGGTCGGCAACGCGCGGCAGACCACCGGTGATGTCGCGAGTTTTCGAGGTCTCTTGCGGGATACGGGCGATAACGTCACCGACCGCAATCTGCGCACCGTCAGCCACGCCGACCAGGGCGTTGGCTGGCAGGAAGTACTGAGCGGGAACGTCGGTACCCGGCAGCAGCAGTTCCTTGCCGTTGGCGTCGACCATCTTGATGGCCGGACGAATGTCCTTGCCAGCAGCCGGACGATCCTTCGGATCGAGAACCTCGATGTTGGTCAGACCGGTCAGTTCGTCGGTCTGGCGCTTGATGGTGATGCCCTCCTCCATGCCGACGAAGGTCACGGTACCCTTCATTTCGGTCACGATCGGGTGGGTGTGCGGGTCCCACTTGGCGACGATGGCGCCAGCGTCGACCTTGTCGCCTTCCTTCACGGAAATCACGGCACCGTACGGCAGCTTGTAGCGCTCACGCTCACGACCGAACTCGTCAGCCACAGCCAGCTCGCCGGAGCGGGAAACCGCTACCAGATTGCCGTCCACGCGCTCGACGTGCTTGAGGTTGTGCAGACGGATCGCACCACCGTTCTTCACCTGGACGCTGTCGGCAGCCGAAGTACGGCTTGCAGCACCACCGATGTGGAACGTACGCATGGTCAGCTGGGTACCCGGCTCACCGATGGACTGCGCAGCGATAACGCCGACAGCTTCACCGATGTTGACCTGGTGACCACGAGCCAGATCGCGGCCGTAGCACTTGGCGCAGATGCCGAAGCGGGTTTCGCAGGTGATCGGCGAACGCACGACCACTTCGTCGACGCTGTTCAGCTCGATGAACTCGACCCACTGCTCGTCGATCAGGGTGCCGGCCGGAACGATGACGTCCTCGGTGCCTGGCTTGAACACGTCCTTGGCGATTACTCGACCCAGTACGCGCTCACCCAGCGGCTCGACCACGTCGCCGCCTTCGATGTGCGGCGTCATCAGCAGACCGTGCTCGGTACCGCAATCGATCTCGGTCACCACCAGATCCTGCGCCACGTCGACCAGACGACGAGTCAGGTAACCGGAGTTCGCGGTCTTCAGTGCGGTATCCGCCAGACCTTTACGAGCACCGTGAGTGGAGATGAAGTACTGCAGAACCGACAGACCTTCGCGGAAGTTCGCGGTGATCGGCGTTTCGATGATGGAGCCGTCCGGCTTGGCCATCAGACCACGCATACCGGCCAGCTGACGGATCTGGGCGGCGCTACCACGAGCACCGGAGTCCGCCATCATGTACATGGAGTTGAAGGACTCCTGCTCGACGGTCTTGCCTTCGCGATCGACAACCGGCTCTTTCGAGAGGTTGGCCATCATCGCCTTGGAGACTTCATCGTTGGCCTTCGACCAGAGGTCGATCACCTTGTTGTACTTCTCGCCCTGGGTAACCAGGCCGGAGGCGTACTGCGATTCGATTTCCTTCACTTCCTCGGTGGCGGCGTCGATGATGCGCGCCTTCTCGTCCGGGATGACGAAGTCGTTCACGCCGATCGACACACCGGAGATGGTCGAGTAAGCGAAACCGGTGTACATCAGCTGGTCAGCGAAGATCACGGTGTCCTTCAGACCAACGGTGCGGTAGCACTGGTTGATCAGCTTGGAGATCGCCTTCTTCTTCATCGACTGGTTGACCACGTCGTAAGACAGGCCGGCCGGTACGATCTGGAACAGCAGCGCGCGGCCGACGGTGGTGTCGACGATGCGGGTGTTCTTGGTGATCGAACCATCTTTCTCTTTGATGGTTTCGTTGATACGCACTTTCACGCGGGCGTGCAGGGACGCTTCGCCGGCGCGGAACACGCGGTCGACTTCCTGCAGGTCGGCGAAGACGCGACCTTCACCCTTGGCGTTCACCGCTTCACGGGTCATGTAGTACAGACCCAGTACCACGTCCTGCGACGGCACGATGATCGGCTCACCGTTGGCGGGCGACAGGATGTTGTTGGTCGACATCATCAGCGCGCGCGCTTCGAGCTGGGCTTCCAGGGTCAGCGGCACGTGAACGGCCATCTGGTCACCGTCGAAGTCGGCGTTGTACGCGGCGCAGACCAGCGGGTGCAGCTGAATCGCTTTACCTTCGATCAGTACCGGTTCGAACGCCTGGATGCCCAGGCGGTGAAGGGTCGGCGCACGGTTGAGCAGGACGGGGTGTTCGCGGATCACTTCAGCGAGAACGTCCCACACTTCCGGCAGCTCGCGCTCGACCATCTTCTTGGCGGCCTTGATGGTGGTCGCCAGACCACGCATTTCCAGCTTGCCGAAAATGAACGGCTTGAACAGCTCGAGAGCCATCTTCTTCGGCAGACCGCACTGGTGCAGACGCAGGGTCGGGCCCACGGTGATCACGGAACGACCGGAGTAGTCCACGCGCTTACCGAGCAGGTTCTGACGGAAGCGACCTTGCTTACCTTTGATCATGTCGGCCAGCGACTTCAGCGGACGCTTGTTCGAGCCAGTGATGGCGCGACCGCGACGGCCGTTGTCGAGCAGGGCGTCGACCGCTTCCTGCAGCATGCGCTTTTCGTTGCGCACGATGATGTCCGGCGCGGACAGATCGAGCAGGCGCTTCAGACGATTGTTACGGTTGATCACGCGGCGGTACAGATCGTTCAGGTCGGAAGTGGCGAAACGGCCACCATCCAGCGGAACGAGCGGGCGCAGATCCGGCGGCAGAACCGGCAGAACGGTCAGCACCATCCACTCCGGCAGGTTGCCGGAGTCCTTGAAGGCTTCCATCAGCTTCAGGCGCTTGGACAGCTTCTTGATCTTGGTCTCGGAGTTGGTCTGCGGAATTTCTTCGCGCAGGCGGCCGATCTCGTGATCCAGGTCGATGGCGTGCAGCAGCTCGCGCACGGCCTCGGCGCCCATGCGCGCGTCGAAGTCATCACCGAACTCTTCGAGGGCTTCGAAGTACTGTTCGTCGTTCAGCAGCTGACCCTTCTCGAGGGTAGTCATGCCCGGGTCGATCACGACGTAGCTCTCGAAATAGAGCACGCGCTCGATATCACGCAGGGTCATGTCCATCAGCAGGCCGATACGCGACGGCAGCGACTTCAGGAACCAGATGTGGGCGACCGGCGAGGCCAGTTCGATGTGCGCCATGCGCTCACGACGAACCTTGGCCAGGGCCACTTCAACGCCGCACTTCTCGCAGATCACACCGCGGTGCTTGAGGCGCTTGTACTTGCCGCACAGGCACTCGTAGTCCTTGACCGGGCCAAAGATCTTGGCGCAGAACAGGCCGTCGCGCTCTGGCTTGAAGGTACGGTAGTTGATGGTTTCCGGCTTTTTAACTTCACCGAACGACCACGAACGGATCATCTCAGGCGAGGCCAATCCGATACGGATGGCGTCGAACTCTTCGATCTGACCCTGGTTTTTCAGCAAATTCAGTAGGTCTTTCAAGGCCTTTCCTCCTGGCGGAGCGGGCAGCGAGCTGGACTAGCCCCGCTGCCGATTCACGTCGTGTTATTCGGTTTCCAGATCGATATCGATGCCGAGCGAACGGATCTCTTTGATCAGTACGTTGAAGGACTCGGGCATGCCCGGCTCCATACGGTGATCGCCATCCACGATGTTCTTGTACATCTTGGTACGGCCGTTCACGTCGTCCGACTTCACGGTCAGCATTTCCTGCAGGGTGTAGGCGGCGCCATAGGCTTCCAGTGCCCAGACCTCCATCTCCCCGAAACGCTGACCACCGAACTGCGCCTTACCACCCAGCGGCTGCTGGGTAACCAGGCTGTAGGAACCAGTGGAACGGGCGTGCATCTTGTCGTCCACCAGGTGGTTCAGTTTGAGCATGTACATGTAGCCGACGGTAGTCGGACGCTCGAACTGGTTACCGGTACGACCGTCGAACAGGCGCATCTGGCCGCTCTCCGGCAGATCAGCCAGCTTCAGCATGGCCTTGATCTCGGTTTCCTTGGCGCCGTCGAACACGGCAGTCGCCATCGGTACACCGCCTTTGAGGTTCTTCGCCAGCTCGAGGATCTCGGTATCGGAGAACTCGTCGAGGTTTTCCTGACGGCCACCGATCTCGTTGTAGATCTCAGCGAGGAACTTGCGCAGTTCGGCGATCTTGCGCTGCTCTTCGAGCATGCGGTTGATCTTCTCGCCCAGGCCCTTGGCCGCGAGGCCCAGGTGGGTTTCGAGAATCTGACCGACGTTCATACGCGACGGAACGCCCAGCGGGTTCAGTACGATGTCAACCGGAGTACCGTTGGCGTCATGCGGCATATCTTCGACCGGCATGATCACCGAGACCACACCCTTGTTACCGTGACGACCAGCCATCTTGTCACCCGGCTGGATGCGACGGCGGATGGCCAGGTAAACCTTGACAATCTTCAGTACGCCCGGCGCCAGGTCATCGCCCTGCTGCAGCTTGCGCTTCTTGTCTTCGAACTTGTCGTCGAGCATCTGACGGCGGTCGGAGATGTAGGCCTGAGCCTTCTCCAGCTGCTCGTTCAGGGCGTCGTCGGCCATGCGCAGTTTGAACCACTGGCCACGCTCAAGACCGTCGAGGAACTCGTCGGTGATCGCGGTACCTTTCTTCAGACCAGCGCCGCCTTCGGCGATAGCGCCAACCAGAGCGGAACGCAGACGCTCGAAGGTCGCGCCTTCGACGATGCGGAACTCTTCGTTCAGGTCCTTGCGGATCTCGTCCAGCTGCATCTTCTCGATGGACAGGGCGCGCGAGTCGCGCTCCACGCCATCACGGGTGAAGACCTGCACGTCGATGACGGTACCCTTGGTGCCAGTCGGCACGCGCAGGGAGGTGTCCTTAACGTCAGAGGCCTTCTCACCGAAGATCGCACGCAGCAGCTTCTCTTCCGGAGTCAGCTGGGTCTCGCCTTTCGGGGTGACCTTACCGACCAGGATGTCGCCCGGGCCGACTTCGGCGCCGACGTAGACGATACCGGCTTCGTCCAGCTTGTTCAGAGCAGCTTCACCCACGTTCGGGATGTCAGAGGAGATTTCCTCTGGGCCGAGCTTGGTGTCACGCGCCACACAGGTCAGTTCCTGAATGTGGATCGTGGTGAAGCGGTCTTCCTGAACCACGCGCTCAGACAGGCAGATGGAGTCTTCGAAGTTGAAGCCGTTCCACGGCATGAACGCCACGCGCATGTTCTGACCCAGCGCCAGTTCACCCATATCGGTGGACGGGCCGTCAGCCATGATGTCGCTACGCGCCACCTTGTCACCTTTGCTCACCAGCGGACGCTGGTTGATGCAGGTGTTCTGGTTGGAGCGGGTGTATTTGGTCAGGTTGTAGATGTCGACACCGGCTTCGCCAGTTTCGACTTCGTCATCGTTGACACGAACCACGATACGGCTGGCGTCGACGGAGTCGATCACACCACCACGACGGGCCACGACGCAGACGCCGGAGTCACGGGCGACGTTGCGCTCCATACCGGTACCTACCAGCGGCTTGTCGGCACGCAGAGTCGGTACAGCCTGACGCTGCATGTTCGAACCCATGAGGGCGCGGTTGGCGTCGTCGTGCTCGAGGAACGGAATCAGCGAGGCAGCGACGGAAACGACCTGCTTCGGCGACACGTCCATCAGGGTCACGTCTTCCGGCGCCTTGACGGTGAATTCGTTGAGGTGACGTACGGCTACCAGTTCGTCGATCAGCTGACCCTTGTCGTTCAGGGTCGCAGACGCCTGGGCGATAACATGGTCGGCCTCTTCGATGGCGGACAGGAACACGATCTCGTCGGTGACCTTGCCTTCCTTGACCACGCGGTACGGGCTTTCCAGGAAGCCGTACTGGTTGGTGCGGGCGTAGGCAGCCAGCGAGTTGATCAGACCGATGTTCGGACCTTCCGGCGTTTCGATCGGGCACACGCGACCATAGTGAGTCGGGTGTACGTCGCGGACTTCGAAGCCTGCACGCTCACGAGTCAGACCACCTGGGCCGAGTGCGGAAACGCGGCGCTTGTGGGTGATCTCGGACAGCGGGTTGTTCTGGTCCATGAACTGCGAGAGCTGGCTGGAACCGAAGAACTCCTTCACCGCCGCCGCAACCGGCTTGGCGTTGATCAGGTCTTGCGGCATCAGGCCTTCGCTTTCGGCCATCGACAGACGTTCCTTGACCGCGCGCTCTACACGCACCAGGCCAACGCGGAACTGGTTCTCGGCCATTTCGCCGACGCAACGTACACGACGGTTACCCAGGTGGTCGATGTCGTCGACGATGCCCTTGCCGTTACGGATGTCGACCAGGGTCTTCAATACGGCAACGATATCTTCCTTGCTCAGCACGCCCGAACCTTCGATCTCGGTACGACCGATACGACGGTTGAACTTCATGCGGCCAACGGCAGACAGGTCGTAACGCTCGGCGCTGAAGAACAGGTTGTTGAACAGGGTCTCGGCAGCATCCTTGGTTGGCGGCTCGCCGGGACGCATCATGCGGTAGATCTCGACCAGCGCTTCCAACTGATTGGTAGTGCTGTCGATCTTCAGCGTGTCGCTGATGAACGGACCGCAGTCGATGTCGTTGGTGTACAGAGTCTCGAAGCGAACCACCTGCGCCTTGGCCATCTTGACCAGCAGGTCGGCAGTCAGCTCGGTGTTGCACTCGGCGATGATTTCGCCGGTAGCCGGGTGCACGATCGCCTTGGCAGTGGTACGGCCAATGACGTAGTCGAGCGGAACTTCCAGCTCTTTGATGCCAGCCTTGTCCAGCTGGTTGATGTGGCGAGCCGTGATACGACGGCCCTGCTCCACGATCACCTTGCCGCTGCCGTCCTTGATGTCGAGAACGGCGATTTCGCCGCGCAGACGCTGCGGAACCAGCTCCAGGCTCAGGCTCTCGCCCTTCACATGGAAGACGTTGGTGTCATAGAAGGCATCCAGTACTTCTTCAGTGCTGTAGCCCAGTGCGCGCAGCAGGACGGAAGCCGGCAGTTTGCGGCGACGGTCGATACGCACGAATACCGCGTCCTTCGGATCGAACTCGAAGTCCAGCCAGGAGCCGCGGTAAGGAATGATGCGAGCGGAGTACAGCAGCTTGCCCGAGCTGTGGGTCTTGCCACGGTCGTGGTCGAAGAACACACCCGGCGAACGGTGCAGCTGGGACACGATCACACGCTCGGTACCGTTGATGACGAAGGTACCGTTCTCGGTCATGAGCGGAATCTCGCCCATGTACACTTCCTGCTCTTTGATGTCCTTGATCGCTTTGTTCGACGATTCTTTGTCGAAAATGATCAGGCGCACTTTCACGCGCAGCGGCACGGCGAAGGTCACGCCACGCAGGACGCACTCCTTGACGTCGAACGCCGGCTCGCCCAGGCGATAGCCGACGTACTCCAGGGCGGCGTTGCCGGAGTAGCTGATGATCGGGAATACCGATTTGAAGGCCGCATGCAGGCCGATGTCGCGGAACTGTTCCTTGCTCACCCCTTGCTGCAGGAATTCGCGGTACGAATCCAGCTGGATGGCCAGGAGGTAAGGCACATCCATGACATCCGGCAACTTGCTAAAGTCCTTGCGGATACGTTTTTTCTCAGTGTATGAGTAAGCCATCAGCGTTCCCCAGCTTGGTCACCTGCTTGTTTGGCCAGCGCCGGCGGCGGTGACCAGAAAATCGTGCAAACCCTCGGTTTGCAACCGCCTCTCGGGCGGGGTCTTTTCGGCTCCAGGCCGGCTGTTGAACAGCCAACCTAGAACGGAAAAAGGCCGGTGGCAAAAGCCACCAGCCATCAGCCTTGTGCGAGTCGCTCGGGCTGTAGACGCAAGGTACGAACTTACTTGAGCTCGACCTTGGCGCCAGCTTCTTCCAGCTTCTTCTTGGCGTCTTCAGCAGCTTCTTTGGTCAGACCTTCAGCGATGACCTGAGGAGCGGTGTCAACCTTCTCCTTGGCTTCTTTCAGGCCCAGACCGGTCAGCTCGCGAACAGCCTTGATCACGTTCACTTTCTTGTCGCCGGCTTCAGCCAGGACAACGTTGAACTCGGTCTGCTCTTCGACAGCAGCAGCGGCAGCAGCCGGGCCGGCGGCAACAGCGGCAGCAGCGGTAACGCCGAAGGTTTCTTCCATCGCTTTGATCAGCTCAACGATTTCCATAACGGATTTCTGGCCGATAGCTTCGATGATTTGCTCGTTAGTCAGAGACATGACTATCAATTCCTGTATTGGGGTGACGGCCTACGCGACCATCAAATTAAACGTTTGATTTCGAAAGGGCTCACGCTGCCTTAGGCAGCAGCAGCTTCTTTCTGGTCGCGAATGGCTGCCAGAGTGCGAGCGAGTTTGCTGGTGGCGCCTTGAATAACGCTCATCAGCTGGGCGATGCCCTCGTCGCGGGTCGGCAGACTTGCCAGTACGTCGATCTGGTTTGCTGCGAGGTACTTGCCCTCGAACGCAGCTGCCTTGATCTCGAACTTGTCCTGACCCTTGGCGAACTCCTTGAACAGACGAGCAGCAGCGCCCGGGTGTTCGTTGGAGAATGCGATCAGGGTCGGGCCTTTGAACACGTCGTTGAGCACGTCAAACTGAGTGCCTTCAACGGCGCGCTTGAGCAGGGTGTTACGCACGACTTTCACGTACACACCAGCTTCGCGGGCCTCTTTACGGAGTCCGGTCATTGCGCCGACGGTCACGCCACGGGCATCAGCCACGACAGCGGACAGACCGGCTTTGGCAGCCTCGTTGACTTCAGCGACGATGGCCTTCTTGTCTTCGAGTTTAATTGCCACGGGTTTACTCCTGGTTTTTACCGTATCGCCGAACCGGAGCTCGGCGGCGTTTTGGTGTCTGATTCGGTAACGAATCGGGAGCACCATCTGCGTAGGCCATCAGGCGAACCTGACATTTAAAACGCGAGTCACCTACGGTCTTGGATAGCCCCCGCCAGGCAGGGACCCCAATCTTTCAAAGCCGGCAGCCCATGGCTACCGGCCCAATCACTTACGCGTCGAGCGAAGCCTGATCGATGATCAGACCCGGACCCATGGTGGTGCTCAGGGTCACGCGCTTGACGTAGATACCTTTCGAGGTCGACGGCTTCAGACGCTTCAGGTCGGACAGCAGGGCTTCCACGTTCTGCTTCAGCGCAGCGGCTTCGAAGCCGACCTTGCCAACGGAGGTGTGGATGATGCCGTTCTTGTCGGTACGGAAACGCACCTGACCAGCCTTGGCGTTCTTGACAGCGGTAGCGACGTCCGGAGTAACGGTGCCGACTTTCGGGTTCGGCATCAGACCGCGCGGGCCCAGTACCTGGCCCAGCTGGCCAACGACGCGCATGGCGTCCGGAGAAGCGATGACCACGTCGTAGTTCAGATCGCCTGCCTTCATTTCGGCAGCCAGGTCGTCCATACCAACCTTGTCAGCACCGGCAGCCAGAGCAGCTTCAGCGCCCGGACCCTGGGTGAACACGGCAACGCGTACGGTCTTGCCAGTGCCGTTCGGCAGAACGGTGGCGCCACGTACAACCTGGTCGGATTTACGCGGATCTACACCCAGGTTCACGGCGACGTCGAAGGACTCGGTGAACTTGACGGCAGACAGCTCGGCCAGCAGGCCGGCAGCTTCTTCAAAGGTGTATGCCTTGCCGGCTTCAACCTTGGCCGCGATGGCCTTTTGGCGCTTGGTCAACTTAGCCATTACACACCCTCCACGTTCAGGCCCATGCTACGAGCGGAGCCGGCGATGGTGCGCACGGCCGCATCCAGGTCAGCGGCAGTCAGATCAGCCTGCTTGGTCTTGGCGATCTCTTCCAGCTGAGCACGGGTAACGGTGCCTACTTTGACGGTGTTCGGACGAGCGGAACCGCTGGTCAGGCCGGCGGCCTTCTTCAGCAGTACCGATGCCGGGGTGCTCTTGGTTTCAAAGGTGAAGCTGCGGTCGCTGTAAACGGTGATGATCACAGGAGTCGGCAGACCGGGTTCCATGCCCTGAGTCTTGGCGTTGAACGCCTTGCAGAATTCCATGATGTTCACGCCGTGCTGACCCAGAGCGGGGCCGACGGGTGGCGACGGGTTTGCCTGACCGGCTTTAACCTGCAGCTTGATATAAGCCTGAATCTTCTTAGCCATTAGCTACTCCAATTTCGGGTTCGAACGCCTGACGGCTCCCCGAGGTTACTTACGCATTTATCCCAGTGACGACAAAACCCCGCAGCCTAAGGCTGCGGGGTGAGGGATGCTTATGTCAGTTATGCCTTCTCGACCTGACTGAACTCCAGCTCGACCGGGGTGGAGCGACCGAAAATGGTCACAGCAACCTGGATGCGGCTCTTCTCGTAATTCACTTCTTCGACCACACCACCGAAATCGGCGAACGGGCCATCGACAACTCGTACCATCTCGCCCGGCTCGAACAGCGTCTTCGGCTTGGGCTTGTCACCACTATCGGCAACACGACGCAGAATGGCTTCGGCTTCTTTCTCGGTGATCGGCGCCGGTTTGTCGGCCGTACCACCAATGAAGCCCATGACGCGCGGCGTATCCTTGATCAAGTGCCAAGTCGCCTCGTTCATTTCCATCTGCACCAAAACATAGCCAGGGAAGAACTTGCGCTCACTCTTGCGCTTCTGACCATTGCGCATCTCGACCACCTCTTCAGTGGGAACGAGAATCTCGCCAAAGTCATCTTCCATACCAGCCAGTTTCACGCGCTCGATGAGCGAGCGCATCACATGCTTCTCGTAACCCGAGTAGGCATGCACGACGTACCAACGCTTAGCCACGAGACACCCTTAACCAACAATCAGGGAAACAAGCCAACCGAGCAGGGAATCAAGCCCCCACAGCAGCAGCGCCATCACCAGGACCACCGCAACCACGATCAGAGTGGTCTGCATGGTTTCCTGACGGGTCGGCCAAACAACTTTACGAATCTCGACACGCGCTTCTTTCAGCAGCACCGCGAACGCTTGACCACGAGCAGTCTGAAACGCCACGAAAGCAGCAACAGCACCCAACGCAACCAAGCCCAGAACGCGATACAGAACCGGCTCAGCAGAGAAGTACTGATTACCGACAACACCCACAGCAACCAGGGCAGCGACAACCAGCCACTTGACCAGATCAAAGCGAGAGTCTTTGGCTTCAGCCTTAACATTCATTCGAGAGGATCCTGTGAAAGACACGCCAGATTCGTTAGAAAATGGCAGGTCAGGAGGGAATCGAACCCCCAACCTGCGGTTTTGGAGACCGCCGCTCTGCCAATTGAGCTACTGACCTAAAGCAAAATCAGGCCGACCATTATGCCGGCCTGAGAGGAACAGATCAACCGATTACTCGACGATCTTGGCAACCACGCCAGCACCAACGGTACGGCCGCCTTCGCGAATTGCGAAACGCAGGCCATCTTCCATGGCGATCGGCTTGATCAGGGTAACAACCATTTTGATGTTGTCGCCCGGCATTACCATCTCAACGCCTTCCGGCAGTTCGCACGAACCGGTCACGTCAGTGGTACGGAAGTAGAACTGAGGACGGTAGCCCTTGAAGAACGGGGTGTGACGACCACCTTCTTCTTTGGACAGAACGTACACTTCAGCTTCGAACTTGGTGTGCGGCTTGATGGTGCCCGGCTTGGCCAGAACCTGACCACGCTCGACTTCATCACGCTTGGTGCCGCGCAGCAGCACGCCGCAGTTCTCACCAGCACGACCTTCGTCCAGCAGCTTGCGGAACATCTCAACGCCGGTGCAGGTGGTCTTGGTGGTCGGACGCAGACCAACGATTTCGATTTCTTCCTGGATACGGACGATACCGCGCTCTACACGACCGGTCACTACAGTACCGCGGCCGGAGATCGAGAATACGTCTTCGATCGGCATCAGGAACGGCTTGTCGATGGCACGAACCGGCTCAGGGATATAAGTATCCAGAGTCTCGACGAGCTTCTTGACGGCAGTGGTGCCCATCTCGTTGTCGTCCTGGCCGTTCAGAGCCATCAGCGCCGAGCCGATGATGATCGGAGTGTCGTCACCCGGGAAATCGTAGGTGCTCAGCAGGTCGCGAACTTCCATCTCGACCAGCTCCAGCAGCTCAGCGTCGTCAACCATGTCAGCCTTGTTCAGGAAGACAACGATGTACGGTACGCCAACCTGACGGGACAGCAGGATGTGCTCACGAGTTTGCGGCATCGGGCCGTCGGCAGCCGAGCAGACCAGGATCGCGCCGTCCATCTGGGCAGCACCGGTGATCATGTTCTTCACGTAGTCGGCGTGACCCGGGCAGTCAACGTGCGCGTAGTGACGAATGTTGGAATCGTACTCTACGTGGGCAGTGTTGATGGTGATACCACGAGCCTTCTCTTCCGGGGCGCTGTCGATCTTGTCGAAGTCAACGCGAGCGGAACCGAAAACTTCGGAGCAGACACGGGTCAGAGCAGCGGTCAGAGTGGTTTTACCGTGGTCAACGTGACCGATGGTGCCAACGTTGACGTGCGGTTTGTTACGTTCGAATTTTTCTTTAGCCATCTTGACCGTCTCCTAGCGAAGAATTGAGCAAGCCATGCCGCCATTAAAACAAAGGCAGATACTTTCATATCTGCCTTCATTAGATGGAGCTCATGAGCGGATTTGAACCGCTGACCTCACCCTTACCAAGGGTGTGCTCTACCAGCTGAGCTACATGAGCCAAACTCTGTTGCGCCAACCACAAACTGGAGCGGGTAGCGGGAATCGAACCCGCATCATCAGCTTGGAAGGCTGAGGTTCTACCACTGAACTATACCCGCGGAGCTTGCAGCTCACGCTGAATCTGGTGGAGGGGGAAGGATTCGAACCTTCGAAGTCGATGACGTCAGATTTACAGTCTGATCCCTTTGGCCGCTCGGGAACCCCTCCAAAGTGAGGCGGCATTTTCTAGATCTGCCACCCTGCTGTCAAGCTTTTTCTCATTAAAATCTTGAGGTTAGCTACTTTGACAACATCTTCGTCGGGAACCAACTTTGACCACCCTGCGAAGCGGGCGCCATTCTATGCAAACTACTGGAGCAATGCAACGCCTTCACAAGGCATTAATTGATGCTGCAAACCTGCGAAGTCACCCGCGAGCCGCCCAAGCAAAAATTCATCTGCCAAGCGCCGACTTTCCGGAGCAACGCGCACCCAGAAACTGCGATGCGCGCGCGAGAGCTCGCGAATCTGCGGCTCGTAACCCACATCCCGCAAACGCTGCATGACGCTATTGGCCGAGTCATTGCGAGGGAATATGCCGAGCGATATGCCATTCGCCAGCTCGCCCTGAGTGATGATGTAGCTATCGATACGGCGGGCCTGCAGTTCGCGCAACTGCCTCAGCGAGGCCTGACGGGAAGCCAGAGGCGGCAGATAAACCCAATACTCGACCCCCGCCGCCGCATCGACACCGCGCACTTCAGCCTGTATGTCCAAACTCAACAGACGCTGCTCCACAACCCTGGCCCTCGACTCCTCTTCGAAACTCCCTAGATAGAGGCAAACAGCCGCATCAGGAACAGCCGCATCAGCCGGTGTCGACGAATCTGCACGCGAGCGCGGCGCATCCGCCTCACTCAACAAACGGATATCTTTACGCGCCGCCTGATAAGCACCTGCTGGAGCCACCTCTTTGGCACGTAAGGGAGCCTGCTGCTGATGCCAGACGTAATAGAAGGCGTTAAGTAGCAGGAGCAATAGCAGAAACCAACGCATACCTCGCCTCAGCTCAAGGGACAGGCGATAGCCAGCCCGACAAATACCAGATCAGGAACAACCTGCGCTCCCGGGACCACATCTCGCACCAGATCCGCATCGCCTCCAGTCAGGAAGACCTCGAAACCCTCAGGAAAACGAGCCTGCGCCTGCAGCAACTGCTCGGCAACAAAACCGCGCAACATCAATACGCACCCTCGCTCGACAGCCTCCGCAGTGGAGCGCCCAGGCTCCAGCTCCTGCAAAGCAGCGAGAGCCACCTGCCGGTCGTAGCGAATACGCCGCGTGTGCGTGCTCAACTGATCACGCATGAGCGGCAAACCCGGGCAAATGAAGCCGCCCAGGTGCATACCTGAGGCAGAAACGAAGTCAGCGGTCACCGCTGTCCCCAGATCCACCACCAGACAAGCACGCTGCCCTAGATGATAGGCGCCCAGCACAGCCAACCAACGATCCAGACCAAGACGCCGGAAGTCTTCGTAACCGTTATGCACAACCCCGACCTGACTGGCAGGTTGAGCGCATACCGCATCCACCCCCAAGGACTCACGCAGACGTGCAACCAACTGTTCGGTCTCGGCGTCACTACGCACACTAACCAAGCGACAGCGACTTACCCGCAACCCAGGCGCAACTGCCAACGACTCGAAGAGAGCGGCATCGGAGTCGACCACGCCAGCAAGAAGGCGCTGCGTTCCATCCACGGAGATCACCCGCCACTTGATAAAGCTATTACCGCAGTCGAGCTCAAGAATCATGTTGCAACCTCAGGCTCAACTCGCCCCCACTGAAGGCGCGATCGACGCCATCCACGCTCAGCCTAATAGCGCCTCGCTCATCAACCCCAAGCACGACACCCAGAGTCGCATTGTTTCCTGCCGTCAACGCCACAGACCGCCCGCGCCACGCATGCAACGCTTCCCACTCCTCGCGCAAACCGGCAAACCCGCGCTGCCAATGAATGGAAAGGCAATCTCGAAGCTGCAACAACAACTTGGCGGCCAACTCATTACGGTCGAGCACGCGCCCAAGGCACTGGCGCACTGAGGTCCAGGGCTGGTCGATAACAGCAGGCACATCGACCGCCATATTGACGTTGATACCGACACCAATCACAACGTGACAGACATCTGCCGGATCCCCGGCCAGCTCTAGGAGAATTCCGGATATCTTGCGCCCCTCGACCAGCACATCATTCGGCCACTTCAGTCGCGCACCGTCGATGCCAATGGATTGCAGCGCCTTAGCGACAGCAAGGCCTACAGTCAGACTCAAGGCCTCCACCTGACTCATGCCACCATCTACACGCAGAACGACGCTGCAATAAAGGTTCTCGGCAAAAGGACTGGCCCAGACCCGCCCCCGCCGGCCGCGCCCAGCGGTCTGACGCTCAGCAAGCAGAACGAAAGGCGCACGCACTCCAGCATCGAGGCGACGAAAGATCTCGGCGTTCGTAGAGTCCACGCTGGACTCGACAGTGATCGGCCAATCCAAGCCATCAGCACCATGAGATATCTCTTGGGCATCTAGCAAGGTCATGGGCGAAGACAACCGATAGCCCCGACCAGGAACCCTGAACACCTCGATCCCCAGCTCGGCCTCCAGGCCTTGCAGTTGCTTCCAGATGGCACTGCGACTTATCCCAAGCTTCGCCCCCAGGGCTTCACCGGAATGGAATCGACCATCCTGTAGAAGTTTCAACAATTCCAGCATGCCAGGCCCCGCCACGAACAAGGCTGGCATGATAACGACGAGGCTTCAGCTTGCATAGAAAACGGCAAGCAGAAGAAAGCCGCACAGGGGAAAGATAACTTCCATGGTGCAAGATCCGACTGAAAGAGCCGCCAATAAAAGTCAACGGCGACAAGACCACCGTCAAGGAGACCTTTCTATTGATGCCTGTAAAGCTTACATCTGAGGCGAGCGCTGATGACCCGTAGGAGCGAGCTCTGCTCGCGAAGCGTCAGCGGTGTAGTGGTCAACCCATCCCGGACAGTGGGTTAAGTTTTTCTTCGGCAGCGGCGGGCGGCAGCCCGTCGTTGAATTG
>JBLUOL010000017.1:0-44561 GCA_048065775.1 Pseudomonas sp. GW6
CTGCAACGCATCGACATCCGCCTGCGGTTCAAGGAGATGCCCTGATGGAACTCGCCGCGCTGATCGGTCGCCTCAACGCCGACAGCCGCCGTGCGCTGGAACGCGCCGCGCAGCGCTGCCTGCAACGCACTCACCATTACGTGGAGATCGAGCACCTGCTGCTCGAGTTGCTCGACATAGAAGGCGGCGATTTCGCCTGGTTGCTGCCGCGCTTCGGCCTGGAGCGCGACAGCCTGGCCACCGAAATTAACCGCGCCCTGGAACTGTTCAAGGCCGGCAGTACCCGCACCCCAGCCCTCTCCGCCCAGACCATCGGCCTGCTCGAAGACGCCGTGGTGCAAGCCAGCGTGCAGGGCCAGGCCAGCATCCGCTCCGGCCTGCTGCTGCTCGCCCTGCTCGACCGCGACGAGCGCCGTAGCCTGCTGCTCAACAGCGCCTCTTCGCTGCTGCGCATCCCCCGCGAAGCCCTGCGCGCCAACCTCCTGGAATGGACGCAAGCCTCCCGCGAATACAGCGGCGGCCCCGGCCCGGCCGGGAAGGCCCGCCTAGCCCAGGAAGCCTCGCAGGACAGCGTGCTCGACCAGTACACCCAGGACCTCACCGCCGACGCCCGCGCCGGGCGCATCGACCCCATAGTCGGGCGCGACGGGGAGATCCGTCAGAGCATCGACATACTTCTGCGCCGCCGACAGAACAACCCGATCCTGGTGGGCGCTCCCGGTGTCGGCAAGACCGCCGTGGTCGAAGGTCTGGCTCTGCGTATCGCCGCCGGCGACGTGCCGCCGCCTTTGCAGAACGTCATCCTCCGTGTACTCGACCTCGGCTTGTTGCAGGCCGGTGCTGGGGTCAAGGGCGAGTTCGAGCAACGCCTCAAGGGCGTGATCGATGCGGTGCGCGGCAGCGAGCAGCCAATCATCCTGTTCATCGACGAAGCACACACCCTGATCGGCGCTGGCGGCAGCGAAGGTGGCAGCGACGCCGCCAACCTGCTCAAGCCCGCCCTGGCTCGTGGCGAACTACGCACCCTGGCCGCCACCACCTGGCTGGAATACAAGAAATACTTCGAAAAGGATCCCGCCCTGGCCCGTCGCTTCCAACTGGTGCAAGTGGAAGAACCTGACGAAGCCACCGCCGTGGAAATGCTGCGTGGCGTTGCTGCCAAGCTGGAGCAGCACCATGGCGTGCAGGTGCTCGACAGCGCTATCCAGGACGCTGTCAAGCTCTCCCATCGCTACATCTCCGGCCGCCAGTTGCCAGACAAGGCCATCAGCGTGCTCGACACCGCCTGCGCCCGCGTCTCCCTAGGCCAACACGACGTGCCGCCACCGCTGGAAAGCCTGCGCCACCGCGAAGTGGCGGTGAGCGAAGAACTGCAACGCCTGCGCCGCGAACAGACCACCGGCCTCGACCACCGCGAACGCATCACCGCCCTGGAGCAGGAATCCACCAGCAACCGCAGCGCCATTCGCGAGCTGGAAACCCGCTGGGGCGAAGAACGCGAAGCCGTGCGCGAATTGCTGGAGGCCCGCCGCGAACTGCTGGCCTTGAGCGAAAGCGCCGATGCCAGCCAGCCCGACGAAACCCTGGATGAACGCAGCGACTACCTGGCTGCCGAACTGGCGCGGCTCGAGGCCGGCCTCGACGCCATCCGCCAGGACGATCCGCTGGTACCCGAACAAGTGGATTCACGTACCGTGGCGGCGGTGATCGCCGGCTGGACCGGCATCCCCATTGGCAAGATGCTCGCCGACGAAGCCTATGCCGTGCGTACCCTCGGTCAGCGCCTGGGGCAGCGGGTCATGGGCCAAAACAGCGCCCTGGCCACCATCGCCCAGCGCATCCAGGCCTATCGCGCCGGTCTTACCGACCCGGCCAAGCCGGTGGGCGTTTTCCTGCTGGTGGGCCCCACTGGTGTCGGCAAGACCGAAACCGCCTACGCCCTGGCCGACGCCCTCTACGGTGGCGAACGCAACCTCATCAGCATCAACCTCTCCGAGTACCAGGAGGCCCACACCGTCAGCCAGCTCAAGGGCGCCCCGCCCGGCTACGTCGGCTACGGCAGCGGCGGCGTGCTCACCGAAGCCGTACGCCGCCGCCCCTACTCGGTGGTGCTGCTGGACGAAATCGAAAAAGCCCACCCCGACGTGCTGGAAGCCTTCTACAACGTCTTCGACAAGGGCGTGATGGAAGACGGCACCGGCCTGGTGGTGGACTTCAAGAACACCGTGATGCTCGCCACCAGCAACGTCGGCGCCGAACTGGTACTGGACACCCCCACCGACCAGCTTGGCAGCGACGCCTTCAACGAACGCCTGCGCAAGGTGCTTCTACAGGCCTTCCGCCCCGCCTTCCTGGCCCGCATGACCGTCGTGCCCTACCGCCCACTGGATGAGACCACGCTGGAAGGCATCGTCCTGGCCAAGCTGGAAAAACTGCGCGAACGCTACAAGGCCGCCACCGGCAAGCAGTTCGACTTCGACCCGGCCATCGTCAAGGCAGTGCTCGCCAAGTGCAGTTCGGCCGGAGCAAGGGATATCGAGAATGTACTGATGGCGCAGGTGACGGGGAAGTTGGCGGAGTGGGTGTTGGAGTGAGTACGCGGTAACACAAGGAGGAAAGCGAAGTAAGCGTCGCGTCAGAGCCAGGCCGGGAAGGCCGCAGGAACGCCACAAAGGAGCGAAAAAGAAGCCATTCGATTTTCGACTCGGCGATTGACGAACGCCGCTCGCCGGAACGGCTAACGGGGAAGAATAGGAGCCAACTATGAATTGGAGCGACCTCTGCGGAATAAACACTACCCAAGGGAAAGGAATCAATATGGCGACCCTGGTGGGGCCCGGCGTCAATCATGACCGTCGTGGCAAGACTGGAATGCCCAATGGCACAGTGCTGACCAAAATGATGAACGCTGCGGAAGGGCTACGCCTGAAGCCTGCCACTCGAACCCGACGTGGCGGGATTGCAGATGGCATCTCCTTTCATATTGCCCTCTACGTGCCCGGTGGCAGCCCGCTGAGCATCACCGACGTATTCGTCGATCACAAGACCGGAGCAGCCGTGTGCTACGAGAACACCCTGTTCACCGACGCCATGGTCGCCCAGATCAGTGGAGCAGTCAGCGATATCGTCATACGCCAGAGCGTAGCCCCTTGCACCCGGTGCCGAGCCGGATACAGCCAACTCGCACGGAACGCCGGGCGCACGATCGTCATCTCCAGTGACGACGGCTACGACGGCGCCCCCCGACGACACAGTCTTCCTGTTTTCCCCCACCGGACTGGTGTTCTACCGAAACTGAGCGGTTACGGGAAAGCGGGACCGAGATTCGAGTATGGATTGATGGTGCAGGTTACGGAGCGGTCGGCGGAGTGAGTGCTGCTCATGATCACCGACCGTTGTGCAGGCTGAACCCACCACGCGAGCTCCATCAATAAAGACACGTCATTCAGGGAAGGAGAAAAGCGTCAATGAGCCTGAGAAACAAGCTGCAAGCACTTGAAGACTCTATCGGCAGAATGCTGCTCATCTGCGATGTCCTGGAAGGGAAAGGCGCCTTGTCGGTCAACGAAAAGTTCGTCCTCGACTACATGAATGGCCAGGCGAATAACCTCGTCGCCACATCGTTGGGGCAGATCGAGCAGGTCGAGCAATATTATCGATATGCCGTTGGCAAGAATCAGAACCCGGTCCAACCCAAGGGCGTGGCAGATATCGTTCTAACCGACAAGGCGATCCAGCAGAAAGTCACCGTGGCCGATAACCCGGCGGAAGTGAAAAAAGCCCTGCACAAGGCGATGAAACAGCTCGCCGGAGACTTCGGCGAGCGTGCAGGAGATCGTCGAAGGGCGATACAGCTCTACATCTATTCGGAAGAGAATCCATGGCCATTTGACCACCTGCACATCCCAACGCTGGCAAACATCAGAGCCGCGGTCGAGTCAGCTGTATCGAATGCCGCAGCGACCGCCATCAACAAGGCCACCACGAATTCGACCTTGCTGCCCTATCTGCAAGGAAACCGGCCCGCGAGCTTCCTGACAGTCGTAACCCAAAGCCAGACCAGCAGCCGTTTGTACGGGAGCCAGGGAAACGGATTTGCCGAAATCAATACCATCGAAGTGAAGGTGCGTTGGCTGAACGGAAAACTGGTAACCGACAATCACCTTGTCAAAGCCTTGTACGGTTTCAAGGTCCGGGCGCACCTCAATACCCCAACCAGCATCCAGTCCAGTTCCACCAAGGTCTACTGGGAAAACGATGAATATTGAAACCCTTGGCGTTGGAAGCAGTCGATGCTGTCGAAGATCGGGCGGCTCATCGTTACATGAACAGAATTGGCAATGACACGCGCCATCGATATCACCACCAGCCTCTCCCTCACGGCGCCGGCATTGGCGGAACTCTATCCGCAAAGTTTTTCCGGGCAGGAGATGCTGAACGACCTCGCTCAACTCAACCTAATGGGCTTCAGCACCAGCGCGCTTTCGCTATCGGGCGCCGTGGCCACACATCTCACCGCCACCTTGCACAACGACGCCAGCCAGCGCCCCCTCGATGCCCTGGTCGCGGAGATTCGCCAGCTCCCCGCCGACGCCACGGCCGACCGCTACCAGGTGGTGCTGCGCCCCTGGCTCTGGTGGCTGACGCTGGCCAGCAACAACCGGGTGTTCCAGAATCTCGCCACCAGCGACATCGTTATCACCATTTTCAAGGCCCATGGTTTTACCGACTTCAAGCTGTCGCTCTCCGGCAGCTACGAGCCGCGCGAGTATTGCGTGCAGTATGGCGAGACGGACTTCGCCTTCGTTTCGCGCTTGCTGGAGGAGGAAGGCATCTTCTGGTTCTTCACCCACGAAGACGGCAAGCACACGCTGGTGCTGGGCGACAGCAGTGATGCCTTCGTGCCGATCCCCAACGGGCCGAAGGTGCCCTACCTGGGCCAGGGCATCGGCGTGCGTGAGCTGCATGGCATCCGCTCGGCGCAGTACAGCGTGCAGGCAGTGAGCGGGGTGTACAGCGCCACGGACTACGCCTTCACCACCCCCACTACCTCGCTCTACAGCCAGGCCGAGGCGGTGGCCGGGCCGTTGTCGATGTATGACCACCCGGGCGGCTATATCGCCAAGGCGCGGGGCGATGCCTTGACCAAGCAGCGCGTGGACGGGCTGCGCAGCCAGGAGAAGCGCCTGATCGGCGAGAGCGACTGCCGCTGGCTGGTGCCCGGCCACTGGTTCACCCTCACCGGGCATGACGACGCCAGCCTCAACATCGACTGGGTGGTGGCCTCGGTCACCCATGACGCCAGCCACGAGCACTACCGCAACCGTTTCGAGGCCATCCCCAAGGCCACCGCCTACCGCCCACCCCGGCTCACGCCCAAACCGCGCATGCACACCCAGACCGCGCAAGTGGTGGGCAAATCCGGCGAGGAGATCTGGACCGACCAGTACGGCCGCATCAAGATCCAGTTCCCCTGGGATCGCGACGGCAAGAACGACGAAACCTCATCCTGCTGGGTGCGCGTGGTGCTGCCCTGGAGCGGCAAGGGCTTCGGCATGCAGTTCATCCCACGCATCGGCCAGGAGGTGATCGTCACCTTCATCGACGGCGACCCGGATCGCCCGCTGGTCACCGGCTGCGTCTATAACGGCGACAACACCCTGCCCTACGCCCTACCGGACAACCAGACCCAATCCGGCATCAAGACCAATTCCTCCAAGGGCGGTGGTGGCTTCAACGAGCTGCGCTTCGAGGACAAGAAGGACGCCGAGGAAGTCTTCCTCCAGGCGCAGAAGGACATGAAGGTCAACGTGCTCAACGACAGCACCGCAACCATCGGCCACGATGAAACCCTCACGGTGCAGAACGCCCGCACCCGCACGGTGAAGGAAGGCGACGAAACCATCACCCTGGAGAAAGGCAAGCGCACCGTGACCATCCAGACCGGCAGCGACACCCTCGATGTAAAGGACAGCCGCACCGTCAGCGTCGGTGCCGACCAGACCCACAGCACTGGCGGCAACTACAGCCACACCGTCAGCGGCAACTACGAGCTGACCGTGGACGGTAACCTCACCATCAAGGTGACCGGCACCCTCACCCTGCAGAGCAGCGGCGACTTCACCGCCAAGAGCGACCAGAACCTCACCACCCAGGCCGGCATGGCCCTCACCGACAAGGCCGGCACCTCGCTCACCAATCAGGCCGGCACTTCCCTGGACAACAAGGCCGGCACCACCCTGACCAACGACGCCGGTGTCAGCCTCACCAACAAGGCCGCGGCAGAACAGACCGTGGACGGTGGCGGAATGCTGACCATCAAGGGTGGCCTGGTGAAGGTCAACTGAGGCGCCCATGACCAACGGCAATCTCGACCTCACCCGTGGCGACAGCCGCCTCCAGGGCAAGCTGCAGGGCGGCGCCCTCGATGGCCCGGTGCGCATCCAGGAAGCCGGTCGCCCCCAGGCCCAGCTTGGCTACGCCAACGGCGTGTTGCACGGTCCCAGCGTCCTCTACCACCCCAACGGCCAGGTTTCGGCGCAACTGCCCTACGTCGATGGACGCCTGCAGGGCGTGGCCCAGTACTTCGCCGCCGAAGGCTGGCTGCAGCGCAAGGTCGCCTATCGCCAAGGCTTGATGCACGGCGAAGCCAGCAGCTACTACCCGGATGGCAGCCTGGCCGAGCTGGAGGTATATCGCGATGGGGTACGTGACGGCCTCTACCAACGCTTCCATAGCAAAGGCCAGGTGGCCCATCGCAGCCGCTACCTCAACGGCAAAACGCTGGACGAAGGCCAGAGCTTCGCGGAAGACGGCCGCCCGCTGGACGCCGAAGGTAAACCCATCTCTAGGCTGCGCTGGTGGTGGCGGCGCTGGCAGGAGTCGGGCGAGGCCTGATCAGGGAATCAGCATTTGCACCTGGCCGGGCATGGCGATCTTGATCACACCAGCCCAATTGCACATCAGGGTGCTGTTGGAATCGAGCGACGGCATGTTGCCAAGCAACATGGTCGGTGGTCCGCCCGGGATCCAAGGTGTCGCGGTTGCCGGTATACAAGGCATGGGCGTCAACACACCCAAGGCTGCTGCAGTCGCAGCAGCGACCATGGGGTTGGCAAGACTCTGGCACATGCCGAAGGGCAGAATATTCACCAATGGTATGTGATCCATGATGTTCGCTGCAGGCATACCCGCCGTGAGCGTGCGGTTCTGCGGCAACACGCTCAACATGCTAGGGGCGACACCAAAACTGCACTGCAGTGTGGCGCCACTGCATACTTGTGGACAGCCCATTGAAGACCCTACTCGTTGCTGCAGGTTGATTTATCAGGTTAGCCGAGGATCATTGTATGCAACTGATTTAAGTAAAAAATAAATCGCCCCGATAAGTCCAACCGGAACGACAAACAGCTACGCCAGAGCATCCACCAAGCCTTTCGCGAGTTCAGCATTGCACGTAATAGCCAGTCTCGCTTTTGGTTCTTTTTATTGAACGGCAGAGGTACATAGTCATTAACCCATCATCCCTGGCAATCGTGTCGTAGCTATCCAGCACCATGCCGCTTCATGTCGACAGGACGAAGTTGGGTAGTACGAACTGACCGAGCTCTTCGATAACCTCGCCCGCGGGGCGCTGGCCGTATTTCAAATTGACGATCACATGATTAACCCCGATCTCCTGCAAGCTTTCCAGCAACGAGATCAGGTGATATCGCCCCAGTTGATAGCCCAGGTGGATCGGTCGTGGTGGTGTCTGCGGGTTATCGGTCAGGTCGATGTATAGCGACTGGGTGAAGGGTTTGAACAGCTCACCACATTCGGCACGAACCGCAGTGCGCCAGTTATCGACAATCAGCTGCTGCGTCTTCGGGGTGCGCGGATAACTGATCCAGCCATGACTGTAGCGGGCAATCCACTCCAGTGTCTGGCGGCTATGGCCGGTGACAAAGAAAGGAATTTCCGCCGTGGTCGGCTTGGGAATCAGATCCGCGCCCTCAAGCGTCCCGCCGGACCAGGTCAAAGGCATGAAACTGCTGCGCTGAGCCTCGCGAAATACCTCGAGGTATTCGCGGAACAGGCTGTCGCGTCGCTCCGGGTCGACACCGAATGCGGGAAACTCCACCGGCCGGTCACCGGAAGCCACACCGAGTAACAGGCGGCCACCGCTGAGCTGATCGACACTGGTAGCGGCCTTGGCGGTGTGCAGGGGATTGCGGATTGGCAGGATGATCGAGGCGGTACCCAGCGCAATCGAGTGTGTGTGTGCCGCCATAAAACCCAGGTAGACCCAGGGGTCGAAGACCTGACCCGAATCACCGAAGCTGGGGTCGCGTAACGGCACGTCGCGAAACCAGAGGGCAGAGAAACCCAGCTTGTCGGCACGTTTAGCCAGGCTCACCTGGTCGAGCATGCTCGGCGTATCACCGGCAAAGGCTTCGAGGGGAAAGAAAAGACCCAGGGTCAAGCGGCCTTGGCGGTAAGTGCGCTGAAAGCCAGGTTGTCGCTGATAGGGAATGGAATTTGGAGTGAACATACGCCCTCCTACCTATTTCAAAAGATGTTGAGGAGCTGAAAGACATCCCTGCGAGCGGATATCAAATCAGCGTTATCAAGGCCACCCGGAACGCCGCGCAGGGCGTTTGTGATAGTCCGGGGGCGATGCGTTGCGAAATCGCCAGTTACCCCCGCTGCAAGGCAGCGATACAGAGCGGGGCGGTCGACGGCGACAGCTCTATACGATCCCGAATGAATGCTCACTGGGTGTCCCGCGCTTCTTGGTTCGGCGGTTCGATATGCTCGATGTTTCCCAGTACCAATGCTCGCCCGGCAAACAGACCTCCCGCTGTTTCCAAAGCAAAACGCTCGGCATCGCGCATGCGCACTTCCTCGGTTACCGCGTCGGCTTCGTGCTCAGACGCACCCAGCGTCAGCACGGCCTGACGGCCGAGCAGCAGGGCCGACTCAAAGGTTTCCCGCACTATGTAGTCCGCGTCGTGCTTGACCAGCTCCAGCGCGTGTTCGCGGTCAAAGGCACGCACCAGCAATTTCACTTGCGGGCAGTAATGCCGCGTACTTTCGACTATGCGTGTCGCGGCTTTCTTGTCGTTCACACAAACGATGATGGCGCGGGCGTGATGGGCACCGGCAGCCTGCAATATTTCATGGCGGGCACCATCACCGTAATAGGCCTTGAAACCATAGGGCTCCACGGCGCGGATCACTTCCGGATCTATCTCGATAATGGAAAGTTTCGCTCCCTGAGCGAGGGGTGCCTGGCAGGCAATCTGGCCCACGCGGCCAAAACCGATGATGAGTACATTGCCTTGCAGATTATGTGCGGGCTCCACACCGTCCATGGAAACGCTCTGCGAGCGGGCCAAACGTCTGTACAGCAGTAAGGCCACCGGCGTAATGGCCATGGAGAGCACCACGATAGCCGTCATATTGGCGTTGACTTCGGGACTGATGACCCTGAGCTTGAGCGCCTCGGCAAACAGCACAAAAGCAAATTCGCCCCCCTGCGCCATAAGCACGGCACGATCCAGCGCATCGCCATGGGGGCTCTTCGCGAGGCGCGCGACCGCATAAATGCACAGCGCCTTGACCAGCATCAGCGCCAGCAGACCAGAGGTGATGAGCATCCAGTTCGTGGCCACCACTTGCAGATCCAAGGCCATGCCGACGCCAAGAAAAAACAACCCCAGCAGCAGGCCGCGAAACGGCTCTATGTCGGCCTCCAACTGGTGGCGGAAGGTGGATTCCGACAGCAGCACGCCGGCAACGAACGCCCCCATCGCCATTGAAAGCCCGCCGATTTCCATCAGCAGCGCTGCCCCCAGCACCACCAGTAGCGCGGCGGCGGTCATCACCTCGCGCGCCCGGGCTTGGGCCAATACCCGAAACAGCGGATTGAGCAGCCACAATCCGATGGCCGCCAGTGCGCCCAGGGACAGGGCGGCGATACCGATACGCTGCCAAAGGGGTGAAGTGGGTTCATGCACCAATTCAGTGGGGGCCAGAAATGCCACCACCGCCAGTAACGGCACGATCAACAGGTCTTCAAACAGCAAAATGGACACGATGCGCTGCCCCCTCGGCTCGGTTATGTCACCGCGTTCCGAGAGGACTTGCATAACCAAGGCTGTGGATGTGAGTACAAAACCGGCCCCGCACACAAACGACACCTGCCAGGGGAAACCAAAGGCCATACCGACGAAGGTGAGCAGAAAAGCACAGACCACCACCTGCAGGCTGCCCAGCCCAAATATCTGCCCACGCAGCTCCCATAGATGCGAGGGCTTCAGCTCCAGTCCAATCACAAAAAGAAACATCACCACACCCAGCTCGCCAACCTGAATGATGGTGTGGGGGTCATGGATCAGTTGCAGTCCGAAGGGACCAATCATCATCCCCGCTGTCAGGTAACCCAGCACCGAGCCGAACCCGATACGTTTGAGCAGCGGCACTGCCACCACGGCCGCAGCGAGCAACGTGATGACACCCAATAATTGTCCTGCGTAGCCTTCAGCGGCCATAGCCTTGACCCTCAGCCCATATCAGGAGCGGTTACAAAAACGTTCTTACACCCTCGATTTCGGGTGCTTCATCCGACTGGATGGCACGCGTGACATACGACTTCAGCCTCAGCGCTGTAGCCGCCACCGGTTCGAATGACAAGACGAATAGGCTGGCTCGCAGGGGGCCCCACAGCCCCCTTTCGCCAAGTAAAAAGCCGACGGCGAGTGCGGCGAAACTGATCGACGTCCAAACCGGTAGCGCTGTTTTCAGGCAGTTACGCAAGCGATGCCGTGACCAGGCTCGACGTTTGTGGCGCGGACCACTCACTGTGAGGCGTGGCGTCCTAGACAATTCGGTCATCGCGCTCACGCAACAGCCAATAGGTCAGCCCCAGGGCCAGAGTGGCGCCGGCCAATGCGGCGACTTTGGCCGGGCCGACATCGGGATCGAGAATCACGAACTTGCGGGACAGGGCAATCAACCCGATCAGGATGACCGTCTTGACCTGAATGATGCTGTCACGGCGCAGGGCCACGCGCACGATGGAGTGCTTGAATTCCATCGCGATCAGAAGCGTCATGATCATGCCGAACACACTCTGGAAGATCTTGTGGTCGAGCGGATTGAATGCATCGATGATCAGCAGGCTGAAGACAATTTGAATCAGCTGCACCAGAGACACCACAATAATCACCACCATCACCGCTGAAAGGATGATGGCGACGGCCTGCTCGAAGCGTTCGTAAAACGTCATCACCGCCCAGTCACGGCGGAGTCGTTCGAGTGTCGTCCCGGTCTGATTGCTGTTGTTCATGCACCACTCCTTCAGAAACAGGCCACTCCTAGGAGAAATCGCGGTCGCTGCGCCTCTTGTGCCAGTCCAGACCTTCGTCCATGTCGAAACAAGTGGTCATTTCGCGGGCGATGTCGGCAGACCAACAGGTCGTCACGACAGGATGTCGTGCAGCCTGGGCTACTCCACCACGCGCGCGCAGTAACGTCGTACTTGGATGGGCGAGGCTTAAGCCGAAAGATGCCCGGCGCCTCAAAGCGAACATAGGGGCTGCCCGTCTCCCATTTTCAGGATTAGGGCAGCCCCGTGCTTCATGCCTTGCCACTTTCGGACTTCTTCTTGCGCGTCCCCTTGCTCGACTCCCTGGGCGGGCCCGGCGGTTGCGCAGATTCAGGGGGGGGCTTCGGCGCTGGTCGGAGCGGGTTGCTTGCGGTCGAACGCGACCCGTTCCGCCTTGTCGTCCCAACGTGCATGGGCGTGATCGCCCTTGCCGATGCCACCGCCGAGCATCTCGCGCGCCAGTGCCGTTTCCAGCTCGCTGCGAATCAGTCGCTTGAGCTCGCGAGCGCCGAATTCGGGCTTGTAACCTTCTTCCGCGAAGTGATCGACCAGCGTCCCATCGAACGTCAGCGTCACACCCTGGCTTGCGGCACTGCGGGCCACGCGATCGAGTTGCAGGCCGACGATGTGGCGGATCTCCTCCCTGCCCAACGCATGGAAGACGATGAGCTCGTCGATGCGGTTGAGGAACTCGGGGCGGAAGTGCCCGCGCAGCACGTCCATCACCTCTGCCTTGGTCTTCTCGTACTCCTCGCCGGCAGCTCCGCGCGCCTTCAGCCGGCGCTGAATGATGTCGGATCCCAGGTTGGAGGTGGCAATGATGATGGTGTTGGTGAAGTCCACCACGCGCCCCTTGCCGTCGGTGAGTCGCCCGTCGTCGAACACCTGCAACAGGATGTTGTAGACGTCGGGGTGGGCCTTCTCGATCTCGTCGAGCAGCAGCACGCTGTAGGGCTTGCGACGGACCTTCTCCGTGAGCTGGCCGCCTTCGTCATAGCCGACGTAGCCCGGCGGAGCGCCCACCAGCCGCGCCACGGTATGACGCTCGCCGTACTCCGACATGTCGATGCGCAACAGGGCGCCCTCGTTGCCGTAGACGGATTCGGCCAGCGCCTTGGCGAGTTCGGTCTTGCCGACGCCGGTGGGACCCAGGAACAGGAACGTGGCCACGGGCTTGCTGCCTTCGCGCAGACCCGCGCGCGACAGCCGCACCGCATCCGCCACCGCGCGTACCGCCTCGTCCTGCCCCACCAGGCGCTCGTGCAGCCGCTGCTCCAGGTGCAGCAGCTTCTCGCGCTCCTCCACCGTCAGCTCATTGACCGGAATTCCGGTCAGGCGCGAGACGATCTGCGCCACGTGTTCCGCCTTGACTTCAGCGCTGCCCGAGCCGCGCTCGCGTTCCCAGTCCTCGACCTGCGTCTTGAGTTCGGCTTCCTTGGTTTCGATGCGCTTGCCGACCTCCGCCGCATTGTCGTATTGCTTACGGGAGGCCAGGTAGTCCTGCTCCCGGCGCAACTGGTGCAGCTCGGCCTCCGACTCCTGCACCGCAACGGGGCGGGCCGTCGCCGACAGCTTCACGCGGGCAGCAGCCTGATCGAGCAGATCGATGGCCTTGTCCGGCAGGAAGCGCGCGGTGACGTAGCGATCGGACAGCTCGGCGGCCGCGATGATCGCGTCCTCGGTGATGCTGACCTTGTGGTGCGCTTCGAAGGTATCGCGCAGGCCGCGCAGGATCATGATGGTCTGCGCCACCGTTGGCTCGGGCACCATGACCGGCTGGAAGCGCCGCTCCAGCGCGGCGTCCTTCTCGATGTACTTCTGGTACTCGTTGAGCGTCGTCGCGCCGATCAGGTTCAACTCACCGCGCGCCATCATCGGCTTGAAGACGTTGGCCACGTCCAACCCGCCTTCGCCACCACCCTGGCCGGCGCCCACAATGGTGTGCACCTCGTCGATGAAGAGGATCATCTCGCCCTGGTGCTCGGAGATCTCCTTCAGCACCTTCTGCACGCGTTCCTCGAACTCGCCACGGTACTTCGCGCCGGCCACCATGGAATTGATGTTCAGCTCGACCAGGCGCTTGTCGCGCAGCGTCTCGGGCACCTCACCGGCCACCATGCGCTGTGCCAATCCCTCGACGATGGCGGTCTTGCCCACGCCAGGCTCGCCGATCAATACGGGGTTGTTCTTCTTGCGCCGCGCCAGCACCTCGATGGTGGTTTCGATTTCCTGCGCGCGGCCGATGACCGGATCCAGCTTGCCCGCATGCGCCATCTTGGTGAGATCGCGCGAATACTTGTCGAGCTCCGGCGTATTGGTCGGCGTCTCGGCGCGGCCATCCTCCGCACCTTTGCCGACCACCTTGTTTACCTGCTGGCGCAGGGCCTGCGGCGTGAGGCCATAGCGGCGCAGCAAGTTGGCGGCCAGCCCTTCGCCCTCTTCGGCCAGGCCGATCAGGAAGTGCTCGGGCCCGACGTAGGAGTGTCCTAATTCATTGGAGGCGACGAAGGCGCGACTGAGCGCATCCTTCACCCGTGGCGACACGCCGATCTCGCCTTCAAACGGCGTGTCGCCACGCTTGGCTTCGGCTTCGATCTGACGTTTGAGGTCATCGCCCTTGATCTTGAACTGGCTCAGGATGGTCTTGATCACATCGCTGTCGGCCAGCGCCAGCAGCAGGTGTTCCGTATCGACTTCGGAGCGACCGAAGTCCGCGGCATGCTTGGCGGCTTCCTGCAGCAGGGCCTCGGAGTGTTCGCTGATGCGGCTGGCCAGCCCGCTGCCGCGACGGCGCGGCGTGCCAGATGCCGTGGAGGCTGGTTCGCCAAACGACGCATCGACCACTTCATCGGCATCGGCTGCAGCCGGTGCCGACTCTTCTCCGATGCGGAAGAAATCGCTGCCCAGAAAATCTTCAAACAGGCCGCTGCGCGAGCCGAAAAGGGCTTCCAGCGGGGAAATGGCGCGTTTTTGCTGGCGCACCAGTTGGCGGTAGTGATCGTCACACAACAGCATGGTGGTGAGGCGACCATTGAGATTGGCTTCCACCCGCGCGGTGGCGGGTTGGCCGCAGAGTTGACATTGCTTCCTGGCCATGCGGACGCTCCTTAGTCATTGAGATGACGAGGTGCGGCATGCCGCGGCACCTCGTCCCCTGGTGGGACTTCGTGGCGACCGCAATGGAATATCCGACTCAGCTTCAATCGGAATCGAGCCGCCGTGCTTCGGTGCACTTGCTTCGCGCTTCGAATCCTGGTTGGCATCGTCGGGCAGGTTCAGTGCACACTGGAAACTGCCGTAGGAGAGTTCGACACGAGAAAAGCCGCTTCGCTCTTCTCTTGCTCCTGGCGCTTTCACCTCGCACCATCGGCACGTCGTTGTCGGGCGTGATCTGGAAGTCCTTTTCCTCGACACCGGGACCGTCGAGGGAAATCCTGTGCTGCTTATCGGTTTCCTGAATATCCAACGCCAGCTTCAGCATGCCTAGCCAATCGAACGGCAAGCGCGGCATGACAAGCGTCGGAAAACCAAATCCAGCCAAGCCCAAGGGGTTTGCTGCTGTTACTTGACAAAGTCTGCGCCTCGCAGGCTAGAAGTCAAGGAAAGTATCTGGCTTAAAAGGCGGATGCGAGAATGGGGTTTGCGAGGCTAGCTTGAGCACCACGGTGCAAGCAGCGACCGGGGCCGGCTTGACGGGGGATCATCCGTGGCAGGAACGTTTCATGACATGACGCTGGCAGTAACGTCGATCGACTGCTTGCTGATCAGATCGACTGCGGATGAGTGCGAGGATTACGGACCAAGCCATGCCGCCGAAAAAACGTAAGCGCTTGATTTAAGTGGTGCCCGAAGCCGGACTCGAACCGGCACGCCCTTGCGAGCGAGAGATTTTAAGTCTCTGAATAATGCTCGTAAAAACAGTAACTTAACGTCGGTTTTGTCCCGCAAACGGAATAACTTAGATTCGCTGCAGCCTGCGGATTTCAAGGGGGCTCTATCGAATTGCGGAACGTTTGGTCTGCGCCGTATTGACTGTTTTCGGTCTCTACTCAGAGTTGAGCCGATAGAGGGTTGGAGTATGCGAACGGAAATCACATCTTTCCGATAGGTATGTAATCCGGGCTCTCTGAACCTGGGCTGCTAGCCATTACTTAGATACCCCCGTGCTAACGGGGTAAAGTCCTCCACCAGCGCTTCGACGAACATATCGAGCCTGATACTGCCTTACTTAAGCACCCCAAGCAGCTTCCATATCCATCAACGCATGTACTCATCCCAAGGCTGCGGTGATCACGCCAAGACCTGTACCGCTGGTGATTACTTCGGCCACAGAAAGACCCTGACGCTCAACGAAGCGAGGTGCCAGGGCTGACCTGAGCTTTGGCAAATGCCAATGAAGTGGCCTGTAAGACAGACCAGTAAGGAAGGTTCTGAGCTAACGGAGTGCATGGGGTCAGCGTACTGCCTGTTAGCACTTCGTTAGCCCAGCGACCGGAGAATATTTCGGTAGCAGCCATCTGCCAACCCGGCAGGATGGGCCATTGGTCACATAGCGCGAATTGGCTCCTGCCGTTCGCCAACAACGCCTCTGGGCGTTTTTCGCTGGGCCGATAGAGCCTGCGCGCTTCGCTTGCTGGTGGCGCCTGTGAGATCGCTGGAGTGGCGGTCTTGCTGTTTCCTCTCACCCTATCACGTCGTTCTCACCGTCAAGGGCTGCACGCGCTTCGCGCGCTTGCGGCGGGGCCGGCTTATCGCCCCCTAACTGCTGCGCTGCGACGTGCTGGGCCGGTTCCGGGCAATTCCGTCCAAGCAACTGGAGCACGATCATGTCGCAGCTTTCTCTCGCCTTTGACGCTTCCCTGATAATTCGCGACGAGCAAGGTCGTTATTTGCCTGCTACAGCGGAGTAGATCCTGGACGCTGCTCGCAAGGTGATCGACCAGAAGGTTCAGCGAGGTGCAGCCTTCACGTCTTCGGAGTTGGTCAAGGACTACCTGATCGCGAAGCTGGGTGGCTTTGAGCACGAGGTTTTCGCAGCGCTGTTTCTGGATGCCAGAGCCACCCGCGAGTGCAGATCGATGACCACCGCCAGATACAACCAACCTTCCTCCGTGGGCAGGTAGGTGATGTCGCCCACCCATTTCTGATTCGGTGCCGATGCCGTGAATTCCTGCTTGAGCAGGTTATCTGACACCGTCAGAGAATGGCGGGAGCGGGTGGTAGCCTTGAACTTCCTGGCGCCTCTGGCACGCAGCTCAGTCCAGCCAATCCCCCCTACTTGAGCTGTGCCACGCAGGGCTGGAGACGCTCACTTTCCCGCTTGACGAGCTTGTAGCATTCGCAGCACAACTGCTCCAGCTGATGCCGATCGAGTACGGTAACGGTCTCGGCGTCGTAATCGATTATCCCCTGGCGCCTGAGCTTATCGGCGGCGCCTACCATGTTCGTGCGACTCGTACCGGGCCTGTCTCCGAGCAACTCCTGCGGCACCGTCGCACCGTTACCCGGCAGATGATCAAGCCAGAGCAAGAGCAGGCGACAGAGCTGCTGATCGATAGAATGATGTCGGGTACAAACGGCGGCCTGCGCCATCTGCGCGATCAAGGTTTGCGTATAACGCAGCACGAGCCCGAGCAAATCTCCGTGACGGGCGAACTCATCCCTGAGCAGCGCGCCCTCGAGGCGAAAGGCATGGCCGCTGCGCTGAACCACGGCACGGCTCGGGAGATTCTCCCCGCCAATCGACAAGGCGATACCCACCATCCCGTCATCTCCAACGACCGAAATCTCCGTCGCGGCGCCGTGCTCTGTCTGGTAGAGCAAGGAGATGACGGCATCGACCGGGAAATAGACGTGACTCATCACATCATGTCGCTCATAGAGAACCTGGCCCGATGCCAGATGCACCCGCTCAAGGTTTGAAAAGAGCCGTGTACAGACATCCGGCGATAGCGCACTGAGCAGATGGTTTCGCAGAGGCAGTGGTAGTTCTTGCATGTTCGATCTCCCGCAGTACAAGCGCAGCCCAGCCCAGCCCAGCATACGCCGAGAATACGGGCCGTCAGTACGCTGGAACACAAACGCCGCTAGAGGCGGGCTCCATGACTGAGTAAGACTTGGAATAACACCTGGAGAGCCCGGTAGCTATGTGCGGCAGCGGACAGACGCCCCGCCTGTTTCAAGGCCTGATGACTGTTCACGCATCTGGATCCGCGCAACGGCATGCTGGCAACCCTGGAGTGATTCCTCTGCGCTGGCCTGTCCGAACGCTGACGCCGCACGCCAGGAAGCATATGGATACTCAGTGGTCTAGCCTCATCCGGCGATTATGGCGCTCTATGCCTCGTACATTCGAATACGAGGCCGTCCTCCGCTCTGAACTGTTCAGTGCCGAGCAAATGGCGAACCATGGTGTAGAGCTCGCGCATCAGCATCGACTCAGCCAGCACACCACCTCGGACGGCTTGCTGGAGCGACTGACCGAGAACGCCAGGGTACTGGCGAGCAGTTGCCAGGCCATGACGGTCGCGACGCTTTCCAGCCAACGAGCTACACCCGCCGCCGAGTGGTTGCTGGACAATTTCTATCTGATCGAAGAGCAGATACGAACCGCCCAGAAGCACCTCCCCAGAGGCTATTGCCGTGAGCTACCCGGGCTGTCTCATGGGCCATCGTCCACCCTGCCCCGCGTTTATGACATCGCCCTGGAAACCATCTCCCACGGCGATGGACGGGTCGACAGTGAAAGTCTCGGGCGCTTCATCACCGCCTATCAATCCATCACTGCGCTGAGCCTGGGCGAACTCTGGGCCGTGCCCATCATGTTGCGCCTTGCGCTGATCGAGAATCTGCGCCGCGTGGCCGCACGGGTGATGGCCAGCTGGAACGATCGCAACCTGGCGAATCAGTGGGCAGACCGCTTGAGTGAAACCGCAGAGCGCGATGCCAAGAGCATCGTGCTGGCCGTAGCGGACATGGCGCGCTCACCATTGCCCATGTCCAGCTCGTTCGTCGCCGAACTGGCGCGCCGGCTGCAGGGGCAGAACACCGCGCTCATGCTGCCGCTGACCTGGATCGAGCAGACACTGGCGGAGTCCGACCTGAACATAGAGCGTCTAGTGCAGCTGGACGCGCAATCACAAGCGGCCGAACAGGTCTCCATCAGCAACAGTATCAACAGCCTGCGCATGCTCTCGGCCACCGATTGGCGCAAGTTCGTCGAGCGCATGAGTGGCGTGGAGCAGGTGCTGCGCGAGGACCCTGCGGGTATCTACGCACGCATGGACTTCGCCACGCGCGATCACTATCGGCATGCGGTGGAACGGTTGTCCCGGGCCTGTCAGCACGACGAGACAGGAGTCGCGCGCGCGGCGCTCGACCTGGCCGCAGGCGCACCGCCTGATATCCCGCGCATGGCCCATATCGGCTTCTACCTGATCGATAAGGGTGTACCGGCACTGGAGCGACAGCTCGGTGTGCAGTTGTCACTCATCGAGCACGGGCAACGGCTGCTGAGTCGTGCGCCACTGTATTTTTTCCTGATTCCAGCCCTGCTGCTCACCGTCCTGCTGGCCTGGCCTATGCTGGCCCTGGCGCATGCCGACAATTGGTCGCTGGTGTACCTGGTCATGCTCAGCCTACCACTCCTGCTGATGACCAGCCGCCTGGCCATCGGCCTGGTGAACTGGCTGGTGACCCTGACGATGCCGGCGAACATGTTGCCGCGCCTCGATTACAGCGAGGGCATTCCCGCGGATGCCTGCACCCTCGTGGTCGTGCCGACACTGATTGGCAGCGCGCTGGATGTCGACGAGTTGGTGGAGGGCATGGAAGTGCGCTACCTTGCCAACCGCGACAGCAATCTGCATTTTGCCCTGCTCACCGACTTCCTCGACGCGCAGCAGGAAACCCAGGATGAGGATGCGCCGCTGCTGGAGCGGGCCAGCCAGGCAATCGAAGCGTTGAATGACAAGTACCCGGCCATGGAAGGCAGCCGGTTCAACCTGTTGCATCGACCCAGACGCTGGAACCCGACCGAGCGCCGCTGGATGGGGCATGAACGCAAACGCGGCAAGCTGAGCGAGCTCAATGCAGTGTTGCGCGGCCACGGAAGAGAACGCTTCGACACGATCGTCGGCGATCTGGCGAGGCTGCAGCAGACTGTCTACGTGATCACCCTGGACACCGACACGCAGCTACCGCGTGATGTCGCACGCCAGCTCGTCGGTACCCTCGCTCACCCTCTGAACGCGGCGCAGTTCGACGCCAGCAAGCGACGCATCACCAGCGGTTACGCGATCCTGCAGCCACGGGTCGGCATCAGTCTGTCGAGTATCGCGCGCTCGACCTACGCCCACCTGTTCGGTAGCGATGCAGGGATCGACCCTTACACACGCGCCGTTTCCGATGTCTATCAGGATCTGTTCAGCAATGGCTCGTTCATCGGCAAGGGCATCTATGCCGTGGATGCCTTCGAGCGCGCGCTGGAGGATTGCCTGCCGGCAAACCGCATTCTGAGTCATGACCTCATCGAGGGGTGCTATGCGCGCTCCGGCCTGACCAGCGACATCCAGGTCTATGAGGAATACCCCGCCTGCTACAGCGCCGATGCCAAACGGCACCACCGCTGGATTCGCGGTGACTGGCAGTTGCTGCCTTGGTTGCTCTCATGCCCTCCCTCGGCTGGCTGCCAGCAGGCTACCCGCCTGGATGCTCTGGGCCGCTGGAAGATCTTCGACAACCTTCGCCGCAGCCTTGAGCCGGCGGCTTTTCTGTGCGGTCTCTTGTGGGCCTGGTTCGCCAGCTCGCAGCCGCTGCTTTGGGTACTGGCGATCATTGCCCTGGTGGTTACGCAACCCTTGCTTGGCCTACTGCACGAATTGCTGCACAAGCCACCCGAGGTACCGCTGCGTCTGCATCTGACTACAACCCTGCGCAGCAGCGGATCAAGCTTTCATCGAGCCCTCTTGCCGCTGGTATGGCTGCCTTTCGAGACGCTCAACAGCCTGGATGCGATTGGTCGAACGCTATGGAGAATGCTGGTCAGCCATCGCAACCTGCTGCAGTGGAACCCTTCTCGGCAAGTCGAGCGCGGCAGTCGTAACGATCTATCCGGGCTGTATCGCCTCATGTGGGTGTGCCCGGCACTCGCCGCCGGACTGTTCATCCTGCTGGTCATGCATCCTCTGGCTCTGGCGGTCGCCGCGCCTTTCCTGCTCGCCTGGTCGGTCGCCCCCGCACTCGCCTGGTGGCTGAGCAAGCCTTCGGCCTCGCTGGCGTTCGAACCCACTGCACACGAGCGACGCTTCCTGCGACGTCAGGCGCGGCGGAACTGGGCATTCTTCGAGGACCTGGTAGGGCCTGCGGACAACTGGCTGCCGCCGGACAACATCCAGGAACAGCCGGTGGCCGTCACCGCGCATCGCACCTCCCCCACCAACATGGGGATGGCCCTCCTGTCCCACCTGGCCGCCCATGATTTCGCCTATATCAGCGGCGGGCACTTGCTCTCTCGGCTGGAGCACATGCTGACCAGCATGGCCCTGCTGCAGCGTCATCGCCGGCATTTCTATAACTGGTACGACACGCTCACCCTGAAACCGCTACCGCCGCATTACATCTCGACGGTGGACAGCGGCAACCTGGCCGGCCTGCTCATGACGCTGCGTCAGGGACTGCTGGAACTGCCTGATGCTGCGCCAAATGACACGCGCACACTGCAGGGCCTCAGAGATTGCCTTGATGTCCTGCAAGAAGCCGTGCTGGATGCCGGTCTGGATGGACAGCTTCTGGACGGGCTGTTCAAGGTATTGGCAGCGCCAGCGCTCCCCCCCGAGCCCCCGAGCAACCTGCTGCCTACCCTGCAGCGCTTGCTCGAGCAGGCAGAAAAACTGATCGTCCCCCTGGCCCAGCAAGAAGAACCCAGCTACTGGCTACAGGTGCTGAGCGCGCAATGCCGAGACCTGGGCGCTGAAATGTCGAGCCTGCTCCTGCCTGGCGAACGGTCGCGACGCGTCACCTGGCAGCAACTGGCAACGCTCGATGCCAACGACCGGCCGGCAGACGAGCAGGTGCCAATGCGCAAAGCCAAAGCCTGCGCAATGGAGCGAATCGCGCTGGTAGAACGCCTGGCCAAATTGGCAGGCGACCTGGCAGACATGGATTTCACCTTTCTCTACGACCCGCAGCGAGACCTGCTGGCCATCGGTTACAACGCTGATGAACAACGTCTCGATGGCGCCTACTACGACCTGCTGGCCTCGGAGGCGCGGCTGACCAACTTCGTCGTGATTGCCCAGGGTCAGTTGCCACAGGAGGGCTGGTTCGCCCTCGGCCGACTGTTGACCAGTAGCGGTGGCGTCCCGGTGCTGCTGTCGTGGACCGGCTCGATGTTCGAGTACCTCATGCCGCTGCTGGTGATGCCCAGTTACCCGAGAACCTTGCTGGACCAGACCTGCAAGGCCGCAGTGGCGCGCCAGATCGATTATGCCAGCAAACTCGGCCTGCCCTGGGGCGTATCCGAGTCGGGCTACAACGCCCTGGACACGCAGTTGAACTACCAGTACCGAGCGTTTGGCGTTCCAGGTCTTGGCCTGAAACGGGGACTCGGCGACGACATCGTCATCGCCCCCTATGCATCGGCTCTGGCTCTGTTGGTGGCACCTGCCGAGGCGTGCCGAAACATGCAGGCGCTGGCTGGCATGGGCATGGCGGGTCGCTACGGCCTGTATGAGGCGCTGGATTTCACCAGCGCGCGCTTGCCCCTGGGGCGAAGCTCAGCGGTGATCCAGTCGTTCATGGCCCATCACCAGGGCATGAGCTTCCTGGCACTTGCTGCCGTGCTGCTCGAGCGCCCCATGCACCGGCGCTTCGAGGCCGATCCGCAGTTCCAGGCCACGGCCTTGCTGCTCCAGGAGCGCATGCCCAAGAGTGCGACTCAATACCTGCATGCGCCCCAGGTGGCGCAGGAAGAAGCGGCGACTCGCGTCGATGAAAGCAAGTTGCGCGTCTATACCCACCCTGATCGCGCCCACCCTGCCGTCCAGTTGCTCTCCAACGGCCATTATCACGTGATGATAAGCCATGCCGGCGGCGGCTACAGCCGATGCAACGAGCTCGCCGTCACCCGTTGGCAGGAGGACGTTACCTGTGATGCCGCCGGGACGTTCTGCTACCTGCGCGACACCGCCAGTGGTGCATTCTGGTCGAGCGCATTCCAACCGACGCTGCAACGTACGGACAGCTTCGAGGCGATATTCACCGACGCCAGGGCCGAATTTCGCGTGCGCCAACAGGATATCGACACCCATACGGAGATCGTCGTTTCCCCCGAGGACAATGCCGAACTGCGGCGCCTGCATATCAACAATCGTGGCCTTGCGCGTCGCTCCATCGAACTGACCAGCTACGCCGAAGTGGTGCTGGCGCCGCCGCGCAGCGACTCGGCCCATCCGGCCTTCAGCAAACTGTTCATAGAGACCGAGTTACACGCGGATCTACAGGCGATTCTGTGTACCCGCCGGCCGCGCTCGAAAACCGAACACGCCCCCTGGCTATGCCATCTGCTGGCCGCCCATGGCGTTGACATCGAAGCGATTTCCTACGAGACCGACCGCGCCCGATTCATCGGTCGCGGACGCAACCTGGCGCAGCCGGCGGCCATGGACGTCGAGGAGCTCTCGGGGACGGTCGGCGCCGTGCTCGACCCCATCGTGGCGATACGCTGCCGCTTCGTCCTGGAGGCTGGCCAGGGCGCCATCATCGACCTGGTAAGCGGTGTCAGCGACAGCCGCAGCGGGTGCCTGCACCTGATCAACAAATACCGCGACCGCCACCTCGCTGATCGCGTTTTCGATCTGGCCTGGACCCATAGCCAAGTGCTGCTGCGGCAACTGAACATCAGTCACGCCGATGCACGCCTGTTCGAGCAGATGGCCGCGTCGATTCTCTACAGTGCGCCGGCGCTGCGCGCCCCCCCTCAGATCCTGGCGGCCAACCAGCGCAACCAGACAGGGCTCTGGGGCCAGGCCATCTCGGGCGACCTGCCGATCGTGCTGCTGCAAATTTCCAGCGCGGGCAACATCGAACTGGTGCGCCAGCTGGTACAGGCCCATGCCTACTGGCGCCAGAAAGGGCTGGTGGTGGACCTTGTGATCTGGAACGAAGACCAGGCCAGCTACCGGCAGAACCTGCAAGACCTGATCCTGGGCCTGGCGACCTCCGGCAGCGAGGCGCATCTGCTGGATAGACCCGGCGGCATTTTCGTCCGCCCGGTGCAGCAGCTGTCCAGCGAGGACCGGATTCTGATGCAGGCCGTGGCACACCTCGTGCTCAACGACAGGCATGGCCGTCTGTCCGAACAGATCCGCCATCGCAAGGCAGGCCCGGCATTGCCGGCGTTCGACGCGCGCTTGCTGCGCAAGCCCGCGCGCAGCTCAACACTTCCGGAACCAGACCCACGCCTGCTGCTGAGCAACCCCTATGGGGGATTCAGCGCCGATGGCAACGAGTACGTCATTCATCTGATGCCCGGCCAGCCCACTCCGGCACCCTGGGTCAACGTGATCGCCAACCCCCAGTTCGGCACGGTGATATCGGAAAGCGGCAGCGCCTACACCTGGCATGAGAATGCTCACGAATTCCGCCTCACGCCTTGGTGCAACGACCCCGTCACCGACACCAGCGAAGAGGCCATCTACCTGCGCGACGAGGACAGTGGTCACTACTGGTCACCGACTGCCCTGCCCTGTCCGGGAAACGCTCGGTACCTTACCCGTCACGGGTTCGGCTACAGTCTGTTCGAGCACGATGAGGACGGCATCCGAACCGAGCTGCGCGTCTATGTGGCGCTGGAGGCGCCAATAAAGTTCTCGCAGTTGCTGGTGCGCAACACCTCGAATCGGCCCCGGCGACTCTCGATCACCGGCTATGTAGCCTGGGTTTTGGGCGAGTTGCGCAGTCAATCGAGCATGCACATCGTCACCGATGCGGACCCGGACACTGGCGCCCTGTTCGCGCGCAACGCCTACTCGATCGAATTCCCTGGCCGGGTGGCTTTCTTCGATGTCGACATGCCGCTCATGAGCAGCACGGCCGACCGCAGCGAATTTATCGGACGCAATGGCAACCTCAAGGCACCGGCAGCCATGGCCCAGGAGCAGCTGTCAGGGCGCAGGGGCACGGGGCTCGATCCCTGCGCTGCGCTGAGGGTCGGGATCGAACTGGTGCCAGGGGCAAGCCACGAGGTGACCTTCCGTCTTGGCGCCGAGCAGAGCGCAAAGAGCGCCTCTCGCCTGGTTCAGCGCATGCGCGGCAACGCCACGGCAGCGGTCGAACTGGAAATCGTACGCACCCACTGGCGTTCGACGCTGGCAGCGGTGCAGATTGAAACGCCCGAGCCGGCGCTCGATGTACTGGTCAACGGCTGGCTGATGTACCAGGTCATCGCCAGCCGCTTCTGGGCACGCAGCGGCTACTACCAGTCTGGCGGAGCCATCGGCTTTCGCGATCAATTGCAGGACGGCATGGCCATGCTGCACACCGAGCCGGCAGCGGTGCGTCGGCATCTGCTGCTATGCGCAGCCCACCAGTTCATAGAGGGCGACGTGCAACACTGGTGGCACCCGCCGATGAACCGTGGCGTGCGCACCGGCTGCTCCGATGACTATCTCTGGCTAGCCCTGGCAACCAGCCGCTACGTGCAGGTCACCGGTGACCACAGCGTGCTCTCGGAAAGCGTTGGTTACCTGGAAGGCCGCGCACTCGACAGCGGTGAGGAATCCTATTACGACCTGCCTGGCCAGTCGGCTCTGCGAGAGACGCTTTACCAGCACTGCGTGCGCGCCATCGAGCACAGCCTGCGACGCGGCGGTCATGGCCTGCCACTGATGGGGCATGGCGACTGGAATGACGGGATGAACCGTGTCGGTGAACAGGGCCAGGGAGAAAGCGTATGGCTCGGCTTCTTCGGCCATGAGGTGTTGAGCCGATTCGCGACGACCGCCGAACGCAATGGCGACCCGGACTTTGCACGCCGCTGTCTGCAGCAGGCCAAGGCCCTTGGTGAAAGCCTGGAAAGCCACGCCTGGGATGGTGCCTGGTATCGCCGTGCCTACTTCGACGACGGCACGCCGCTGGGCTCGGCCAGCAACGACGAGTGCCGTATCGATTCCATCACCCAGAGCTGGTGCGTACTTTCGGGCGCGGCCCCCGAGAAGCGCCAGCGCATGGCCATGGCGTCGCTCGACCGTCACCTGTTTCGTCGCGACATAGGCCTGATCAAGCTTCTCACGCCGCCTTTCGATAACGGCACCATGGACCCTGGCTACATCAAGGGTTATCTACCCGGCATCCGCGAGAACGGCGGCCAATACACCCACGCAGCGGTCTGGGCAAGCATGGCCTTCGCCGCGCTCGGCGACAGCACACGAGCCTGGGAACTCCTCCACGCCATCAACCCGATCGCCCATGGAGACAGTGCCGCTGCGATTGCGACCTACAAGATCGAGCCCTACGTGCTGGCTGCCGATGTCTACGGCATGCCGCCGCATGAGGGGCGTGGCGGCTGGAGTTGGTACACCGGCTCCGCCGGGTGGATGTACCGCTTGATCGTCGAGTCCTTGCTCGGTGTGCAGCGCAGCGGCGCCTGCCTGCATATTCGTCCGCTATTGCCGGCACACTGGCCCGGTTTCACCTTGCACTACCGTTATGGCGCCACGCCTTACCGAATCACGGTGCGGCGCACAAAGCAGGATGAGCAGACGATCGACCTCGATGGCATCCGCCTCGAAGGCGACGGACTGCCATTGCGCGATGATGATCGGGAACACCACGTGGACATCAAGCTGCCGCTGAATCTCATCAGCAGCCCTGATCCCGTCATGCCGCCTACTCAGCCTTTGGACATCACGGAGTAACTCAAATGAGCAGACTACTTAGCGACATCATCAAAGGAAAATGGCGGCAACTGGCCGGCCCAGCCATGATCAACTGGGATGAGCTGACCCTTGATGAGCTGATCAAATCCGAAGGGGATAAAGACAAATTGACCCATCTGGTAGAGGTACGCTACGGCATGACCCACGAAGAAGCAGAAAAACAGGTGCTGAGCTTCTTCGAGCGCAATCGCACCACGTAATGATCGACTACATCTTCGAATACCAACCTCTAGAAAGTTAGAGCAGATAGTTCAACCTGCAATATTCGAGTAACAAAAGACAGCCCTGCCTTAAGCGATAGAGTGTCAAGCGACCTAGCCCTAGAGTGGCTTGACCACACCGGCAAATCAACGCAATGCAATCCAGCACTCAGTTATTTCTAGTCGCGGGTTTCTCCACATGGCAAAAAGTTTGGACCTTGGCTTGCAAGGCATCTGCCATCTCCTGCGCCTCGCTCATAGTTGTGCCAGCTACGAGGTGTATGATCACCGTGTGATGAGGACTACCTGGCTGCTCATCAAGTGGTTCACAAACGATAATAAGTGGAACATTCTTTGGCTCAGGAGGCGACGGCGCAAGCTCTCTGACAATATATCGATAGATATCTGAGTACGAAGTTTTCATTACGACCTCCCAATAGGCCGGTATTAGGCCTAGCTAATTGCCCCGTCCCCCTCACCATTGCAACTCATGCTCGCGAAGCAAGGACTACTTTTTTAAAAAAAACAGACGACCAACGAAAATATCACCTTTTCATATGATCGCTGACACTCAAGCTAGCGAAGACTCCTTCTGCGAAAGATCGCATGGCGTTAGTTCGCTAGCTATCCATCAAGTCATCTTGCAAGTCTCGTGTCGATTGTTCGCGCTTCTCGCGCTTGAGAAGTCGACGTTCACGCTGCTCAACCTCTTGCTGGTAACTGCTGGAATCAGAACCCCCGGGCAAATGCTGGTCAGCAGGTTTACTCGGTTGGTCAGATTTCTTGGGCTTGTGCATATCGTTCACCAATCGGAATTATCCGACGCGAAGCAGACGCGCCATCCATATGGATACTGCCACTCCGTACCCACTCGATCCGTACGCTGGCACGCATACGATTCGGTCTTCACCCGATAGACTCAATGCACCGAAACGAGGGATGGCCCCGCATTCATCGGTGATGCCATGGCTGGCTGCAGAATGGATGAAAGATCAGGACGCAATGGCACAAGTAACACCGCTGGTTTGACTGTTTGCGGGCTAGCCCAAGGACTTGATGCGACATGACAGTCGGTAAGCAAATTATCGACCGGAGGCCCTTAAGAAGATGATCGATTCCCTGATGTTGAGCGTGGCACGTATCACCACCATTGCAGGCACGCAGGTGCTGACCAATGCCAGCGGGTTCTTCTTCGCTCGCGATGAGCGCCTGTTCCTGGTCACCAGCCGCCACGTATTGATCGATGAGCCCACGGGTCATCACCCGGACAGCCTGGAGATAGAAGTCCACACCGATTCGACCAATATGGCCAGCTCCACAGGCTTTTCCATCCCTCTTTACCGCAACGGCGGCAGCCTATGGCGCCAAGGCCTGGATAGTGCCGGCGAAATCGATGTGGCCGCGATCGAAATCGAACGCCCGGCACTACCCACTGCCATCGCCTACCACGCCTTCAGACCGGAACATTTAGTGCAGCCTCAGGAACATATCGAGATCGGCGCCCAGTTGCTGGTGGTTGGTTTCCCGCTCGGCTTCCATGACAGCCTTCACCACATGCCAGTGGTACGCCACGCAATTCTCGCGTCCTCTTTCGGCCTTCGCTTTCAGGGTCTCGGCTATTTTCTCACCGACGCTCGCACTCACCGCGGTACCAGTGGCTCACCGGTGGTGATGCGGACCAGCAATCCCGCCACAGGGCAGCAATCCCTGCCGTGGCGCCTGCTGGGTATTCACTCGTCCCGGGTCGACCTGGGCAGCCGTGACCTGTTACTGGACGAGGCGTTAGGCCTTAACTGCACCTGGTACGCCGATAT
Organism: Pseudomonas sp. GW6; assembly: GCA_048065775.1. Classification (GTDB taxonomy): domain Bacteria; phylum Pseudomonadota; class Gammaproteobacteria; order Pseudomonadales; family Pseudomonadaceae; genus Aquipseudomonas. Next base: position 28,322 of record JBLUOL010000017.1, read on the forward strand.
TCTGATGACGCTGACCGAGCACTGACTTGCAACCTAAGCGCGACAACGCACCGACTGGCCCGTACCAGCCTGTCACAGTCCTCTTCCCGGCACCTCGCACCTTTGCAGTTGCCGGTTTTAGCAGAGGTCACCATGCACAAGCCCACCTATCAACAACCGGCCAAGCATTCGGGTAAAGCCGAAGGCCAAACCCAGAAACCGTCAACCGCCAGCACCGCCCAGCCGTTCTACAAGGCGGATCGCGATCCTGTCATCAGCAAGGACAGCTTCGAGGGGCCCGCCAAGTCGCCTCAACAACCCAAGGAAGCGGCCAACCAAGGCAAGCCGCAGGCCACTCAGGACAAGCGCAACGCGCAGAACCGGGAGCCGAAAAAGTCATGAGCCTGCCAAGTACGGATGCCCTCAAAGGCAAATGGCAGCAACAGGTCGGCGCCGCGAAGATCGCTTGGGGCAAGCTGACCGAGGACGAGTTGCTGAAAACCGAAGGCCAGGAGCAGAAACTGGCTGGTCTGATCAAAGAGCGTTACGCCCTCACGCGTGACGAGGCAGACAAACAGGTCAAGAGCTTCCTGCAGAAATGCAAAAGCTGATCTGACCGCGCACTCCATCGCTCCGCCCTCTGCGGAGCGTTTGGCTTCCTGGCGTTCAGCGCCAAGCTCCCCTCTCCTGCCCGCCGCAACAGCTTGCAGCGCTATCGCCAGCTTACGTGCGCAGCCGTACAGATCGGCAGCCCTGTCTACGCCATGCTGATGTCATGTAGAGCACGGACCCACCACTGCGCGCCTGCTAAACCCACCCCATCATCAATACCGCAAGGAGCCTGCCATGAGCCTGGGCACCATTCTGCTGATCGTGCTGATCCTGCTACTGGTCGGCGCTATTCCCACCTGGCCTCACAGCCGCAGTTGGGGCTACATGCCCAGCGGCGCCCTGGGCCTGATCGTCGTCATCCTCCTCATTCTGGTGCTACTTGGCCGGATATGAACCTGGGCCTGCCCACGGTGCGCCAACGCACCGACTGCCAGCCCATGGGCTGCCAAGCTGCATCATCCGGTATCGGCCATAGCCGATACCGGTGCAACGCCCTCCCACCGACCATCGGCCAGGCGCCAGCTGCACGCGCATCGCCGCCGGCTTTCTCGCAAAGGACTCTTATCATGCATACGCAACCGCGCACCCTTCTGCTGGCTTCATCGCTCGCTCTGGCCATCGCCACAGCGAGCGGTGGTGCGCTAGCGGAAAACATGTCCCAGGACATCACCGAGGCACGCCAGGAAAGCCAGATCTCGACCGCCTACTCCATCAGCCCCTATCTGCGCGCCAGCGACCTCAAGGTTTCGGTGGACAATGGCAAGGCGACGCTGACCGGCCGAGTGACCGAAGAAGCCAACAAGGAACTGGCCAATGAGATCGCGCTCGGCGTCAGCGGCATCGATTCGGTGACCAACAACATCGTCGTCGATGCTAAGTTCACCCCGAGCAAATCCAGCGGCGAACGCAGCTTCGGCGATACCATCGACGATGCCAGCACCACGGCGGCGATCAAGTCCAAGTTGCTATGGAGCCGACATGCCGAGGGCATGGATACCAAGGTAGTCACCCGCGACGGCAAGGTCACTCTCAGCGGCACTGTGGGCAGCAGTGAAGCCCTCGAGCATGCGGCCAGCCTGGCAATGAGCACCAACGGCGTGACTGCCGTCGACAATCAGCTGAAGGTCAAGGCTGACAAACCGGGTATGGTCGACAGCAGCAAGCAGGCCGCCAGCGAAGCCGGCGACGACATCGCCGACAGCTGGATCACCACCAAGGTGAAATCCACTCTGCTCTATTCGCGTAATGTCGGCGGTACGGGGATCGATGTCAGCACCGAGAACGGTGTCGTCACCCTCAGCGGCAAGGTTGACGATGGCGCCGAACGCGCCTTGGCGGTGAAACTTACGGAAAACGTGCGCGGGGTGAGAAGCGTGCAATCGAAGGCGCTGACCTTCTGAGACGAGGACGATATGCCAGGTCAGCCCCAGCGGGCTGACCGGCCATATCTACTGCAAATTACGCCGCGCTGGCTGCCATGCCTCAGGCAGACCGAAGGACGCTGATGCCGGACATGACCCGCAACTTAGTTTAACCAGCCGTCACGCCCGCTCTGGACCATATCCACATCCTTGCAAGTACCACTGGAAGCCGTCAGCACTTCACGGACCATACTGGTTTGCTCGGCACTGCGGGTATTGGCCAACAACACGCTACCGCCGGCGGCTATCTCCTCTGGAGTCAGGCTCGGACGCCACGGGACAACCGCAGCGAGGCCGATCAGGGCACCTAGCAAGGCCCCAAGAAAAGCACCCCAGCCCATCAGCATGATCGGCGCAAGCGATGGGCTGGCAGTCAGCAAGCCCATGTCCGAGATGACCAGAGCCGCTTGGGCCAGTGCGCCCAATACCCCGCCGACCACAGCGCCGATGGCGCCATAGGTCAGCATCGCATTGCGCGCCGAACGGCTTTTGAGCCGAGCCGCCAGGCCCAGCGGCGTGTGTTCACTAACATCCAGTATCTGCAACTGCTCACGTGATAAGCCGCGCTTGAGCAGCTTGGACAGGACGCGATCAGCCGCTGCACGCTGGGCAAAACTGGCGGATACATTATGACGATAGGTGTCCATCGCTCTACTCCCGATTGGCTCCACGCACAAAGCGCGTACGACTTCAGGCTATTGCCACGGTGGCGTGGCGTCTGTGCGTTCGCGTACCTCCACAGCTCAGTGCCGCCGCCCCTGGGTGTGCTAACGCACGGTCGCCACGCCGCGCATGGCGCAACCTGAGCGGAAGCTGTGCCCAGCCTGTCCGGATTCCCCCATCTGCCGATAAAATTGCGAGGCCGACCATGACCAGACCACACCTGCTGCTGCTTCCGGGATTACTCTGCGATGCGCGCCTCTGGCAATATCAGGCCGCAGCTCTCGCCGCCACCGCGCACGTTTCGGTCGCCGACGTCAGCGATGAAGACTCCATTGCCGCCATGGCCAGCGCGGTGCTTGCCCAGGCACCGGCCGATGAGTTCGCCCTGGCCGGTTTTTCCCTGGGCGGCTATGTCGCCCTGGAAATTTTCCGCCAGGCACCTCAGCGCGTGCTGGCCCTGGCCTTGCTGGATACCAGTGCCAGGCCCGACACGGACGAAAATAGCGAAGCCCGAATGCAGTCGATACGCCTAGCGGCAATGGACTTTCCTGCCGTTATCGAAGGGCTGCTACCAAAACTGGTGCACCCGGCGCATCTGGATGATCCGGGCTTGCTGGAAGTGATTCGTGCCATGGCCAACAGTCAAGGTGCGCAAGTCTGCATCAACCAGCAGCGGGCCATGATCGGCCGTGTCGATAGCCGTCCGGACCTCTATCGGATCGCCTGTCCAACCCTGGTGCTGTGCGGCAGCGACGATGCCATCACACCACCGGAAGTCCACCGGGAAATGGCCGACGCCATCACCGGCGCGCAGTTGGCCATTATCGAGACCTGTGGCCACCTGGCTCCGCTGGAGCAGCCGGATGCCGTCTCAAAGGAACTAAAAAACTGGCTGGCGCGGCTGTAGCCGCAAACGGTGCCAGAGATCAGGCGTCCAGCGGGCTCAAATCAGACGCTGCCAGACCTCCGTATCGGCCAGATCGTCGAGTGTGGCGTGGCGCGCATGGCCGTACAGCGGATTGAGCTCATAGCTCCAGGCCGACTCGAGACTGGCGGCATAGCGCATGCCACTGGGTTTGTGCAGGTAGAGCGCGAGCGACTGGCACTGCGCATTGATATGCCTGACGAGGGGTGATTCGATCATTCCGTGCATGGCGAAACCTGCTGCGGCGCTGGCCGTTCTGTTTCTGGTCAACTTCATGCTGTGCCAGTGCAACGCAGTTGTATGTACGCCAGCGTACTTCCCAGACACATTACCTCAGGCGCTTTGGCCGAGCACTTGCCGGCCTCTGCCGTGGCGCACCAGAAGCGAGCAGACGTACGAAGCGACCGAGAATCAGCAGTAGACTGAAACTGCGCAAGGCACGCGGCCCCAGCAACATGGCCAGCGCAGAAACCAGCTGCACGCGCTGGGCGGGCATAGCCCTGAGCAGGCGCAGGGTCAGGCTGCGGGGATAGCTGCCCTTCGAGTCGGCGCCCAACAGCTGCTGCAGACGCTGACGCTGCGCCGCTAGCTGCAAGCGCAACGCCTGGCGTTGTTGCTCGGGGGATACCTTCATATCGTCCGCCGCAGCGCGACGAACCCAGCCGCCAGTTCCTCACGTGTCGCCGCGAAGGACTGGGCGCCACGGCCAACGAGCACCTTCAGGCGCCAGCAGGCCAGTAACAGTCCCAGACCATGCAAGCCTACCACCGCCAGAACGCCAGACCACTGGTACGGCGTTGCCCAGCTCAGCGCCAGCAACAGCGCACTGAGTACCAGCAACAGGCTTAACAGGCAGGCAAAAGCCAGTCCGGCGAACAGCACAAGCCGCAGTAGGCGACGCTTCTCCTCAGCCCACTCCAGACTAGCCAACTGCCCGTGCAGCTCGACCTGTTCGAGCAATTGCGGACCGGCGACACGCCACAGGCGCAGAAGGCGCAGCAAGCCCCGCAGTGCGCCTGGCGCTGCGGGGCTGACGGGGGAGGACTTGGGCATATACATTGCCGTTCGATCCATGCTTATCGGCTACGAGCCAGCACACAGCCGAGCAGAAAGGCCGCCGCCGCGCCGACCCCGATGGCTTTCCAAGGCTGCGCATGCACGTAATCATTGGCCATCACTGCCTGATGATTGGCCTGTTTGGCCAAGCTAAGCCCAAGCGTCTCGATTCCCTGACGAGTGCTGGCCAGGCGGGCAACCAGCCGATCCTTGGCATGTGCCAGATCGTCGGCACCGAGCGAGGTGGTTTCCTTGATAAGGTCTTCGAGGTCGGCCAACAGATTGTGAAATTCCTTGCTCAGGCCGGTGCGTGTGGTGCCCTCGGGGAGAACCAAGGCGGGTTGCGCCGCGCCACCAAAACCATTGCTGCCCGACTCTGGGCGATTGTCTGAACTATGCATGATTGACTCCAAATGAACTGAGGCTGAGTGAAAGAGCAGCTTGCGCCACCGTCGCAAGTGCGTCTGTGCGCCAGCGAACGCCATCTCCGGGGCCGCCGCAGCTTCCCTCTATGCGCGGCAACGTACCGACGCCGATTCGTACACCAGGCAATCTGCTGCATCAGGGTCAGGCACTCCCGCCGGCCCCGCTCCACAGCAGAGGTGCACGATGCATAACCCCACGCAACCCGACCCTACCTATCAACCACCACAGGTGACCGAGCGCCGCCGCCCGGCGGAGCCGGGCTCGTTCTCAGAGCCCGGTTTTCAACCCAAGCGCCGGGACGACACGGACAAGAGCATGCCCCCGCAGCAGTCGCCGGGGTCATTAGCCGGGGAACCTGGCGGGTGCCATACGCTGGACGCCAAACACCGCTGAGCCGCCGTCGATTTATCACTGTGCAGGCGGATGCCCAGGCTCCGCCGGCCCGAGGACAGCTAGATGAACAAGACCAAGAAAACCACCCGCGTCGGAGCGCTACTGGGCCTTGCCGGAACCGCCCTGCTGCTCGCGGCCTGCGCATCGCAACCTGTGCCGCCTATCCAGAAACTGCAGGCCGCGCAATTTGCCATCCAGAGTGCCGAACAGGCCCGTGCCAGCGAACATGCCGCCTTCGAGCTAGGCATGGCCCGGGAGAAACTGGCAGTCGCAGAAGTGGCGGTGCAGAACGAGGACATGCCGCTGGCCACGCGCATGGCCGAACAATCGCGGGCTGAAGCCGAACTGGCCATGGCCCGCTCGCAAATGACCAAGGCGCTCATCGTCAATCAGGAAATGCGTGACAGCACCGAGAGCCTGAAGCAGGAAATGCAACGCAACACGGGAGTGAGACCATGAACGTGCACTACACGCAAGTCTATCTATTGGTTGCCGCCTTCTCCCTCGTTGGCTGTGCAGCCACGCCAGTGACACCGACGGGTGCAGCCGATGCCCGCCACCGGTTGACTCAGTTGCAAAACGACCCGCAGTTGGCCAGCCGTGTACCGGTCTCACTGAAGGCTGCAGAGACCGCCGTACTGGCTGCCGAACAGCCGCGAACCGATGAATTCCTGGGCCAACACCTGGTGGTGATGGCTGATCGCAAGGTGGAGATTGCCCGTGCTCGCGCCCTGGAGCGTTTCTATGAGGACCAACGTAGGCAACTGGGCGAACAACGCGAAAGTGCCCGCCTCGACTCACGCACCCGCGAAGCCGATCAAGCGCAGCGACGCAACGTCGATCTGCAACGACAGATCGACGGCCTCAACGCCGAGGAAACCGAACGCGGCCTGTTGGTAACCCTGGGGGACCTGTTGTTCGCCAGCGGCCGAGCGGAGCTCAATGGCGACGCCAACCATAACCTGGCCACACTCACCGACTTTCTCAATCGTCACCCGGAACGTACGGTGACAATTGAAGGCCACACCGACAACGTCGGCAGCGAGAGTGCCAACTTCGGTCTGTCGCAGCGTCGTGCCGACAGCGTGAAGTCCCACCTGCAAAGCCAGGGCATCGCCGCCAGCCGCCTGCTCGCCTCAGGCATGGGCGAAGGCTCGCCGGTGGCCGGCAACGACTCGGCCGCGGGACGGCAACTGAACCGTCGGTCGAGATCATCATCAGCAACAATCTCACCTCGTCGCGCTGAAGCGGCCGGCAAAGAGGCTCCAGGCAACCGGCAAGGGGAAACGCCATGGCCTATCGAATTCTCCTGGTCTCGACGGATGCCGCAGCCGGCTGCGGGCTCCAGGCCATACTGAACCAGGCCGGCGACGGCTGTTTCGTCGTCGAATGCCTGGATCGACTGGACGATGCGGTCATGCGCGCGCAGGCCGGCGGTCTGGATATCGCTCTGTTCGAGCAGAGTCTGTATCCCGGTACCGCCCTGACCAACTTCGAGCTGCTGTCACGCATCGCCGCGGCCATACCGCTGATGCTCTATCGAGCTCTCGGCGATGGCCGAGATTCTCGGACCACGCAGGCGTTCTGCGCCCTGATTCCAGCAGACCGGCTTGCCCATGAGCACGCACACGCCCAGATCATTCTCGATTCGATCGGCGCTGCGGTGATCACGACCGACCTGCTAGGCCGTGTCGATTACCTCAACCGCGCGGCCCAGCGTATCAGCGGCTGGACACTGGAACGAGCGCGCGGCCACTCCATCGCCGAAGTGATGCCGCCGCCCGATGGCGACGCCAGCCGCTGCGCTGCCACGGCGCCGCAGATCCTGCGAGAGAATCGTCCAACGCCCCCTGACCAAGGCACGCGTACACCGCGGGCGTTCGAGGACTCCTCGGCACCGATCCACAATGGCGATGGGCAAATCAGCGGGGCGGTGGTCGTCTTTCATGACGTCAGTGCAGCGCAGGCGAAGGCCGACAAGATGACGCACCTGGCCCAGCACGACATCCTTACCCACCTGCCCAATCGTCTGTTGCTCGACGACCGCATTGCCCAGGCGATGCACCTGGCAAAACGGCATGCCAGTTCACTGGCACTGATGTTTCTCGACCTCGATAACTTCAAGCAAATCAACGATTCACTCGGCCACACTGTCGGCGACCAGTTGCTGCAATCCGTCGCCCGACGCCTGCTGGCCTGCGTGCGCAGCTCGGACACCGTCAGCCGGACCGGCGGCGATGAATTCATCGTGTTGCTGAGCGAAATCCAGGGCGAACGGGACGCCGCCGTCAGCGCGCGGAAAATTCTCGACGCCCTGGCGGCGCAGCACTGCATCGAGCAGCTCGGGGTACAGATCACCTGCAGCATCGGTATCAGTCTGTTCCCGGCCGACGGCAGCAGTGCCGGGGCGTTGCTGCGCCATGCCGACAATGCCATGTATCAGGCCAAGCAGGCCGGTCGCAACCGCTATCGGTTCTTCCACGACCGCGTCGAGGTGCACGCGGATGGCAACCGGTAAGCCGCGCAGACAGTACCTGACTCAGGCCAAGCGGCGCAGCGGCAGGCTGAACTGCCGGCTGTAGTCGTCGAGCATCTCGGCGTAGCACTCGCAGGCCGCGGCCTCCAGCCGCGGCCGATCAAGAATGCTGATTTCGCCACGGCTGTAGTGGATCAGCCCACGTAACTGCAGCGCGCCAGCGGCAATGGTCACCCCGCTGCGGCGCACCCCGAGCATGTTGGCCAGGTATTGATGAGTCAGGTGGAAATGGTCGGCATGGGCACGGTCGTGTGTCATCAACAGCCAGCGTGCCAGGCGCGGCTCCAATGCATGGAACTGACCGCAGGCGGCGTTCTGCGACAGTTGCACCAGCAACACGTAGAGATAGCGCTTGAGTCGACGCTGCAGCCGCGGGCTGGCCAGCAGCTCTTCGTGCAGCGCTTCGATGGTGATGCGCAAGGCGCTGCCTGCACCCTGCACCACCGCCCGGCTGGGCGCCGTCTCTACCCCCAGTACAAGGGTGACACCGAGCATGCCTTCGTAGCCGATCAAACCCAATTCCAGCGGATGATGGCCACTCAGGATATTCACCTGCGAGATAAAGGCGGTGAGCGGAAAGTACAGGTAGTGCATCGGCTCGTTGGCCTCGCACAGGAGGCTGCCGAATTGCAGCTGCACCAGCTCGCAGTGCTGCAGCACGGCATTACGCTCTTTGACCGGCAGGCCGGCGAGGAGCAGATTCTGGATGACCCCTGACATGGGCGAGTCCCTGCGGCACATACGAATCGGAGGGGTGCGGAGCAGGTGCCTGACCATCCCGCGTCGCCAGTCTGGGGCAAGCCGGTGGTGGCGCTCTGTTCGCTACGGCACGCAACGCCTCAGTTGACCTGACGCTGCGGCACGTATGGCAGCAGACGGTCAGTCTCCTTCTTCACCACCGCGTAGCACTCGCAACTGAGCTGTTCCAGCTTGTGCCGGTCGAGCACGGTGATATGCCCGCGGCTGTACTCGATCACGCCCTGGCGCTGCAATTTTCCAGCCGCCTCGGTCACGCCTTCGCGGCGCACGCCAAGCATGTTGGCGATCAACTCCTGGGTCATGGTCAGTTGGTTGCTCGGCAACCGGTCTAGCGACAACAGCAGCCAGCGACACAGCTGTTGGTCGATGGAGTGATGACGGTTGCACACCGCGGTCTGCGCCATCTGGGTGATCAACGCCTGGGTATAACGCAGCATCAGCACAAGCAGCTCGCCATGGCGATCGAACTCGGCCTTGAGTAACGGCCCCTTGAGCCGGAAGGCATGCCCGCCGCTCTGTACTACCGCCCGGCTCGGCGTGCTCTCACCGCCCATGAACAGGGCGATGCCGACCAGCCCCTCGTTGCCGACCACGGAAATTTCCGCAGAAGCGCCACTCTCCATCACATAGATCAGCGAGATGATCGAATCGGTGGGGAAGTAGACATGGCGCATGGTATCGCCAGATTCATAGAGCACCTTGCCAAGCGGCAAGGGTACAAGCTCTAGATGCGCGAACAGACGCTGGCGCACCTCGGCTGACAGGGCCGCCAGCAGATGGTTCTGCTGCGGCTGATGCGATTCGTGCATGATCGGGCTCTCTGGGTGCAAAACACAGCGCAAGGGCTAGCATACGCCCAATGGCCGGGCACTCCGTACGCTAGCGCACAGAGTCCGATACACGGCTGTTCAGGAAGGGCCAATAGCCATAGCTGGAGTACGCCCCTGCCGTTCTACCCCATCAACCGCGATATCGGCTGGCCCACCTCCCACTGCCCGAGGCGCACAAGCAATGCGCTCCTCCTTCTTACCCGACTGAGAGATGCCCCTAAAGAATCTCTTTTTACTGATTCAACGCTGCACTAAGCTCCGCGATGCAGAATTACTGCAATTCGTTGGTGAAACGCCCAACCGCTCCAACCACTTGCTTAGCACCGTCCTGGATTTCCACAATCACCGTGCCGGCCTGGTTGGCCAGTGCCAGGCCATGATCGGCTTGCTCACGGCTACTGAACATCTCTCGCACAGCTCGCTCGGCAAGCGCCTGATTCTCCTGCACTACGGTGACGATTTCTTCGGTGGCTTCGCTGGTTCGACCAGCCAGCTTACGCACCTCATCGGCTACCACGGCGAAACCGCGTCCATGCTCACCCGCACGGGCGGCTTCAATGGCAGCATTGAGTGCCAGCAAGTTGGTCTGGGAAGCAATGCTACCAATGGTCTGAACGATTGAGCTGATCAACAACGATTGTTCACCAAGCGCCTCAATACTCTCGGTGGCCGATTGCATTTGTACAGCAATGCTCTGCATGGTCTGAACAGTTTGCTGCACGACTTCAGCCCCGCGCGCGGCACTCACATCCGTTTGTTGAGAAACGCCATAGGCAACGCCTGCCGCCTCCCGCACCTGGGTTTCCCGAGCCACTTGTTCAGTCACGACGCTAGCGAATTTCACCACCTTGGATAACTTTCCTTCGGCGTCATGAACGGGGTTATACGTCGCCTCCAGCCAAACCTCTTGACCTCTGCTGTCGATCCGTTTGAAGCGATTAGCCACGTATTCACCACGGTTGAGCGTCTTCCAAAAGGCTGCATATTGAGGAGCGTTCGCCTCTTCAGGCAGACAAAAAATGCTGTGATGTTTCCCGGTAATCTGGCCGAGCGAATAGCCCATGGCAGCAAGAAACTGCTGATTGGCGGTGATGACCGTACCGTCCAGATTAAAATGGATGACCGCAGTGGAGCGGATCAACGCGTCAATTAAAGCCTCGTTTTCTTTTGCTTTTTCGAGGGCCTGACTGATCTCGCTGCCGTACCCCTGGACGTGGGACAGCTTTCCGTCCTCGCCTTTGATTGGGAACCAATTCAGCTTTATCCAGGCGAGGCTCCCGTCGGCTCGCAGATAGCGGTAGTCATCACTCACCGGCTCAAACTTCGAGATAGCCATATTGAATGAATGAAAACAGGGCAGACTTTTCACGTAGGGGGGAACAATCGCTGACAGCGGACGCCCCCGAAGATCATTGGTGTATCCAAGAGCCTTAGCAAAATTCGCGTTGAATTCGCAGATGTTGAATTGCGCATCGAGTCTGATGGAGAGCATGCTTCGTTCCATCTGCTCAGCCTGTTGACGCAGCAGATACAGTTCCGCACTCTGGTCTTCTAGTGTTTTCTTAAGGGCACGGTTGAACATTAACGTCTCCACAGAATTAGGTAGATAGCGATTCGCAACGGAATCTTTGTCATTCCCAGGCAAGACCTACCGGCCCGCTGCGAATTATTCAGTACAGACTTGTAATTGCATCTGAGCAGGAGAAGTGCTTGGCCTAGACGCACTGCCCCGGCTTGAGCCGATCATGGTTTCACCGACATTTCTGTTGTGCCTTGCGAAAGTCAGTCACGCCCACGCTGGTCTACCGGCGGCCATTTAGCGCCCTCGTTGTACTGCCAACCCCGCTCTGCCCGATAGTCAATGCCTTCCGCTTGCCGTAGCACATCTTGTACAGCCCCTAGGTGCCGTAGCAGCTTCAGCACGGTGATGACCACCACGCTGCTACCGCCGACCAGCAGCGCCTGTCCTCAGGTGCCCTACCAGGCTGCCAGCCATAGGAAACATCAGCCAGAGAGCACCTGGCATGATGCGACCTTTTTCAATCAGGGACTGCCAGGCACTCGTTCATAAGATCTCGAGGCAGGCGCTGAAGAAAATGCAGGCAGGCATGGATAGCGCCAAAACCTGTACAAATTATATATTTTGTAAAGGTTTTGTCCAGCAATAGAGTGACCTGTCGTCGGGTTGTAGGTTACGAAGCATGCGCTGCGGTAGCGACGATAAGCACCGATGGCACGATTCTGCGGGGCTGGAGGCTGGGGACGCTTGTTGCAGAAGCAACCGAGAACCATATTGTTGCCCGCATTCACTCTGCGACCCGCTATCAGAGCCTCGAGAATGGGCTGGATGAAACTGGTGCTGGAGGTGCAGGGAGCACTCACTGTAAAGGCCGAAGCAAGCCAGGCGCCCATCGCGATCCCATATCGCCACTGCGGGGCTGGAGGGAATGTGTTCACTGCCGGCTGACCCCAGCAAGTGTTGCAATGAACTCAACGCACTCGGCAACTCACCATGACTGCCAACTCTCTGAGCGAAGTGGAACGTCACTCATTGCGGGGCGTATAGGCCCATCAGGTCAGCCAGATGCTGCTGGTTACCGACATTGCATGGACAGACTGGATCCCAGAAGTGCACGGCACGGGTCGCGCCAGGCAGCAAGACGGGCCGGCCAAGCCGACCCGAATCGCTTGCGCATGCGGCCAGGTGCGAAACATCGGTTTCATGGTGATACCCAGACCAGCCGGACATCCCCCATTTCAACCATGCCACCAGGTGATGCGATCAAACCAAGACCGACTCAATTGCCTCGGTATGTCGAAAAACCGTAGGGGCTGAGCAGCAGCGGGATATGGTAGTGCGGCACGGTACCGTCGACCTCGAAGATCACAGGCACCTCGGGGAAGAAGCTTTTCGTATCGTGCTTCGCGAACCACTCGCCGGTCTTGAACGTCACGCGGTAGGTGCCCTTCTCAAGTGCCTTGCCTTGCGGATACAGGGCAGTGATACGCCCCTGCTCGTTGGTGACACCGTCATTGAGCGCCTGCCAGTTCTGGCCATCCTTCTTCTCCAACGTGACAGTCACGGCTGGCGACGGCAGCCCGTCCTGCAGGTTCAGCACATGAACACTGAGTGGATTGGCATCTGCCAACGCCAGGGAAGAAAGGCCGCTCAGAATTGCACCAGCCAGAAGGGTTTTGAGAGCTTTCATGCTGTATCTCCGATTTATTGATGGATGGAAAGAATCTGTTCGATGGCCTTGAGTGCGCAGGCCTCATCATTGGCAGCACCGCCCGCCCCAGCGACGCCAATGGCACCGATGACCTGATCACCGACTTTCAGTGGTACGCCGCCGCCCAACAGCAGAAGCTCATCGAGCGTGTTGAGGTTCTCGGCGTCGGGGGTGCTGCGGGCTCGCTCGGCCAACAAGCGGGTTGGCGTTTTCGTCGACAAGGCGGTAAAAGCCTTGCGCTGCGCGGCCAAGGTGTTGTGTGGGCCGACGTTGTCGTCGCGCTGCAGAGCGACCAGGTTGCCGCCACGATCGACGACCGCTGCGACCGCGCTGCGGCCATCGGCGTGGCAGGCCGACAGGGTTGCATCCAGCAACTGATTGGCCAGCGGCAACGTCACGTCCTGACGCATCGCGACTTGCTCGGAGGCCCATGAACTCGACGCGATGATAGTCAGCGTCAGTGCGGACAGAGTGATGTGAAGCTTGGGCATGCCGTTCTCCTGGTTAGGCTCTGCTGAGCGGATGCCGGCAATCTTGCCCACCGGCGACCAGCAGATGGATTGCGCCAGGATTACGAATTTGTAATGGGAGTCAGCAGCGGTTGCGCCTAGGCTATGCACAGGTTCGGGAGATAGAAATGCGCATTCTGGTGGTGGAAGACGAAGCCAAAACGGCTGACTACTTGAGAAAGGGTTTGAGTGAATCAGGCTTCATGGTCGAGGTCGCGTTGAATGGCCTGGATGGCCAGCATCTCGTGCAGGAGTACGAATTCGACCTGATCATTCTCGACGTCATGCTGCCAGGACTCGATGGTTGGCAGTTGCTGCAGATCATTCGACGCAAGCATGACACCCCGGTGCTGTTTCTGACCGCTCGTGACGCAATAGAGGACCGGGTCAAAGGACTGGAGCTGGGCGCCGACGATTATCTGATAAAGCCCTTTTCCTATGCCGAGCTGCTCGCCAGGGTTCGTACGCTGCTGAGAAGAGGGCCGCCCCGCGAGATAGAACACTTCCAGGTGGCGGACCTTGCGCTCGATCTGCTCAAGCGCAAGGTCAGCCGCGCAGGTGATCGTCTCAACCTGACGAACAAGGAATTCGCACTGCTCCACCTTTTGCTCAGCAGACAGGGTGAAGTCCTGTCGAGGGCTCTGATCGCCTCGCACGTGTGGCAAATGAATTTCGACAGCGATACCAATGTGGTGGACGTGGCCATTCGACGACTGCGCGCAAAGGTGGATGATCCCTACCCACTGAAACTGATTCACACCGTAAGGGGCATGGGCTACATGCTGGATCTTCAGGCATGAAACTGTGGCCCAGAACGCTCAGTCTGCGCCTGGCACTGATGTTCGCGCTTTCGAGCTGCGTGCTGCTCGGTGCCGTGGCGGCATACCTGTATCACTCGCTTGAGCGGGAAATCCTCTGGCGAGATGATCAGGCCCTACTGGGTCGCCTGCAACGCATGCAGGCTCTCTTGGATGACGCCGAGAGTATCGAAGCCTTGCGCAGTCGCCCCCAGCTTTACGAAAACATGCTGGGCAACAGGGACAGCTTCCTGTGGATAGTCGATACAGCCGATCACATGCTGATCGAGGTAAACCCGGCGTCGCTGCCGTTACCCAAATTACCGGATGCCTCTTCACCCAAGCTGGGCAATGATCCGCACAACAGCTCCCTGCGCCTGGCCTGGCTGGACGTATCGCGTACCGGAGGACATCTGAAGCTGATAGCAGGGAAACGTGCAGATGAGCGCGAGCAAATGCTCAGCGCCTACCGAAACACAATCTGGATGGCGCTTGCAGCGGGTGTTTTCCTTGCGTTCGCCCTCGGCTGGCTGATCGGTCAAAGAGGGTTGCGCCCTGTGAGAGCGTTGGCCACTCAGGCAGCGGGTATCGACGTTCGCAACCTTCATCTGCGCCTCGACGACTTCGCCGATACGGCCGAACTCGAAGTGCTGAGCCAGGCGCTGAATCAGATGCTGGCCAGGTTGGAACACGGCTTCGCCCAGCTATCGCGCTTCTCTGAAGACCTGGCACACGAGATGCGTACGCCCCTGAGCAACCTGATGGGGCAGACCCAACAACTGCTCGGTCGCAGCCGCTCGGACGAGGAGTATCAGAACGTACTGGCCTCCAACCTGGAAGAATATGAGCGACTGGCCAGAATGATCGACAGCATGCTGTTTCTTGCCAGGTGCGAGCAGCCCAAGGCCACACTAAAGCGCGAACCGGTAGACCTGCATTCTCTTGTGGAGCAACTGTGTGAGTATTTCGAGGGCATGGCAGAGGACCGCGGCATCTGGCTGGTTAACCAAAGCCATGAACAGTTGGAAGCAGAACCGGAGCTCCTGCGTCGGGCACTTGCCAATCTCATCGTCAATGCGCTTCGCTACGGCGCAGCGAATAGCCCCGTCACCATCAGTACAAAAACGACGGAAAACACCCTGGAAGTATCGGTTCACAACCTTGGCGACCTCATAGATCCCAGGCATATGCCCCATATTTTCGAAAGGTTCTATCGCTGCGACGCTTCACGCAATCAACCCGACGACTCCGGTGGCCTTGGCCTGGCGATCGTGCGCTCAATCATGCATGCGCATGCAGGTGAGGTCAGCGTGAAGAGTGGCACCACAGGAACGACGTTCAGGCTCATCTTTGGTACAGCTAACGCGCAGGATGGAGCCTCCCCACCCGAATAATAGAGCCTCCCGTGGCTTAACGATCTACAGCTCGCAGCAGGAGACTGGAAAGAAAAAACCAGACAGGCCAAGACAAGGCTGTGCTTCCGCTGCGATAGTCAATCAATATCCCGCAGGAAGACTGCCAATACCGCGATATGCGCGAGAAAGCGAAACCCAGCAGGGATATTTCAAAGTTTCTGAACCTGCTCGGGCGCATAACGTTCGTCATGACCAAGCAATATCTCAGGAAGGAGAAAATCACCCCAACTTGATGATTTTCAATACTGTGGAAACGGCTTGAGCCTACCATTAAACGGAGGCGACGCAATTATTGGTGCCCGAAGCCGGACTCGAACCGGCACGCCCTTGCGAGCGAGAGATTTTAAGTCTCCTGCGTCTACCGATTTCGCCATTCGGGCGGTAGCGCTGTGCGAAGGACCGGACTATATACAGCCCTTCGCTTACCCGCAAGGCACGCAACGCTTGCCCGGGATAATGAAAAAAGCCTCGTAGATCAGTGATCTACGAGGCTTTTCGAATTGGAGGCTGAGGTCGGAATCGAACCGGCGTTCACGGATTTGCAATCCGGTGCATAACCACTCTGCAACTCAGCCATGAAGCAAACGAGCCGCCTTGGCGACTCGTGTAAAACTGGAGCGGGAAACGAGACTCGAACTCGCGACCCCGACCTTGGCAAGGTCGTGCTCTACCAACTGAGCTATTCCCGC
>JBLUOL010000018.1:0-43430 GCA_048065775.1 Pseudomonas sp. GW6
CCATGTGAGAGTAGGTCATCGTCAAGCTCCTATACGAAACCCCAGATCGCGCAAGCGGTCTGGGGTTTCTTCTTTGCAGCGCGGAAAACTTCGCGGCAGAAGTCGTTCCTGCAAGCGCGTAGGGGGCGCTGCGCGCACCGACAAGGACGCGGTTACAAAGGTGCGCATGGCGCACCCTGCGGTTGATCCGCTGACGCTTCGCGAGCAGAGCTCGCTCCTACAACTTCGCAGTGCACTGTGCGCACCGCCAATGGTGCGGTCACACCGGTGCGTGTGGGATTGCGGTGCTTTGTCGGCATCAATAAAAAGGCCACCTTGAAGGTGGCCTTTGCTGTTTCTGGGCGCTGATCAATCGCCGCGATATTCGCAGCCGCTGGTGCAGGTCTCGTGGATGCGTACGCGCGACAGCTCCGGCAGCAGTGGCTTGACCTGTTGCCAGATCCACTTGGCCAGCACTTCGCTGGTTGGGTTTTCCAAACCGGGGATGTCGTTCAGGTAGTTGTGGTCGAGCTGCTCGTAGATCGGTTTGAAGATCGCCTTGATCTCGGAGAAGTCACGAATCCAACCGGTATAGGGATCGACTTCACCTTCGATATAAATGGCGACTCGGAAGGAGTGGCCGTGCAGGCGGCCGCATTTGTGGCCTTCCGGTACGTGTGGCAGGCGATGGGCCGCCTCGAAGATGAACTCTTTGAACAATTCCACTGAACAGCGCTCGCGTAAATGATTCCGCCTGATTGGCGTTGAGCGACACAGTTTATCAGGTCTGACCCGATTGCCGCCTAATCACGTCCGCTCAAAAGGTTGACCGGATCAATCAGAGGGGTTGCAGGCGTTCGGCCAGGCGGCCGCTTTCGACCAGTTCGAGAAATTCGTCGCCGAGCCGCGCGCTCTCGGCCATGGCCTGTCGCCAATAGCGTTCACGTCCTTCATCATTGCCCAGGTAACGCTTGAAGTCGGTACGATCCGGCAGCTTGCCGTGCGGCAGGCGCGCCAGGTAGTCGCGTGATGGTGCCAGCAGCAGTACGTCCTGCAGGCGGGTGCGGTCGCCGCGGCGCCAAGGCATGCTCTTGTCGAACCAGCCCGGTATCACCCGGTCGGTGAAGTGCGGATAGAGCACGATGTCTTCGCCGTTGTAGGGCAGGTCGAGGTGATAGTCGAGCAGGCCGCCGTCGCGATAGGCGCCTGGCTCCAGGCCAGGAATCTCACGAATCGCCTCCATCACCATGGGGATCGAGCCTGAAGCCAGCAGGGCGTGGCGCAGGTTCTCCGAGGTCAGCGCATGGAAGTGCGAACGGAAGTCGCTCAACTGAGCCAGGGGCGGCACCTGTCGCGCATCGTGCAGAATCACTCGGTCGAAATGACGGCCAAGGCGTTGGCGGGCCAGAAAGTTGTTGCCGATGACCGATGACAGACCGAGGCCGAGTTTGCCGCGATGGTCGTGTTGCAGCAGGCCATGGCTATTGACCACGACAATGTGCAGGCGGTAGTGCGGGTTGGCGATGATGGCGGCATCCTGATCGGCGAGCAGCTCGTTGAGCATCTGCCGGCAACTGCCCGACACCTCGGCCATGCTCACGCCTTTGGCAAAGCGCTGGGAGGTGTACAGCTCACCGAGTCGTCGAATCCCCACCGCCGGATCGGGCAGGCAGGCACTGGCGAAGCGCCAGGAGCCGATGGAAGCGCCGATCAGCGCGCGTTCACGCGGCGCGCGAAGCAACCAGTCACCAAACAGTGCCAGATCCAGGCCTTGAATGCCGATGCCCTTGGGCCCGCCCGCCGCTCCAGGCAGGATGCCGACGTCCGCCGGGCTCAGGCCATTCTGGCGAATGCGTGCCAAGGCTCTGGGGCCGGCCTTGATAGTCAGGGCAGGGGATTTGATATGGATCGCGCTCATCGGTGCCTCCTTTCGCAGCGGCGATTATAGAGGGCTGAGTGAGCAGGCCAAGCCACTTCATGCGGTGAATGACGTGAGTGAATTCAGCTTGAATTAAGTGCCTGGGCCTAGAGTGGCAGTCACTGATTCACTGCCGGAGAAACCCATGAAACGATTGATCAGCCTCGCAACACTTGCCACCCTCGTCAGCGCCGCTACCATTGCCCAGGCGCGTGATCTCGGCCCGGATGAGGCCCTGCGTCTGCGTGATGCCGGGACCATCAAATCCTTCGAACAGCTCAATGAAGCGGCACTGGCCCAGCATCCAGGCGCGCGCATCGAAGAAACCGAGCTGGAAGACGAATACGGTCGCTATATCTATCAGATCGAGCTGCGCGATACCCAGGGCGTGCAGTGGGACCTGGAGCTGGATGCCAGCACCGGGGAAATTCTCAAGAACCACCAGGACGATTGATGAAGTTTCGACGTACCACCGCGCTATTGCTGGTTCTGGCATGCGGTTTCGCCAGTGTGCCGGGGATTGCGCGCGATCTCGACCAGGATGAGGCGCTGCGCCTGCGGCGCGAGGGTGTCATCATGCCCTTCGAGCAACTGATGCAGCACATCGGCAATGCCTACCCCGGTTCCACTTTGCTCGAAGCGGAGCTGGAGGAAGAGGATGGCGTGCTGGTCTATGAAGTCGAGATTCTGACCACCTCGGGTGTGGTGCGTGAGCTCGAACTGGATGCCCGCAACGGCAATATTCTGAAGGATGAGGAAGACGACTGATGCGCCTGTTGCTGGTGGAAGACCATGTACCCCTGGCCGATGAGCTGACCGCCAGCCTGACTCGCCAGGGCTATGCCGTGGACTGGCTGGCCGATGGTCGTGATGCGGCCTATCAGGGCGCCAGCGAGCCTTATGATCTGATCATTCTCGACCTTGGACTGCCAGGCAAGCCGGGGCTTGAGGTGCTGCAGGAGTGGCGTGCCGGCGGACTGGCCACGCCGGTGCTGGTGCTGACTGCGCGAGGTTCCTGGGCCGAGCGCATCGAAGGGCTGAAGGCCGGCGCCGACGATTACCTGACCAAACCCTTCCACCCCGAGGAACTGGCGCTGCGCATCCAGGCGCTGTTGCGCCGCGCCCATGGCCTGGCCAACCAGCCGCAACTGGAGGCCGCCGGTCTGCAACTGGACGAGAGCCGCCAGTGTGTGACAGCAGGTGGCGAAGCCATCGACCTGACTGCAGCCGAGTTTCGTCTGCTGCGTTATTTCATGCTGCATCCGGGGCAGATCCTGTCCAAGAGTCATCTCGCCGACCACCTCTATGACGGCGAGACAGAGCGTGATTCCAACGTCATCGAGGTTCACGTCAACCGCCTGCGCGGCAAGCTCGGACGTAACGTGATCGAGACCCGCCGCGGGCAGGGCTACCGCTTTACCGGAGAGCAGGGTTGAGGTCCATTCAGCGCCGGCTCGGTATTGGCCTGGCCGCGACGCTGCTGCTGGTTGGGCTGGTTCTGGCGCAGGCCAGCCTCTGGGTCTTCGACCGTGGCCTGCGCGCTTATCTGGAAGAGAATCTGCGTGACGAGGCGCAAGGCCTGCTGGCCGCGCTGGTCCGTGGTCCGGCTGGTTTGCAACTGGATGAGCGGCGTCTCGATCCCTCGTTCCAGCGGCAATTCTCGGGGCATTACTTTCGCATCGATTTTTCCGACCGCAGCTGGCGTTCGCGTTCGCTGTGGGATCGTGAGCTGCTCAAACCCAATGGCATTGGCATGCAGGCCGAGCTGGGCGATGGCCCGCAAGGCCAGTTGCTGCTGATCTACCGCGCCGACTACCGTCGCTATGGCGAGAATCTGTCGATCAGCGTGGCGCAGGATTACCAGCCGATACTGCAGAGTTTTCGCCGCATGCAGTGGGTGGGTTTGGGCCTGGGAGGCGCTGCGCTGCTGCTGATCCTTGTTGCCCAGCGCTACACCGTTCGCCGAGCCCTGCGCCCACTGGAACAGGTGCGTCAGCAGATCGCACAACTGCAGCAGGGTCGACGTACCGATCTGGATGCCGAGGTGCCCGAGGAGCTGGAGCCTCTGGTCGCGCAGATCAACCACCTGTTGGCGCATACCGAGGACACCCTCAAGCGCTCGCGCAATGCGTTGGGCAATCTTGGCCATGCGCTGAAAACGCCGCTGGCAGTGCTGATCAGCCTGGCAGGTCGCGAGGAGTTGGCGGCTCATCCGGCATTACGCGCGAGCCTGCGTGAGCAACTGGAGCAGATCGAGCAGCGTCTCAGCCGCGAGCTGGGGCGTGCGCGCCTGGCTGGTGAGGTGCTGCCGGGGGCACGCTTCGATTGCGCGCAGGAGCTGCCGGGACTGTTCGCGACCTTGTCGATGATTCATGACCGCGGCCTGAGTCTGGACTGGCAGGCGCCGCCAGGCCTGGTGCTGCCGCGTGATCGTGAAGACTTGCTGGAACTGCTCGGCAACCTGCTGGACAACGCCTGCAAATGGGCCGATCAGCGCGTGCAGTTGACGGTGGAGGAGAGTGCCGAGGGCTATCGCCTGTCTGTCGATGACGACGGCCCCGGCATCGATGCCGAACGCCGCGAGGCCGTGCTGGGCCGCGGTACTCGCCTGGATGAACAAGTGGCGGGGCACGGCCTGGGCCTCGGTATCGTGCGCGACATCATCGAGGCCTGGCATGGCCGTATAGAACTGCAGGACAGCCCGCTGGGCGGGCTGCGAGTGGTGGTCAGTCTGCCACGGCGTTGAACCAAGGTTAGGCGAGCCATCGCTGGTGGATTACGCGGCGCGGTAAGTTTGTTGGCGCCTGCAAACGCTGCGTTCAGCGCCGCTAATCCACCCTACGGATCCCTTACATACCGTTGGCGAAGGCCGAGTTATCGAAGCTGATGGCGGCGCGTACCGGCTGCAGGGCGTGGGCGTAACGCACCAGTACATCGAGCGCGTAATCGATGCGGGCGCGGATGCGCTCATCGGCTTCGTCCACCGCCTGCGGGCCGTTCAATACCTTCTCGACCTGACGCACGATCAGGTGCTCCGGCAGGTAGCACAGGCGGCAGTTCTTGTAACTGGAGGCGCGCAGTTCGCTGATCGGGTAGGCGCCACCAATACCGGAGGAAACGCCAACCAGCAGGCCCGGCTTGTGCGCCAGTTCGGCCTTGCTGGCGTAGATGAAGAAATTCTTGATCGCCGGGCAGGCCATGCCGTTCCACTCCGGCGCGATGATCACCACCGCATCGGCGGCGGCCAGTTGCTGTTGATACATGCCCCAGGGGCCGGCATCTTCAGCGGGCCACAGCGGTAGCGGCGCCAGGCCCAGATCGATGATGCTGCTGGTGTCCTGAGTGGTTTGCCCCATCTCGATCAGGCGCTGACGCAGCACGCGAGCGACCTTTCCCGATTGGCTGTTGTTGCGGCTGGAGCCGGCGACCAAGGCGATATTGAGCATGCTGCTTCCCCCGAAAAAAGAACGCAGGCTAGGCGATTGCCTGCCTGCGCCGCAAGGGAAGCGCCGCCAGATCGAGGATGATTTGGCGTCATGTCCACCTGTGCGCGCCCGGATTTGAGGTGCGCGCGGCGCACCCTACCTGAGGTTACACGCGGAACTGATCCATCAGGCTCTGCTGGTGATTGGCCAGGCGATTGAGGTTCTGGCTCACCTGCGCCGACTCGTCGGCCTGCGCGGTGATGGCTTCGGTGACGTCGCGAATCGAGGCAACGTTGCGGTTGATCTCCTCGGCCACCGAACTCTGTTCCTCCGCCGCGCTGGCGATCTGCAGGTTCATGTCGGTAATGGTGCTGACCGCCTGGCTGATACGCTGCAGCGCGGCCACGGCCTGCTGCACCTGCTCGACGCTGCCCTGAGCCTGGCGATGGCTGCTGTGCATGGTGCTGACCACCTCGCGCGTGCCGTTCTGCAGGCCTTCGATCACCTGGCGGATTTCCTCCACCGAATCCTGGGTGCGTTTGGCCAGGTTGCGCACTTCGTCGGCGACCACGGCAAAGCCGCGACCGGCCTCACCGGCACGCGCGGCCTCGATGGCGGCGTTGAGGGCGAGCAGGTTGGTCTGCTCGGCAATCGAGCGAATCACTTCCAGCACCGAGCCGATCTGCTCGCTGCTGCTGGCCAGACCTTCGACTTCCTGCATGGCCACATTCATTTCATTGGCCAAAAGATCGATGGTGCTGGTGGTGCGGTCGATCACCTGCAGGCCTTCGCGGCTGGCCTGGTCGGCATTGCGCGCGGCTTCTGCAGCCTGGGCGGCATTGTGCGCGACATCCTGAGCGGTGGCGCTCATTTCCTGGAAGGCGGTCGCCACCTGGTCAACCTCGCGATACTGCTGCTGCATGCCGGCGCTGGTCTGGCTGGCGATCGCTGCCGACTGATCGGCCGTGCTGCGGGCGTCGATCACGCTGTTCTTCACGTCGGCGATGATGGGCTGCAGTTTGTCGAGGAAGCGGTTGAACCAGCCAGCCAACTCGCCCAGCTCATCCTGCCGGGCGTATTGCAGGCGGCGGGTCAGGTCGCCTTCGCCGCTGGCGATATCCTTGAGCATGGCGGCCACACCAAGAATCGGCCGCGTTACGCCGCGTGCCGTCAGCCACATCAGCAGCAGGCCGGCGATCACCGCGACAAGGCCCATCAGCAGCGCGACCAGGCTGTCGCTGGCACGGTTGGCATCGAGCTGTGCGCCCAGCGTGATGGCACGCTCGAGCAGTACGTTCTGAGGTACTTCGAGCAGCACCGACCAGGGCTTTGACTCGGGGATGGGTTTGAACGGGCTGATCTCGCGGAGCATGTCACCGTGATGCAGCTCGGCATCGCTGCCGCTCTGGATCAGGCCGCGCAGTTCGCTGGCGTTTTCGGGAAAGGCGCGCTCGACCGGCTGGCTCAGCAGGCTGCCGTCGCGGCTGTGGCCCGCCAGCAGGGCGCTGGGGCTGAAGATACTGATATGGCCCTGGCCGTCGTACAGCTCGCGATTGGCCTCCTGGCTGATCTGCTGCAGGCTGGCCAGGCTGATATCGACGCCCATCACGCCGATGATCTTGCCGTCGAGTTCCAGCGGGAAGGCGATGCTGGTCATCAGCGTCTTCTGCCCGCCGACCTCGTCGTAATAAGGCTCCAGTACGCAGGCCTGACGGGTCTCGCGCGGGCAGGTGTACCAGGCGTTGTAGGCCACGCCGTTGTCACCCGGCGTGGTGTCGCCGAGCAATTCTTCGGTCATGGCCTCGGCTTCCAGCTTGCCAACCGTGGGCTGTGCCCAGTACAGCGCGAAGCGCCCTGCGTCATTGCTGCCCAGATCGGGCTGGTCGGCGAACAGCTCGTCCTTGCCGTCCAGAGTGTTGGGTTCGAACACCAGGTACAGGCCGAGCAGGCCGGGGTTGGCTTCCAGGCTGCTGCGCACCTGGCGGGTCAGGTCTTCACGCAGGTCGAAGGCATCGAGAAAGCGCTTCTCAGCCTGCTCGCGCAGAAACAGGATCTGCCGGGAAAACCCCTTGCCGTACTGGTAGGCGTCCATGAAGTAACGCTGGATGCGAATCGCCTGTAATTCACTGCGCGCCTTCAGGCGCAGTGTCGCGCTCTCTTCCAGCATGGCAGAGCTTGCGTCGCGCACCAGGCTGGCGCTGCGGCTGGACTGATACTGCGAGGCGCCCACCAGCAAGGTGACGATGGCGAGCAGGCACAGGCCGGCGAGCAGGGTGATCTTCCATTGGATCGAAAGACGGCTGAACAGCATGGTGCGTTCCTTTCTACATGGACTTACAGGGTTATCGGTGTGCGGCCCGTATTCTTGATCGATACGGTGTGTGGTCGGAATTATGCACGTTTCGCTTTAAATAATGAACGGGCATGGGTTTTGACAGGTGTGGCTCGCTTACGGCAGAGTACGCGGCTTTTTGCGCCGTGCAGGTGGAGTGCTTTATGAACGCTGTAATCGCTGCGGTCGGCATCATGCTGGTCCTCAGTCTCTGTCGCGTACACGTGGTCGTGGCGCTGATCATTGGTGCGCTGGCCGGTGGACTGCTTGGTGGGCTGGGCGTCGAGGGCACGCTGAAGGCGTTCAACCAGGGGCTCGGTGGCGGGGCGACCGTTGCCCTTTCATACGCGCTGCTGGGGGCTTTCGCCGTGGCCATCGCCAAGGCGGGCCTGGCCCACGCCCTGGCGGACAAGGCTCTGGCGCTGGTCGGCAAGCAGCAGGAAGGCGCCGGTGGTGCGTTGAAGTGGCTGCTGATCGGGCTGCTGCTGGCGGTGGCGATCTCCTCGCAGAACCTGCTGCCGATCCATATCGCCTTCATTCCGTTGCTGGTACCGCCGCTGCTCTATGTATTGAGCAAGTTGCAACTGGACCGTCGCTTGATCGCCTGCGTGCTGACCTTCGGCCTGATCACGCCGTACATGTTCCTGCCAGTGGGTTTTGGCGGCATCTTCCTCAACGACATCCTGCTGGCCAATGTCGCCAAGTCTGGTGTCGACGTCACGGGCATCAGCATCACTCAGGCCATGGCCATTCCGGCACTGGGCATGCTCTTCGGTCTGCTCGTGGCGGTGCTGTTCAGCTATCGCGGCAAGCGCGTATATGACCTGGAAAAGGTCGCGCAGGCCGAGCGTGTGGACGTGCAGTACAACCCGTTGAGCCTGCTGGTGGCGGGGCTCGCCATCGCCGCGGCGTTCGTCGTGCAGCTGTGGCTGGACTCGATGATCATCGGTGCGCTGGTCGGTTTCGTGATTTTCTCGGTGTCCGGCGTGGTGCGCTGGAAGGAAGCGGACGGTCTGTTTACCGAGGGCATGAAGATGATGGCCATGATCGGCTTCATCATGATCGCCGCTGCAGGTTTCGCCGAGGTGATGAAGACCACCGGTGAGGTCAAGACGCTGGTCGATAGCTCTGCAGCCCTGATTGGCCACAACAAGGCCGTTGGCGCGTTGCTGATGCTGCTGGTCGGGCTGCTGGTGACCATGGGCATTGGCTCTTCCTTCTCGACCATCCCGATCATCGCCGCGATCTTCGTGCCGCTGGGCGTGCAACTGGGTTTCAGCCCGCTGGCCATCGTCTGCATCGTCGGCACGGCCGGTGCCTTGGGCGACGCCGGCTCACCCGCCTCGGACTCGACGCTCGGGCCAACCTCGGGGTTGAACGCCGACGGTCAGCACAACCACATCTGGGACAGCGTGGTGCCCACCTTCCTGCACTACAACCTGCCGCTGCTGGCGTTCGGTTGGGCCGCCGCTATGCTGCTGTAAAGGCGTGAACAGACGCCGGATTAAGTTCTCGGCGCCTTGGGTCGCTTAATTCTTCCACGGGGTTGCCGATATATCGGTAGCCCCGTTTTTGGTTTCGCACACAAGGACAATAAGAATGCGCCTGACATTGAAAGCCAAGGTAATCCTGCTTGCGCTGGTTCCCGTCATCCTCTTCGCGCTGGTGCTCAGCGGTACGGCGGCGAGGGTGTTGCAGAATCTGGCTGCTGACGAAGTGGCCGAGACCCGCGAGCGTCTGCTGCAGGAGAAACGCAGCGAGCTCGAGCACTATATCCAGATCGCACTGGGCTCGGTGAAGGGGCTCTACGATGGCGCCGCGCAAGGTGACATGGCCAGTCGCGAACAGGCCATCGCCATCCTCTCGAAGATCAAGTACGGCGCCGACGGCTACTTCTTTGGCCACGACTCCAACGTGGTGCGCCTGTTCCGTGGCGACAGCCCGGTGGATGTCGGCAAGAGCCTGGCCGACCGGCGTGACCCGAACGGTGTGTACATCAACCGTGAGTTGGTCAACGTGGCGAAGAACAACAGCTACTTCGTCAACTACTCCTCGCCGCTGCCGGGTAACGAATCGGTAATGGTGCCCAAGCTCGCCTACAGCTACTACCTGCCCAAATGGGACATGGCCCTTGGCACCGCGCTCAACCTCGACGGTATCGAGGCGCAGATCGCCGAAGTACAGGCCGAGATCGACCGCCGCATCGGCACCATCATCACCAGCATCATGGTAGTGGCGGCGATCCTTCTGCTGGTGTTTGGCGTGATAGGTGTCTGGCTGAGCAACGCCTTCCTGCGTCCGCTGCAGCAGATCAAGGCCAACCTCGACGATATCGCCGCGGGTGAGGGCGATCTGACCCGCCGCCTGCCCGTCACCAGTGAGGACGAGTTGGGCCAGTTGGCCGGGTCCTTCAACCGGTTTGTCGAGAAGGTGCATGGCCTGGTGCGGCAGATCGTCGAAATGACCGGACAGCTCACCGAGCTGGTCGGCCAGGTTTCCGAGCAGGCGCAGCGCTCCGAGCAGGCCATGGGGCAGCAGCGCCATGAAACCGATCAGGTGGCCACGGCGATCAACGAAATGTCCGCCGCCGCGCACGAAGTCGCCAAGAGCGCGCAGAACGCCGCCGAAGCCGCGCAGCAGACCGACCGCGAAGGGCAGGCAGCCAAAAGCGTGGTCGATGGCAGCATCCAGCGCATTCACTCGTTGGTCGAGGACATCCGCAGCAGTGGCGTATCGCTCGACAACCTGCAGCAGGACGTGCTGTCCATCGTCAGCGTGCTCGACGTGATCCGCTCCATCGCCGAGCAGACCAACCTGCTGGCGCTCAATGCCGCCATCGAAGCCGCGCGTGCCGGTGAGGCCGGACGCGGTTTTGCCGTAGTCGCCGATGAGGTGCGTGCGCTGGCCAGCCGCACTCAGCAGAGCACCCAGGAAATCCAGGGCATGATCGACCGCCTGCAGCAGGGAACCCAGCAGTCAGTGACCTCGATGCGCCGTTCCAGCGATGCGGGTGAGCTGACCAGCGAGCAGGCCAACAAGGCCGGCGAGTCGCTCGATGCCATTGCCCAACTGATCGCCACCATCAATGCGATGAACGCGCAGATCGCCAGCGCCGCCGAGGAGCAGACGGCAGTGGCCGAGGAGATCAACCGCAGCGTGCATCAGATCGCCGTTGCCGTGGATAGCGTTGCCGACGAAACCGAGCGTGGTGCGCAGACAGCGCGCAGCCTGGCGGGCCTCGGTGATCGCCTCGGCGCGCTGGTGCGTCAGTTCCGCATCTGAGTCAGAGCGGGAAGCTCCAGCGGCTGAATGCGTCGCTGAGCAACTCGATCCAGGCGCGGACAGCCGGCGACATGCCGCGCCTGTGGGTGTAGGCCAACTGGACATAGCCCTCAGGCACCGTCCAGTGCGGCAGCAATGACACCAGGCTGCCATCGGCCAATTCCTCATGGCAGTAGGTGGTGGGCAGCAGGGTAATGCCCACCCCGGCCAGGGCCGCCGACTTGCGCATGGGAAAGTCGTCGACGGCCAGGCGCGCCTCCAGGGCGATTTCGCGAGCCTCCTGCGTCATGTTGTGATGAAAGCGCAGATGAATGCGCCGGTCGGCTCCGATGGCGCCCAGCGCGGGCAATTGCTGCAGATCTTCGGGCTGCTCCAGGCGCAGCCCGGCGATCAGATCCGGGCGCGCCACCACCAGCGCGCGCGCCGGTAGCAGGCGGCGAGTGATCAGCCCCGGTTCTTCGTCATCGGCGTTGCGCACGCGCAGGGCGACGTCCACGGCCTCGTTGAGCAGATCGATACGGCGGCTGGTCTGCACGACCTCCAGCTGCACCCTGGGGTAGCGCGTCAGAAAATCATTGATCACGTCGGGCAGCAGGGCAACGCCCGGTGGGGTGGAGAAGCGCACCCGACCACGCGGTTCGCTGGTCAGGTTGGTCACGGTTTCCTCGGCCTGTTCGGCCTCCAGCAACATCGCCTGGCAATGGCGCAGGTAGCGTTCGCCGATATCGGTCAGCGCCAGTTTGCGTGTCGAGCGCTGTAGCAAACGCGCACCCAGGCGTTGCTCCAACTCGGCGATGCGCCGCGACAGGCGCGATTTGGGAATGCCCAGGGCTCGCCCGGCAGCGGCGAAACCACCGGCTTCCACTACCTTGGCGAAGTAGAACAGATCATTGAGGTCATGCATGTCATCGTCCTATCAATGGGACGAACTATCGCATTTTTGCCGTCTTATCGGCTATTGCTCACATCGGTAGCCTCTGTGCAATTGCGTCACCACGTCGCATAGCACTCTGGAGAGCACCTATGAAACTACTGCACCTCGATTCCAGCATCCTCGGCGATGCTTCCGCTTCCCGTCAGCTCAGCCGTTCTGTAGTCGAGGCCTGGAGCGCTGTCACTACAGATGTTCAGGTGACCTACCGCGACCTGGCCAGCGATGCGCTGAGCCACTTTTCCGCTGCCACCCTGGTCGCCGCCGGCACCCCGGTCGAGCTGCGTGACGCCGCGCAGAAACACGAGGCCGAGCTGGCCGAACGCACCCTGGAAGAGTTTCTCGCTGCCGATGCCATCGTCATCGGTGCGCCGATGTACAACTTCGCCATTCCCAGCCAACTGAAGGCCTGGATCGACCGCATCGCCGTCGCCGGCAAGAGCTTCAAGTACACCGAGAATGGTCCGGTAGGGCTAGCTGGCGGCAAGACCGTGGTGATCGCCTCCAGCGCCGGTGGTATTCATGCCGGCCAGCCGTCCGGCCAGGCGCATGAGGACTATCTGGTGCGCATGCTGAATTTCGTCGGCATCGACGACATCGAGATCGTTCGCGCCGAAGGCCTGGCCTACGGCGAAGAGCCGCGCGCCGAAGCCATGAAAGGTGCAGCGCAGCGTATCTCCGAGCTGTTCGCCACTGCCTGAGCAGAGCGCTGAAACAACAAAGCCCGCGAAAGCGGGCTTTGTCATTTCTGCAGCAGGCGTCAGACGATGATGCCCTGGCTGCGCAGGTAGTCGTCGTAGGTGCCGGAAAAGTCGGTCACGCCGTTGTCCGACAGCTCGATGATGCGCGTGGCCAGGGAGCCGACGAACTCGCGGTCATGGCTGACGAAGATCAGCGTGCCCGGGTAGTTCTCCAGCGCCAGGTTGAGCGCCTCGATCGATTCCATGTCCAGGTGGTTGGTCGGTTCGTCCATCACCAGCACGTTGGGTTTCTGCAGGATCAGCTTGCCGAACAGCATGCGGCCCTGCTCACCACCGGAGATGACCTTCACCGACTTGAGGATCTCGTCGTTGGAGAACAGCATGCGCCCGAGGGTGCCGCGGATCACCTGCTCACCGGTCGTCCACTGGCCCATCCAGTCGAACAGGGTCACGTCATCTTCGAAATCGTGGGCGTGATCCTGGGCGTAGTAGCCAACCTCGGCGCTCTCGGTCCACTTCACCGAACCGGCATCCGGCTCCATTTCGCCGACCAGGGTGCGCAGCAGGGTGGTCTTGCCGATACCGTTGGGGCCGATGATCGCCACGCGCTCGCCGGCTTCGACGGTGAAGCTGAAGTTCTTGAACAGCACCTTGTCGTCGAAGGCCTTGGACACCTTCTCGATGGTCACGGCCTGGCGGTGCAGTTTCTTGTTCTGCTCGAAGCGAATGAACGGGCTGACGCGGCTCGACGGTTTGACCTCGGCCAGCTGGATCTTGTCGATCTGCTTGGCGCGGCTGGTCGCCTGCTTGGCTTTCGAGGCGTTGGCCGAGAAGCGGCTGACGAAGCTCTGCAGCTCGGAGATCTGCGCCTTCTTCTTGGCGTTGTCGGCCAGCAGTTGCTCGCGTGACTGGGTCGCGGCAGTCATGTACTCGTCGTAGTTGCCCGGGAACAGGCGCAGCTCGCCGTAATCCAGGTCAGCCATGTGGGTGCAGACCGAGTTGAGGAAGTGACGGTCGTGGGAAATGATGATCATGGTGCTGTTGCGCGCCGTGAGGATCGTTTCCAGCCAGCGGATGGTGTTGATGTCCAGGTGGTTGGTCGGCTCGTCGAGCAGCAGCACGTCCGGGTCGGAGAACAGCGCCTGGGCCAGCAGCACGCGCAGCTTCCAGCCGGGCGCGACTTCGCTCATCGGGCCAAAATGCTGCTCGAGCGGAATGCCCAGGCCCAGCAGCAGCTCGCCCGCACGCGATTCGGCGGTGTAGCCGTCCATCTCGGCGAACTCACCTTCGAGTTCGCCAACCTTCATGCCGTCTTCTTCGCTCATTTCCGGCAGCGAGTAGATGCGGTCGCGCTCGGCCTTGACCCTCCACAGCTCCTCGTGGCCCATGATCACGGTGTCGATCACGTTGAATTCTTCGTAGGCGAACTGGTCCTGGCGCAGCTTGCCCAGGCGCACGTTCGGCTCGAGCATCACCTGGCCGCCGGAAGGCTCGAGGTCGCCGCCAAGAATTTTCATGAAGGTCGACTTGCCGCAGCCGTTGGCGCCGATCAGGCCGTAGCGGTTGCCGTTGTTGAACTTGACGGAAACGTTCTCGAACAGCGGCTTGGCGCCGAACTGCATGGTGATGTTAGCGGTGGAAATCAAAGGACTTACCTATCAATAACTTGAGGTGCGCTGTTTAAAGGGTGATACCGCTTTCGAGCCTTTCAGCCCGGCCCGAACCGAGGAAGACGAACCTGCGCATATGAGTGAACGCTACGCCCCTGCCGGCAGACGAGCCGATAGGCTGGTGAGGCATGGGGGGAGTGTCGGGCATCGTGGCGCCGGGGCCTGGTAGTACTCAGGGCGACGTCGAAGCGCGCAATGGTATCACTTGGCACATGTAACTTCAGCCATCGCGGAGATTGACTGCAGGGTATTGCGCGCCGAGACGCCACATGAGCAGGCGGCGCAAGGGGAGGGTGCGCCGCGCACACCACCGCGCGGCTGGCGCCTGTGCGAGCACCCCGCAAGCTGTCGCACAGCACCGTGCAAGGTAGCTACAGTCTGAGCTCGCTGTGCCTGGCATATTCCTCAGGCTTTGCAACGGGGTCAATTGTTGAACAGGGGCAGATAGCCGAGTTCGACGAGCTTCGTGTCCAGCGTACCGACAATTCGAAAGTGCTCTCTATTGCGTTCATCCATAACCTGGGCGCAGCTCACCAAAACTGTGCCGCGGCCCGGTATGTCAATCAGTTCATCCGCATCCGGAAAGTCGCTGGCCTTTAGCGAGTGCGGGCAAAAGCCGATCCAGCCGATGGTTTGCCGTTCGTTGAAGGTCTGGCCATCTAGGTAGTACCTGCCGGGGGCGATCACCCCCCAATCGATTTCGGGCCAGATGGATACCGCTTGTCGCAGCATTTCCACCAACACAGGACGTGGGTTCTCGATTGCTGAAACCAGAGCGCCGGCATCTTCGAAATCCATGCTGGATATGGACTCCATGTCGTGTGCGTCGTAACTGAAAGCCAGACCCCCTTGCAGCGGATCTTCCTGTCCATTCCACACGGATAGCGACAGCCATGACGGATACTCGGCGTCGAAACTTGCGGCTGCAGCCGTGGACAATGCTTGAGGAGCGCTCAGGACGTCATTGCTCAATGCGTCCTGAACTGAGGCGCCTTGTAGATACCATTTACCAAGAACTGGATGTAATTGGCCCAAGGTACTCAGATAATAGCGTATGCGCTCCAACTGATCCTGATGGGATACCGTGGCGATCGCGTGTTTGTTGAGGCGCATCTTGAATACAAAGGACCGGAAAGAACTTGCCATGCTGGCTCCTTAGGCAATCAGATCGGGATTATCCCGGTAGTACTCGTCGAATTCGCGCTGTTCACGCTCACGGTGTTCTTGGTATTCGTCGTGCTCAGGGGTGTTCGGCATTGGATTCCAGAAAGCGGTCAGATTGGTCAGCCCCAAGCGGCGATATTGACTGGAGCAGTGCTCGTAGACGATGCGCTGGAGAAAGTGCCATTCGACTCTGACGGGTGGTGTAGGCCTAGCCTTGGCCGAGTGGCGGCGCGCAGGGTCTACAAGGACTGATTTGACCGGTGCCCAGGGCTTTGGAACACCCAGCAACGGTACAAACATGAAGGCGTAGTTGGCCTTGGCCTCCAGTAGGGTACAACGCGGTTCTTCGAATCCATCCCACCAGGTTTCGTTCCATCGCCATTCGTAAGGCGGAGGAAATCCGGTTACCCAGGCCTGGTATCGCGAAGACAGATCCGACATGGAGTGGCCTTTGCCGTTGTTGGCCACAGCCATGGTGCCCTCTGAGGGAGGACAATCAATGCATTCGTCGTCTCGTTCTGCATCGCAGGTGCGTGTGCGCTCGTCCGCCTTGTCAGCAGTACGCGTTTGCGGCAGTACCTGAGGCTGTGGAATGGGGCGTGGAACGGGCCGAGCTCCCGACTGGGGAAGTGTCTCTGGCATAGGGCGAGGGGATGGCCGAGCTGTAGGCATTGGAAGGCGGGGAGCCGGTGGGCGGGCCAGAGGCATACCCGGCCCGAACCGAGGTGTTGCGCGAAGACCCATGGTTGCGCCAGGACTGCCCAGCGCGGTTCCAGCAGCGGTGATCAAACCACCCATATCCGACTCCTTGTCAGTTCCATGTGGCGTTCTTGAGCTTCCAGACGAACCTCATCACGCTCCTATAGTCCTTGAAACGTTGCTCAGGCGAGTCATCGACCGGACGTGTCATCCAAGACACGAACGCATCATCTCTGTGAAAGTCTGGGAACATGAGCCCGTAGCGCATGAAGTCCTCTGTCGACTGAGGGTCGGTTAGTCCGAACTCCTCGGCGTACCGCCGATATCTGGCCAGGTAGCTCGTGCCTCCCGTGAGGCCGTGCTGAGCAAACCAATTCGGATCCTGTGCCCGCACCTCCAGGAGCAACTTCTCGATGACTTCGTCGCGGCGTACTGCGTCAAGCTTTGCTATCTGCTCGCTCGACAGTTCAAGCATGCTGCCCCCCTTGAGTATCTTCATCCAGAGGGAGGTAGCGGGACTCCAGCGGCTGCCATACCAGCCAATGCTCGATAGGTCGCATCATTTGTTGGCGCTGCTCCTTGTTCAGGACGCTATCAAGTGCCCGCCGAACAACGGGATTGTAATAACGGAAGAGTGACTTTCTACCGTCGGTTAGCCGAGTGAACAGAAGCGAGCCAAGATGCTGGGACAGAACCTCGAAGCTCTTGGTGCTCAGTAGCCATGACACCAGGGGTTCTTTGCGGTCTCGGTCTACGAGCCAGTTCTGCAAATCGCTGCGCTCTTCCAGCTGAACAAGAGCTGGTCCACCTTGCTTGATCGCATCTAACTCCGTGCCGTCCAACAGCCACTGCCATCTATCAGAGGCTTGATCTAACCGTTTACCCAAAGTCAAGTAGCGAGCCCCGTCTACAAGCGCGAAAAGCTTAAGCCCTGGCTTGTCCGAGAGGCGTATCCGCAGTTCGTCTTCGATACTGCGAAAGCCGTTGGTCATACTCATCCCCGGACTCCGATTGATTCCAGCGGTACGAATGTTTGGTTGCGACTGGCAGCGAGAAGTAAGCAGGGCAAGCAAATCTTTGGAGCCATGGGCACAGCAAGCGGAGTCGTAAAGGCGGCAGCCGCATGTGTATTGCCGATGATTACTGTTCCCGACCCACCGACTACCACATTCCCGTGACTCCCTGTGCTGCCTAGAGTTGCAACGGGCAATCCGTCGATAAACACATTGGCAACAAGGTTGTCCACCAGCGCTGAGCCGCAAGCAGTGGGGTCGCCTTGGCGGGCCGCTGGCAAACCATCGAATAGGACGTCTGGGGAGCCAGAAACGATGGGGTTGGTGCCATGGCCTGGCAGTGGGCAGGCAGTCGGATCGGTAACTCGTGCTGCTGGTTTTCCACTCATTCTGCAGATCCTTGCATGAGCGCGAAGTCGCTTCGAAGACGATGGCCAGAGGAGCTGGCGGGTTCTATCAAGAAGCCCGAATACGACTCGCTCCAGCCAGATTTCGCACGCGACCTTAGCAGGATGAAAGTGCGCAAAATATTGCGCGAATGGCCCCGGGGCAGCGAGATATGCGGGCTTGCTGAGAATGTAAGGAAATATTACTTTGCGTGAGCCGTCGTGTGACTGGCGCCTGTGCGATCACCCCGCAAGCTGCCGCACAGCGCCACGCCGGTTGCCTACAGCCTGAACTCCGTGCGTTTGGCTCCGTGCTCGCCACCCAGGGGCGAACACAAACGCTGGTGGATGCGACTGAGAAAGCCCAGCTCGAAGGCGTGGCGCTGCGCACCCGGCGGGTACAGCTGGCGCTCCAGCAACAGGTTGGCCCATAGCCAGCCGCTGTTGGCATCGTCCAGCCAGGCCTGAGCGGTTTGTACGCCGTGACCGAAGCTGGCCTGGCAATCTGCATTCCAGCCAAATTCGGCAGGCGGCTGCCCGTCATGACCGGGCAGGTGGGTGAGGTAGCGTTGCAGTTCAATCATGCTCGGCCCTCCCGGCTGCCTGGGCGATGGCTCGGCGATAGAGCACCACCAACTCGCTCAGCAAAGCATTGGTGGTGCTCGCCAACTCCGGCTCCGGCACCCGCCGCAACAGCTTGGCCAGCAACGCCGCCCGATACTCAGCCGCAGCCTGGTGCGGACACTCGTCGGCCACATGGCTATGCAAGGGGTTGCGTGGTGTGGGGAAGGGGATAACGACGGATTCAGACCTGGCCATGCGGCACCTCCAGAACGGAAGTCGACACGACAGCCAGCAGCCCAGGGCGGAGCCCTTGGGTAAAAGGGGGATAGTGCATTTTCCTTATGCTCCTTCGTGGATTTAAGGAGCCGCGTTCCATTCGCTACCACACGATATGGAGGCGGACCGTGCAAGGGTGGTAGACCGACCCACGAAGGACGCCGGCCAGGCCGAAGCCTGCCTCACACGGCCCGCCATAAATGCGCGAGAAAACAGCAGGCACAAAAAAAGCGCCTGCTCTCGACTATGGCGCTACCGCGCCTTCGTGTGAATCGGGCTACCACACCCGGTCACGGGATTGACCGTGACAGGGCGGACTGTAGCCTGGGGGCGGGAGGAGGCAAGGGTTGTTAGCGGCCAAAAGCGGTCACGGCATTTCCTCATAAAATAGAGGCGTTTTGGGCGGGTTAGGTACGAACGGCATGGTTATATCGAGTGCCCGATCTCGCGTTCGCATTTGTATTCAAATGTTAGAAATTCGGCTCACAGTGCTAGAAACCACAATCTACGGGCCTGCGTAAGCAGTTTCTGCATTGATCATCAAAGTGGCCTGGGGCCTGGGAAGGAATATAATGGCGGCCCTTTGTCACTTCGGATCCATTGTGGACACATCAAGCCCCAGCGGTTGTAGACGCTCTTCTGAAACGAAAAATGATGAGGTGATGCGGTGATCGAGCCGACCCTCACTCTCCTGTTCGGTACCCTCGTTATCCTGGCGATCATTGCGGCAAACGGCTATTTCGTCGCCCAGGAATTCGCCTACATGGCCGTCGACCGTACGCGGCTTGCCGTACTGGCTGCCGACGGTGATGCCTCCGCCAAGCGCGCGCTTGAAGTGACGAAGCGAACCAGCTTCATGCTGTCGGGTGCCCAGTTGGGTATCACCGTGACAGGCCTGATGGTCGGTTTCGTGGCCGAACCATTGGTTGGTCAGTCGCTCGGTGTTCTGCTGGGCGGGGTCGGCATTCCGTCCGAAGTTGGCGTAACCGTCGGTACGCTGCTTGCCCTGGTGGTTGCCACGATTATCCAGATGATTTTTGGCGAGCTCTATCCGAAGAACCTGGCAATCGCCAATGCCGACCCTCTGGCCAGAGGTCTTGCCCGCTCGACTCTGATTTACCTGACGGTATTCGGTTGGTTGATCGGCTTTTTCGACAAGTCCGCCAACCTGTTCCTGCGCCTGCTGCGTATCGAGCCTGTCCATGATCTGGATGTAAGCGTCTCGGCTGATGACCTGCCGCGCATCATCTCTGACTCGCGTGACAGCGGAGACCTTCCTGTAGAGCTCTCGCTGATGCTGGATCGTATTCTTGACTTCCCCCAGCAGGACGTCGAACACGCCATGATTCCGCGGTCACAGGTTGACTGGCTCACGCCTGAGACGACGTTGGTCAAACTGCGCGAACTCATGGCCAGAGGTCATACCCGCTACCCCGTCATCCACGAGGACACCCCTGTCGGCGTCGTTCACCTCACGGATGTCCTGTTGCGACTATTAGCAGGGGATACTGAAGACACTGTTGAGTCGGTGATGAGACCGGCCACGGTTATGCCTACCCTCATGGCGCTACCGGATGCCCTTGCTGAATTGATTCAGACCAACAACCAGCTGGCCTGCGTCATCGATGAATACGGCAGCTTCGTGGGTGTGCTGACCCTTGAGGATCTTGCCGAGGAAATCGTCGGCGAAATTACCGATGAGCATGATGAAGATAACGCCGATCCGCTCATGCCTGGCGGTGACGGCATCTGGATCATGGATGGCGATGTGCACCTGGACGAAGTCGAGCGTGCGCTCGGCTATGACCTACCTCATGAAGAGGTTGAAACTATCGCAGGCCTGTTGATCGCGGAGCTGGGGGCTTTGCCCGCCGAAGGCGACACCGTGACGATAACCTTGCCTGAGGATCCCTCGGAGCTTGTTTCCGATCTGCCCGTGGAGCGTCAGCTAGTGATCGAGGTGCTGCGGGTTGAGCGCTATGTACCGACGCGGGTGCGTGTCACGCTTGTCGAGACGATTAAGCAGGAGGAAGCGCAATGAATGATCCTCTGATCGTCACGTTGGTGACCATTGCCCTCATCGTGCTCAGCGCAATCTTCGTCAT
The DNA here is from genome assembly GCA_048065775.1 of Pseudomonas sp. GW6. Lineage (GTDB taxonomy): Bacteria > Pseudomonadota > Gammaproteobacteria > Pseudomonadales > Pseudomonadaceae > Aquipseudomonas. Next base: position 20,446 of record JBLUOL010000018.1, read on the forward strand.
CATCGAGTTCGCGTTGCTCGGTGCGCGCCGTCACCGTCTCGAAGAGCTGGCGCCTACCAGCAGCTCTGCACGCGCCGCGTTGCGCGGCATGAACGACCTGACCCTGATGCTGGCTGGTGCTCAGCTGGGCATCACGTTCTGTACCTTCGCACTGGGCGCCGTGACCAAGCCTGCTGTCGACAACTGGCTCGGCCCGCTGCTGATCGTCTGGGGCGTGCCCGAGTGGGCGGCGGGTGGTGCGTCCTTCGCGCTCGCGCTCTTCGTGGTGACCTTCCTGCACCTGGTCGTTGGCGAGATGGCACCGAAATCCTGGGCGATTGCACACCCGGAACGTTCGGCACTTGCGGTGGGGCTCATATCACGCGCTTACATCTGGCCGTTGCGCCCCCTGATGAGGTGGGTCAACCGGATTGCGAACCGTCTGGTCAAGGCGTCCGGTGTAGAGCCTGTCGAGAGCGCTGCGGTGGGCGGGCAGGACATCGCCACCATTCGTAGACTCGTCGAGCACTCAGCTGAGGTCGGAACGCTTCAGCCTGGCCTTCAGCAGCAGATTTCCAGCCTTATTGATCTCGGCACCTTGCCGATCGAAGAGCTGGTAACGAGTAGCGCTGTCCCGGTGCATGTCACGTTTGATGCGTCCGTAGCGGATGTACGTGCCATCGCTGCTCAGTCAGGCCATCTGCGTATCCTGATACTTGGCGCCAGCGACAAGCTGCCTCTGGTCGTTCATCTGCGTGACACTCTGCTTGAGCCTGATACGCGTCCGGCGCGGGAAATCGCCCGCCAGGTTTTCGTTCTGGACGCGAAAACGCCGGTCTATGAGTCCCTGGCGCTCATGCGTAAGTCGAGCGTTCAGCTTGCGGTGGTCATGCAAGACGGGCAGTTGAAAGGGGTGGTAACGCTCGCGGACATACTGGAGCGTATATTGCCTCTTGCGACCGCCTCCTAGCCGGCTTTCCTGTCAGCCAGGTGTTCATGTGATCAGGCGTGTACTGACAGAGCTTGCCGTTGCTGAGGCCTGATGCATCAACACCTTCTGGCTTGTTGTTCTTCCAGCACAGGAGGGTTAGCTACCTCTGGCTAACCCTCCTGCAGCCTGTTCAGATGCATGAGATGGATCTGCGATTTCGATGATAGAAACCTTGGTGGTACAGGCAGCAACGGGCTTCGGTCTTGGCCAGCTACCGTTCATGCCTGGAACCTTCGGGTCGTTGCTTGGTTTGCCTCTGGCCTGGTGGTTATTGGGTCACCCTCCGAGGCGCCAGGCTCTCATCGCGGTGATACTGCTGGCATTGGCTGTGCCGCTCTGCCATTGGGCATCGCTGTGGTTGGGGGGCGGGGATATTCCACAGATCGTTGCAGACGAGTACCTGGTATTTCCGGTCTCAATGATCGGGCTCGCTTCAATCCGCCGCCCCTGGATGTTCCTGATAGCGTTCGCACTATTTCGCTTGTTCGATGCCCTCAAATTACCGCCGCTGAATCTTCTTGAAGCTGTCGGCGGTGGGGTGGGTATCGTGCTCGACGATCTAATGGCGGCTTTTTACACCTGGATCGTGATCGCGGTTGCTATTCGTTTACGGCAGTGGTTCTGTAAAAAACAGGCCATATGAGCTCAAAGAGAGCCTATCGCATCCGCCCGTATCGTTAACAATATGACCTCCTCTGGCCTTAAACGGCCCAAGAAAAATTCGCTTGCTCCCACTCTCACCTCAACCGGTTCCCCCACCAACTTCTGGACGTATTCACCGACGCTACGACTGACTAAAGCGAGCGGTCGAGCAGAAACTTGCTGAGAAACTGCCGCGTGCGTTCGTGTTGGGGCGCGGTGAACAGGGTCTTGGCCGGGCCCTGTTCGACGATGTGCCCTTGGTCGATGAAGATCGCCCGATCCGCCACGTCGCGGGCGAAGGCCATTTCGTGGGTGACGATGACCATGGTGCGCTTTTCTTCAGCCAGATCGCGGATGGTGGTCAGCACTTCGCCCACCAGCTCGGGGTCGAGGGCCGAGGTGGGTTCGTCGAAGAGGATCACCTGCGGGCGCATGGCCAGGGCACGGGCGATGGCCACGCGCTGTTGCTGGCCGCCGGAGAGGCGCTTGGGGTAGGCGTCTTCCTTGCCGCTCAGGCCTACCTTGGCGAGCAGGGCACGGGCATGGGCGAGGGCTGCTTCGCGAGGCTCCTTCTTCACCTGTACCGGGCCTTCGATGACGTTTTCCAGTGCCGTACGGTGGGGGAACAGATTGAAGTTCTGGAACACGAAGCCGGCCTGTTGGCGCAGTTGGCGGATGAGCTTCTGCTGGCCCTTGAGCGGTTTATCCGCATCGATATGGATATCGCCCACGGTGATCTGCCCGGCGCTGGGTTGCTCCAGCAGGTTGAGGCAGCGCAGCAGGGTGGTCTTGCCCGAGCCGCTGGGGCCGATGATGGCGACGACTTCACCGGCGGCCACGTCCAGGTCGATGCCCTTGAGTACTTCGTTGCTGCCGAAGGCTTTTCGCAGATTGCGCACGGAAATCATCAGTTGTCCTGCTCGTGCCGATTGACCCTGGCCTCAAAGCGCGCCTGGAAGTGCGCGAGGATGCTGGCCAGCGCCCAGTAGATCAGCGCGGCCGCCAGGTACATGGTGAAAATCTCGAAGGTGCGCGCGGTGATCAACTGCGCCTGACGGAACAGTTCCGGCACCTGAATGGTAGCGGCCAGAGCGGTGTCCTTGACCAGGGAAATGAAGCTGTTGCCCAACGGCGGCAGGGCCGTGCGCGCGGCCTGCGGCAGGATCGCCCGATACAGCGTCTGCGTCTTGCTCATGCCGATGCTGGCGGCCGCTTCCCATTGGCCGCGGTCGATGGAGGCGATGGCTGCGCGGAGAATCTCCGAGGTGTAGGCGGCCATGTTCAGCGAGAAGCCGATCAGCGCGGCCGGCAGTGGGTCGAGCTGAATACCCAGCTGCGGCAGGCCGTAGTAGATCAGGAACAGCTGCACCAGCAGCGGCGTACCACGAAAGAATGAGACGTAAAGGCGGGTGAGCCAGCGCAGTGGCGCTGGCCCGTACAGGCGTCCAACGGCGAGGGCGAAGCCCAGCAGCAGGCCGAAGAACATGCCGCCCAGGCTGAGTACGACCGTGTAGTAGGCGCCCTTGAGCAGAAAGGGCGCAGACTCCAGAGCCAGCTGCAGGGCGGACTCGATCATCGGGTGACGTCAGCCTTGAACCATTTCTCGGAGAGGGCCTTGAGGGTGCCGTCGGCCTTGAGTTTGGCCAGCGCCTGATCGATGGCAGCGAGCAGCTGCGGGTTGCCCTTGCGCAGGGCGATGCCGGCTTCCTGACGGGAGAAGGCGTCACCGGCCACGGCCAGACGGCCACCGGTTTTTTCGACCATCTCAAAGGCTGCGAGGCGATCCACCAGAATCGCGTCGATGCGGCCGACATTGAGATCCTGGAATTTGGTCGGGTCGTCATCGTAGGTGCGGATGTCGGCCTGCGGCACGTTGTCTTTCAGCCACTGTTCATAGTTGGTGCCAAGGCCTACGCCCACCTTCTTGCCGGCCAGATCCTGGGCGCTCTTGATGCTGTCGGCGTCGGCCTTGCGGGTCAGCGCCTGGATGCCGGAGACGGTGTAGGGGGTAGAGAAATCGTATTTCTTCTTGCGCTCGTCGGAGATGGTCACCTGGTTGATCACCACGTCCAGGCGCTTGGACTCCAGCGCGGCGAGGATGCCGTCCCACTTGGTCGGCTGGAACTCGGCCTTGACGCCCAGCTCCTTGGCCAGCGCTTCGGCCAGCTCCACTTCGAAGCCGGTCAGCTTACCGCTGGCGTCCTGGTAGTTGAAGGGCGGATAGGTGCCCTCCAGGCCGACCTTGATGGTGCCACGGGCCTTGATGTCATCGAGCAGGTCAGCGGCAAAGCTTGCTGTGCTGAAACTGGCGCCCAGAACGAGGGCCAGACTACCGAAGAGGAAATGGCGACGCAGGGTGGAAAATGTCATGGTGACCTCGTGTCAGTGGGAAGGTGGCGCCACTCTAGGTGGAAATATTTATTCCGTTAAATAATTAAAAATTATTCATATATTCGATTTTGTTTGTAGGCGAAGAGTGCCGGCGAGCCACCTGTGTGCAGGAACAGCAGCGGTCCGTTGCCTGGGAAGGCGCCACGCTTGAGGCCATCGAGCAGCCCGGCGAAGGCTTTGCCAGTGTAGACCGGGTCGAGCAGGATCGCTTCCAGGCGCGCCAGCAGGCTGATGGCCTCGAGGCCGGCGGCGTTGGCTTCGCCATAGCGCGGGGCGAAATAGGCGTCCCATAGCTCCAGGTTCAATCCTTGCGGCATCTCCACGCCCAGCAGTGCAGCGGTGCGCTGGAGTAGACCTTCGACCTTGGGCTTTTGTGCCGCCTCGCTGCGCGAAACGGTGACGCCGATCACGCGTGTGCCGGGGCGCGCACTCTCCAGCGCGAGGGCCAGCCCTGCATGGGTGCCGGCGCTGCCGGAGGCCAGCACCACGGCGGCGAAGTCCTGGCCGCTGGCGGCGATCTGCTCGGCTAGTTCCAACCCGCCGCGCACGTAACCGAGCGCGCCCAGGGCATTGGAGCCGCCGATGGGTACCAGGTATGGCCGACGCCCGGCTGCACTGAGGCGTCGGCAGGCGGCCTCCAGCAGTTGATCGGCGTTGTCCAGGTTGGCGACGTTTTCCACTTCTGCGCCGAACAGATCCAGCAGCAGGCGGTTGCCATTGCCCAGGTAGTCGTCGCTCTGGCTGTCGATGGGGTTTTCCAGCAGGGCTAGGCAGCCCAGGCCTAATTGCGCAGCGACTGCGGCGGTTTGCCGTACATGGTTGGACTGGATAGCGCCGGCCGTGACCAGCACATCTGCCCCTTTGGCCTGCGCATCGGCGGCGAGATATTCGAGCTTGCGTGCCTTGTTGCCACCGAGCGCCAACGGGGTGAGGTCGTCGCGTTTGAGCCAGATATCGCGGCCCAGGTGCAGGGACAGGCGTGGTAGATGGTGCAGGGCGGTGGCCTGAGGGATCAGTTGCAGGCGGGGGAAGCGGGCGAGGGCGGCGGTAAGCATGGGAGCCTCCAGGGAGCGAAGGCTTCTCACTCTAGGCGGGAGGAGGCTGGGCTCACAAGCCGAAGGGAAGATTATTTTGGATATAAGAAAATAATTAATAATTATTTTATGGAATAAAAATTTCTTCGTACTGTCGCGCTCAGCCCGGCACATCCGCCGGGCGCCTGCCAAATGCGCCGGGCTGTCGATCCAGCCGGTGCCACAGACCGAGAACAAGGAACTATGAAGAAGACCCTGCTGTTGAGCGCTCTGGCCGCTGCCCTGACTGCCTCCCTGGCCCACGCTGGCGAAAAGCTTAGCGTCGCCGCCACGCCGGTGCCGCATGCCGAAATCCTCGAACTGATCAAACCCGAGCTGGCCAAGCAAGGCGTGGATCTGGATATCAAGGTCTTCACCGACTACGTTCAGCCCAATCTGCAGGTGAGCCAGAAGAATCTGGATGCCAACTACTTCCAGACCAAGCCGTACCTGGACACCTTCAATACGCAGCGCGGCACCGAGCTGGTGATCGTGCAGGGCGTGCACGTCGAGCCTTTCGGCGCCTATTCGGCCAAGTACAAGTCCCTCGACGAATTGCCGAACGGCGCCACCATCGCCATCCCCAACGAAGTCAGCACCACCGGCCGTGCCCTGCTGCTGTTGCAGAAGGCTGGCCTGCTGACCCTCAAGGATCCCAATAGCGCCCAGGCACTGCCGCGTGACATCGCCGATAACCCGCGCAACTTCAAGTTCCGCGAGCTGGAGGCAGCCACCGTGCCGCGCGTACTGAACCAGGTCGACCTGGCGCTGATCAACACCAACTACGCGTTGGAGGCCAAGCTCAATCCCAAGCGTGATGCGCTGGCGATCGAAGGTAGCGACTCGCCTTACGTCAACTATCTGGTGGCCCGTCCGGACAACCAGGACAGCGAGGCGATCAAGAAGCTTTCCGCCGCGCTGACCAGCCCACAGGTGAAGGCCTTTATCGAAAGTCGTTATGACGGTGCGGTACTGCCGGCCTTCTGATCGAACGTGCAAGGCGGCTCTTTTTGTGTCCTAGCTGCCCACCGTTGAACACGGTAGTAAACCTGTGCAAACGGGTTTGCGTTTACGCCGAGCCGGCTCAGCCGACTCGGCGTTCTTTTTTCGAACGGTAGGCCAGCGCCGCGAGGCTGTCTCTACAGGCATGAATGGCAAATTGCCTTCCCAGCGCCATATGCCTACGATTCGCGGGTTTGAAATGCCATGCAAACAGCCTCTGCAACGCAGAGAGGCGAGGGCGCCGCTGTGCGCCACGCAGTGCTAGGCTCCCGTTGCCATCCCTCAACTTGCGCGAACCATGGTCACTACCGTCATCCTCGGCATGCTCTGCGTGTACCTGCTGTGTTTTTCCGTGATGTTCCTGCTGATCAGCACCCGGCTGAATGGCAAGAAAATGGGCATGGAAGTCTTCGCGCTGGGCAACCTGTTGCTGGGCCTTGCCTACATCCTGCAGTTGTTCGGCGGCCCACCGGATGAGGGGCTGGTGAGCGTTATCAACCACACGCTGACGCTCAGTGCTCCTGTCGTCTATGTGCTGGGTGCCATGCGCTTTTTCGAGCGGCCGACGCCGGTGCTGGGTCCGTTGCTCACCTTGGTGGCCAGCTACACGCTGTTGCAATTGCTGGTGCAATGGCTACTGGGAACCGAAGCCCGTCACGCCATGCTGGCTGCGGCCTGTGCCTCGCTGTTTCTGGCCATGACCGTGGCGGTGCTTTATGGCCGGCGAACCTTCGCCCGGGATCTGCGCGTCGAGATGCTGGTGTTCGCCGTGCTGATAGGCGGCATCTGCATTCTTAACGCCATGAAGTTCGCGATGATCCTCAAGAGTGGCCTGGCGGCACTCGATATGGGCAGCGGCTTCCAGAAGGTTTTCTATCTCTACATGTCGTTTCTGGCGACGGTATTGCCGCCCAGCGCCGTGTGGCTGGTGCTGCGCCGGCTCACCGATGAACTGCGCAACCTGGCTGCGCACGACCCGCTGACCCAACTGCTGAACCGGCGCGGGCTGATGGATGCCCTGGACGCCCACTTCCGCTCGCGCACGGCTGGCCCGGCGTATCTGTTGATTGTGGATATCGACCACTTCAAAAACATCAACGACACCCACGGCCACAATGTTGGTGACCTCGTCCTGACGCGTGTTGCCGAAGTCCTCAAGGCTACTGCACGCCAGGGCGACCTGGTCTGCCGCTTGGGCGGTGAGGAATTCGTGATCATCGCCCTGGATACCGATAGCGCCGGAGCCCTGCAGTTGGCTGAGCGCACACGGGCAGCGATCGAACATAGCCAAGTGGCTGGCGCTGGCCTGAGTGAGCCGATTCGCTGTACGGCGACCCTTGGCGTTTCGAATGAATTCAACAGCGCGCAGGTGTTCGATGAGTTTCTGCAACAGGCAGATGCCGCCCTTTATCGAGGGAAGACGCAAGGGCGGAACCGGGTGGAGTGGGCTAGTTAGTGCAGATTTACGGGCTATAACGGCTGCTTTCGGCCAAAGCAGTCATCCAAGTTTCCAAGCAGTGGCGCCGAAGACAACCAGCCTCACCACGTAGAGGGTTCTACCGGCCAGAGGTGAATACCCGGAGGACTCTGGATTTCCCAGTTTGGTTTGCAGCAATGCTAGCCGGATGGAACCAACCATCAACTATTTCGTCTTGCCAGTCCTTGCTACGTCAAAAGCGCCTTCAGGCTATAAGCTAAGGCCTCAGTCAGCCTGACTCCCCCCAAAATGCACACACTATTTCACGTAGATACAGCGGACATAAAAGCCCTGAACGACGAGCAAGCGCGCACACTGATCGCAAGATTGTGTCGGGCTGAGATTCGCAAGCACGGGGGCTCCGAGTCGGCCGTTACCTGGGGTGGCGATCAAAGAGCAAAAGATGGAGGGGTGGACGTCAGGGTAGAGATAAATCCGCCACTGGGAATATCTGGCTATCTACTCAGTGACAACGCAGCCTTTCAGGTTAAGGCCGAGGTGTTCCCCCCCAGCAAGATACCTGGCGAAATGGCGCCCAAGGGAGTGCTAAGACAAGCAATACGCGACCTCGCTACGACCAAAGGAAGTTATGTCATCGCCGCGACGCGAGACGATACCTCCGAATCCGCTCTCGATCTTCGACTCAATACAATGAGAGCTTGCTTGTCGGACAACGGCCTCGGCTCCTCGCCGCACGTTGCCTTCTATGACGCAAGAAAGATCGCAGACTGGGCCGAGCAACACCCTGCGATCGTAGCTTGGGTGAAACACCAGCTAGGCAAGCCACTTGTGGGTTGGCGCCCATACTTGGGCTGGGCCTACCAGGAGGCGACCGTCGACTCAGAATATCTGCTTGATGATCGAGTCAAAGTGTTCACGCCTGACGCGGAGAAGGGCATTAATGTTTCGGCCACCATTGATCGCCTGCGTCTCGATCTGTCGAAGGGGGCAAGCGTACGCATTGTCGGCTTATCTGGCGTCGGCAAAACGAGATTGGTACAGGCTCTTTTCGATCCGCGTGTACAGACGAACCAAGCTGCGCTGAGTGCTGATGACGTGCTGTACACGGACTTATCAGATGGGCCTTCGCCTCAACCTTCAGCGATGCTCGAAGCGCTGATTGAAGACGTAAGTCAGTGTGTTCTCGTCGTGGACAACTGCGGAGCTGACACTCATCAGAGGCTCACCGAGCTGCTGAAAAAGTCTGGCAGCAAGATAGGCTTGGTTACTGTTGAGTACGACGTTCGAGACGACTTACCAGACGCCACGAAGTGCTACCGTCTCGAAGGCTCCTCCGATGACGTAATCAAGCAGCTTCTTCAGCGGCGTTATCCAGTCCTATCGCTCAGTGATGTCGATACGATCACCGCATTCTCAGACGGTAATGCTCGCGTCGCGTTTGCGTTGGCAGCGACGGTTACGATGACTGGTGAGCTGGCGCGGTTGCGAGATTCTGACTTGTTCAAGCGCCTGTTTCATCAGAAGAACGCCGAGAATGAAGATCTCCTCAGCTGCGCGGAAGCGGCCAGTATCTTGTACTCGTTCGACGGCGAGGACGATGGCCTTGGTTCAGAACTCAACAAAATTGCCGCTGTTGCTGGCGTTTCATTGATCACCCTAAAGCGAAAAGTGGTTGATCTACAGCGAAGAGGTCTCGTACAGGCGCGTGGAAAATGGCGTGCTGTTTTGCCACACGCGATTGCTAATCGACTTGCAGCCCAGGCACTAGAAGCGATACCCAAATCGCAGATCGTGAGTATCTTTGTCGATAACGCGACCGACCGCGTTGCCCGGTCGTTCTCGCGGCGACTTGGTTACCTACATGAAAGCGCAAACGCCGCCGAGCTTGTACGGGACTGGCTCTCGCCATCCGGCCGCTTGGGCGATCTAACGGCTCTCAATGACATTGGCCATGAGATCTTTCACAACATTGCGCCTGTATCTCCAAAGTTCGCTCTAGCGGCAATTGGACGGGCTGCCAATATTCCTAGCTTTCTTTCGGACGAAAACAGACAACGTACCCAGTATGCGCACACGTTGAAAGCCATCGCGTTCGAAGAAGAAGACTTCAAGATGGCCGCCGATATTCTTGTCAGATTCGCCTTGGCAGACCCCCAGGAAAAGGGGTGGCATGAATCTACTGTAGAAATTCTGAAGTCTCTGTTTTTCTGCGTGCTATCCGGGACGAATGCCCCTCCCAATCACAGGTCAGAGTTCGCCAGAAAATTGCTTGAATCCGGCGATCCCAAGCGAGAGCAGTTGGGGCTGCTGCTGCTCGATGCGGCGCTTGAGGCACTGCACTTTACCTCTGTGAGCAGATTCGATTTCGGAGCTCGAAAGCGGAGTGAGGGATGGGCTCCGGAGTCCCGATCAGATGTTGAGGCGTGGTTTATGCCGTTCCTCCGCATGGCACTCGACATTGGTAAGCAGAAGTCCGACCTTGCTGAAAGTTGCAGATCTATTTTGGGTCGCCGCTTAAGAGGGCTTTGGCTTGGCACGAGTCTGAGACCAGAAGTGTGTGCAGCTGTGAAAGAACTGGCTTCAGTCGTGAGCTGGCCTCAAGGTTGGTTTGGAGTCAAAAGCATCCTTCGCTATGACTCGGGCAAATGCGATGAGGCGATTCAGAACGAGCTGCGCGAGTTGGAGGAGCTTCTCAAACCGAAGGCTATATCAGACATGATTCGAGCTCGCCTTCTAGACTCGAACAATTTCGACCTGGATCTTGATGGCGATGATGCAGATCAGCTCGATAAAACGACTGGTGAGCGAATCCGCAAATCAAACCAGGTCTTGGAGGAGCTTGGGGAGGCCGCTGCCACCATTGACGGCCTAATCTTGGAGTTACTCCCGCAATTGATCTCAACCAAGTCAGGAGCCAGTGCATTTCCTTTGGGGGTTGGTGTTGGAAAGCAGATTGCGGACCCGAGATGGATTTTCGATGCGGCTAAGGAACATATCGCCGCTGCCACTAGCGGAGTAGTAGGTGTCTTGTTTCTACGCGGCTTGATCAACGGCTGGCATCACGCATCTCCCGCTTCTGCCGAGGAGTTCCTCGACAGCGCGGTGACTGATGCAATTTGGGTCAAGTGGATCATGGACCTTCATTGTATACCGCTGAACCAAGCGGCTCACGCTCGTATCCTCCAATCAATCAAGGCTGGGGCTACTCCTGCCTGGCAATACTCCTATCTCGGGATGGGGAGACAAACCAACGCATTCTCTGTTGCAGAGATTGGTGAGTTGCTTGCTGCGATAGCACTGCTGCCTGGTGGTGGGGGAGTGTTCCTCGACGTTCTTTCTATGGTCGTCCACTGTGCGTCAGATCACGATGATGCGTACAAGGAGTCTCTGGCGACAACCTGCCTGAATCTTTTGCGCTCAGCTGACTGGGGACAGGTTCTGGGGGATCGCGCCAATAGCGGTTACCGCATTGAGAGCATATTGGAGTTTTCACTGAAGCTATTAGATTCTTCCGAAGCAGCGCTGGAGGTATTGAACGGTCTAGTTGCCTTTGCGCGCACGAAGGAATGTAGTTATGCCGATAGGGCCGTCACCAAAAACGCCATCTCGCCGTTCCTCAGGCACATGCCGCGACGAGCGCTCGACGCGATCTATGTGCCCGGTGAAGAAGCTTACTACCGTCAGGTGTCACCGGTGATTGGGCATACTTACAGTGATCGGAAAGAGACAGCACTCAGCGTAGTCCCAGTGGACATGTTGATCGATTGGTGTAATGCCTCGCCGTCTGATCGTTACGTGTTCGCGGCGCGGTGCTGCAAGCTATTCGACACCCGAAATCGAGCAAGTGAAGAGCCTGCCAATATCGACTCTGTGGACGATTCTGAGTTGGTTATTTCGGACGTCGCGCTGGCTGTGCTTGCAAATGCTCCTGATAAGAAAGCTGTAATCGAAGCCTATTTGAAGCGATTTACGCCTTCAGGCTGGTCCGGGTCTTTGGCCGAAGTCCTGAAGAAACGGATTCCGCTTCTCGATGCTCTGAGTCTCGGTAACGAAGAACAGCTGAAGCCAGTATTGGCGACAGCTAGAGCGAGCCTCGAACGAAGAATCGCAGCGGAAGAGCTTCGAGAGGACGAAGAGGAGCGCGAGCGTACTGGGAGCTTCGAATAGGAGCCCGACGCCCTCATCGGCCGGTAACTGCCCGTCCTTACCGGCAGCTATTGGCCGGTAGCAGCCCTCTCTTAGCGACAACTAGCTGCAAGTCGAAGCCCGCTATTCGCTGTTGATTCACCGGTTTCTTGCCTAACGCAAGCTACTGCCCGACTGACAAAGCACCTGATAGCGGCAGCGAGCGTGACGGCTGATGGCGCGACTCGCTGACAGGTCATATGAATATTCTTATTTGGTATTTAAATTAATTTTCTTATACCTATAAAGTTCCATTCCATGCGTACCTGCCGACCAATCGGCGCGCCGCACTGAACACATGGCCGAACCCTCGGCCGGTCAAAGTGATGCGCCGATTGGCGCCTTTGCATGGAGTTTTCTATGTCGGCAGTAGCCCATACCACCACCGCGGCGTCGGCACAGTCGTTCGAAGTTCGTCCCTTCGATGCGCCCGTCGGCGCCGAGATCATCGGCCTGGATTTGACCAGGCCGCTCAGTGATGACGACTTCGCCCGTGTCCATCGCGCCCATCTCGATCACGCCCTGCTGGTATTCCGTGACCAGCGCATCACGCCCGAGCAGCAGATCGCCTTCAGCCGCCGTTTCGGCCCGCTGCAGATCCACGTGCTCAAGCAGTTTCTGCTGGCCGATCATCCGGAGATTTTCATCATCTCCAACATCGTCGAGAACGGTCAGCCCATCGGCCTGGGCGATGCCGGCAAGTTCTGGCACTCGGATCTCTCCTACAAGGAATTCCCCAGCCTCGGCTCCATGCTGTTGGCTCAGGAGCTGCCGGAGGAGGGCGGCGATACGCTGTTCGCCAGCCAGCAACTGGCCTATGAAACCCTGGCCGCGGATCTGCGCCAGGCCATCGAAGGCAAACGTGCCGCGCATTCCTACACCGCGCGCTATGCCGATGAAGTGTTTGCGGGCATTCGTCGCCCGACGCTGACCGAGGCGCAACTGGCCGAGGTCAAGTCGGTCGTGCACCCGGTGGTGCGTACCCACCCGGAAACCGGGCGCAAGGGCCTGTTCGTCAACGAGAACTTCACCACGCACATCCTCGATATTCCCGAGGACGAGAGCCGGCAGATCCTCGCCGAGCTCTATGCCCACAGCGCCAGACCCGAGTTCATCTACCGCCACCAGTGGCAACCCCACGACATGGTGTTCTGGGACAACCGCGCGCTGATTCACCTGGCCACCGGTTGCCCGAGCCACCTGCGCCGACGCATGCACCGCACGACCATCCAGGGCGATGTGCCGTTCTGAAAGGCCGCAACACCCTAATTCCCTTTTCGCTTTCATCCGAATGGAGTCACACCATGTCTCTAGGCAAACGCTTTCCCTTCATTCCGCGTTTTGGCCGGCTGGCCAGCGGTATCGGTCTTTCCCTGAGCCTGCTGGCAGGCTCGCTGGCGGCGTCTCAGGCGGCGCAGGCCGAGGGACAGATTCGCATCGCCGAGCAGTTCGGCATCGTCTACCTGCTGCTCAACGTGGTGCGTGACCAGCAGTTGATCGAGAAGCACGGCAAGGCCGATGGCCTGGATATCAAGGTCGACTGGCAGCAACTCTCTGGCGGCGCGGCTATCAACGATGCGCTGCTGTCCGGCGCCATCGACATCGCCGGTGCCGGCATCGGCCCGCTGCTCACCGTCTGGGATCGCACCCACGGCAAGCAGAACGTCAAGGGTGTGGCTTCGCTGGGCAACTTCCCGTACTACCTGCTGAGCAACAATCCCAAGGTCAAGACCATCGCCGATTTCACCGAGAAGGATCGCATCGCCGTACCGGCGGTGGGCGTTTCGGTGCAGTCGCGTTTCCTCCAGTACGCCGCCGCCAAGCAGTGGGGCGACAAGGAGTTCGACCGCCTGGACAAGTACACCGTGGCGCTGCCGCACCCGGATGCCACCGCCTCGCTGCTGTCCGGCGGTACCGAGCTGACCGGGCATTTCTCCAACCCGCCGTTCCAGAACCAGGCGCTGGAGAACCCCAATGTGCATGTGGTGCTCGACACCTACAAGCTGCTCGGCCCGAACTCGCCGACCGTGCTCTATGCCACCGAGAAATTCCGCAACGACAACCCTAAGACCTACAAGGCCTTCGTCGCCGCGCTGGCCGAGGCTGCGCAGTTCGCCCAGAACGACAAGGGCGCGGCCGCCGACACCTACATCCGCGTGACCGGCGCCAAGATCAGCCGTGAGGAGCTGCTGAAGATCATCGATAACGAGCAGTTCCAGTTCAGCGTGACGCCGACCAACACCTACCCGCTGGCTGAATTCCTCCAGCGCGTCGGCGCAATCAAGAACAAGCCGGCCTCCTGGCAGGACTACTTCTTCGAAGACCCCGCCATCGGTCAAGGAAGCTGAACCCCATGAATGCCCCCTTGCAAGGCCACACGGCCAGCACGCAAAGCACAGGTGCCTTCGACACCCTGCTCGAGGTGGAGAAGGTCAGCCTCGAATACCGCACCCCACAGCGCGTAGTGCGCGCCACCCACGAAGTCAGCTTCGAAGTGGATCGCTCGGACCGTTTCGTGCTGCTCGGCCCTTCGGGGTGCGGCAAGTCCACGCTGCTCAAGGCCGTGGCCGGTTTCATCGAGCCGGTCGGCGGCAGCATCTGTCTGGATGGCGCCGAGGTGCGCGAGCCCGGCCCGGATCGCATCGTGGTGTTCCAGGAGTTCGACCAGTTGCCGCCGTGGAAGACGGTGAAGCAGAACGTCATGTTCCCGCTGCTGGCCTCGCGCACTCTGGGCCGTCGCGAGGCCGAAGAACGTGCGCTGCACTATCTGGAGAAGGTCGGCCTGGCCGCCTTCGCCGATGCCTACCCGCACACCCTGTCCGGCGGCATGAAGGCGCGCGTGGCGATTGCCCGTGCGTTGGCCATGCAGCCGAAGATCCTGCTGATGGACGAGCCCTTCGCCGCGCTCGACGCACTGACCCGCCGCAAGATGCAGGAGGAGCTGCTGCAGCTGTGGGAAGAAGTGCGCTTCACCTTGCTGTTCGTCACCCACTCGATCGAGGAGGCGCTGATCGTCGGTAACCGCATCCTGCTGCTGTCGCCGCACCCGGGGCGCGTGCGGGCGGAGGTGGGCAGCCACCAGTTCGACCTGCACAGCCTCGGTGGCGCGGCGTTCCAGCAGACAGCGCAGCGCATTCATCGCCTGTTGTTCGAGGAGGACAGCGAGGAGGGCGCGCGCGCCGCTGCCGAGCTGGGCTTCCACGACATCCGCATCGCCTACTGAGGAGAGTGCAACCATGAGTCTTTCCCCCGCACGGCGTGAGGAATACGAAATACCGCTGCAACCCTTGCCGGACCTCAAGCTGGAGCGCGAGCTGCCTCTGGCACAGCGGCTCTGGCAGCAGGGCTGGCTGCGCAAGACCCTGATCCTGCTGGCCCTGGCGCTGATCTGGGAGCTGGCAGCGCGTTACCAGGGCAACGACCTCCTGCTGCCCAGCTTCCTGCAGACGGCCAAAGCCTTCTTCGAGGGCATCGGCACTGGCGAGTTGCTGGAGAAGGTGGTGATCTCGCTGTCGGTGCTGGTCAAGGGCTACCTGCTCGGTATTGGCCTGGCCTTCCTGCTGACCACCCTGGCGGTGTCGACCCAGCTGGGGCGCGATCTGTTGTCGACCCTGACTTCGATGTTCAACCCGCTGCCGGCCATCGCGCTGCTGCCGCTGTCGCTATTGTGGTTCGGTCTGGGCGAGAACAGCCTGATCTTCGTGCTGGTGCATTCGGTGCTGTGGGCGCTGGCGCTCAATACCTACGCCGGGTTTCTCGGCGTGTCGGAGACTCAGCGCATGGCCGGGCGCAACTACGGCCTAAGGGGCCTGCGCTTCGTGCTGTTCATCCTGATCCCGGCGGCGCTGCCGTCGATCCTGGCGGGCCTGAAGATCGGCTGGGCCTTCGCCTGGCGCACCCTGATCGCCGCCGAACTGGTGTTCGGCGCCTCCAGCGGCAAGGGCGGCCTGGGCTGGTACATCTTCCAGAACCGCAACGAGCTGTACACCGACAAGGTCTTCGCTGGCCTGGCGGCGGTGATCCTGATCGGCCTGCTGGTGGAGAACCTGGTGTTCGCCACGGTGGAGCGGGTGACCGTGAAACGTTGGGGGATGCAGCGTTGATACGTAGGGGGCCACGTCACCGATCCACCTGTGCGGTCCGAATCGTAGGGTGGGCCGGGCGGCGATCCGTTTTAGCCCACCAACTGGACGCACCGCCGGTGGGCTGAAGCCCACCCTACATACGGGGTCGGATCACCGCCTGGCCCACCTACACACGAATAATTCACTGATCACATAACGAGAAACGACCATGACCAACACATTCACATTCGGCCGACTGGCCGCCGCACTGGGCCTGCTCGGCGCGTTGGCAACTCCGCTGGCCGCGCAGGCCGAAGGCAAGATCAGCATCGCCCAGCAGTTCGGCATCGGTTACCTGGTGCTGCACGTGGTCAAGGATCAGCAACTGATCGAGAAGCACGCCAAGGCCCAGGGGTTGGACAAGGTGGAGGTCGAGTGGCGCACCATCTCCGGCGCCACTGCGATGAACGAAGCGCTGCTGGCCGGTGCCATCGACGTAGTATCGGCCGGCGTGCCGCCGATGCTCACCGTATGGGACCGCACCCATGGCCGGCAGAACGTCAAGGCGGTCGCCTCGCTGGGCTCGCTGCCCAACTACCTGTTGAGCAACCGTGAAGAGGTGAAAACACTGCAGGACCTGTCCGAGAAGGACCGTATCGCCGTACCGGCCGCAGGTGTTGGCTTCCAGTCGCGCACCCTGCAGATCGAGACCGCCAAGCTGTATGGCAAGGACGATTTCCAGCGTTTCGACCAGATTTCCGTCAGTCTGCCGCACCCTGACGCCACCGCTGCGCTGACCAAGGGTGGCTCGGAAATCACCGCGCACTTCTCCAGCCCACCGTTCCAGTACCAGGCGCTGGAGAACCCCAAGGTGCACAAGCTGATCAGCAGCTACGACATCCTCGGTGGCCAGGCCACGTTCAACGTGCTCTATGCCACCGAGAAATTCCACGACGAGAATCCCAAGACCTACAAGGCCTTCTACGACGCGCTGGTGGAAGCCGAGCAGATCATCAAGGCGGACACGGCCGCTGCCGCCGAGACCTACATTCGCGTGGAGAACTCCAAGCTGCCGCTGGACTTCGTGAAGAAGATCATCGATGACCCGGAAAACGACTTCACCGTCTCGCCGCAGCGCACCTTCATCTACGCCGAGCAGCTGCATGAACTGGGCGTGCTGAAGAACAAGGCGGCGTCCTGGAAGGACTACTTCTTCGAAGAGGCCTACGCCCATCCGGGTAGCTGATCAACGGCGCTGTTCGTACAAGGCTCCCATCTGGGAGCCTTGTTGTTTGTCGACGGCCTACAGGCGTGGGCGCAGCTTGAGTTCGGGCGTGGGTTTGGGCGCCCCCTTGGCCGGGTGGCTGTCCGGGTGCTGTTCGATCATCTGGGCGATCTCCCGCAGCTTGCCCAGTATGGCCTGCGCCAGGCCGGCCTGGGTGCGGTACAGGCCAGTGTCCGGGTCCTGTTCCAGGTCACTAAGACCTTTGAAGGGATAGCTGTAGCGTTTGGCATCGGCGGTGAAGAAGCGCTGGTAGTTCTGCTCGGTGCCGTGCAGTTCGCGGCACGCTCTTTCCAGGCTCTGCAGCTGTTCGGCGACGCTGGCCAGTTGCAGGCGCAGACGAATGATCTGGTGGTTCTCCCAGTTCATCGGCGAGGCCTCGGCGCCCGGCTGCCAATGCTGCGGGTCGCCGAAACGCAGGACGAACTGCTGGCCGGCTTCGCGTCCGTAGCGGGTCAGTCGTTCGATGCGCTCGGTGGGCATGGTCAGGTTGAGGCCGCCTTCTTCGCGGGTCAGCTGGATCAAGCCGATACGGTCGCGAAAGCCGGGCATCAGCGACAGGGTTTCGTGGTTCCAGTCCTTGGCGACGTTGCTGAGCAGGGCGAGGAAACCGCGCAGGGCTGGCAAACCCCTCTGGGGGAAACGGCGCCAGTAGGCTAGCCGTGCATCGCCATTGTTACGTGGGAAGCGCACGCGTTGCTCGTCGGCACCATCGGTCGGTCCCAGATCGAGGCCGAAGGTGGGGCGCCTGGGCAGCGCGGCATCGAAGAAGTGGATGGGAAAGTTGGAGCTGATGCCGCCATCGGTAAACCAGCAGCGCTCCAGCGTCTTCCCGCTCTTGCGGTAGTCCACGGCGTGCAGTGGTACGGCGCTGAGCAGCAGGGGAAAGCTCAGACTCATACGTACGGCCACGATTACCGGCAGGTCATCGGGTAGTGGCAGGCGCAGATACCCGTCGCCGCGATCATCGCCGGGGCGCTGGTGAGCGCCCATCCAGGCCACCACGCGCTGAGGGAATAGCCGCGCGAACTCCTCCTGGCGGAAGTGGAACTGGTTGTTCTCGCGTACCTGCTCGTCGTCACGAAAGGGCAGGCGGAAAGGCCGCGCCATGCTCAGGCAGGTGGTCATCACCTGCAGGTCGATGCCATGGCGACGCAGGTCGCCGAAGGTCAATGGCCGTTCGCACTCGATGGCATCCGCCTGATTGGCGCAGTATTCGCGCTGGCCGCTGAGCTGATCGAAGTACTGGGTCAGCCAGGTGGTCAGGGCTTCATTCGGGGCGTCGTCATCGGCCTCTGGCATGCCGCTGCACAGGCCGAAACCGCTCGCTGGCAATTCACGCGATGCCACCAGGGCCAGGCGCACGATCACGGCAAGCACGCCACCCAGCGCTGCGAACAGCAAGACCCATAGCCAGACCATCACGCTGGCGCTGCTGGCAGCGCTCCACCACAGCGGCCCGCCTGCCAGCAGGGCGCCGACTAGGGCGGCGAGCTTGTGGCGCATGAGCATGACCTTCAGTGGCGCGAACAACCGCGTCCAGGGACCTTTTCCCTTGACCTCGAGGATGGCGATGAAGGTATCGAACAGTGCGCGCACTGCCGGGGCAGGCTTGAACAACGCCAGCAGCTTGGTGCCATGGCCATTCGCGGCGGGCACGCAAAGGTATTGGGGCAGTCGTTCGATTGTCGCGAAGCCGGCTGGGTCGCTGCTCAATTCACCCTGCTGATAGCGCTGGCGGCCCAGTTCGGCAGCGGCAGCTGCAGCCGCGGCGATGGCACCAGCGCTGGTGCCGCCGATGCTGCGCAGGCGAAACGCCTTGGCGATTTCGGTGATGGCCAGCGGGTAGACGATGCCGCTGGTGATGCCACCTTTCATGATCAGATCGCATTCCCGGGCAAAGGCCGCCTGGCGCGAATCGCTCATCTACTGCTCCTTGTCGTCATGCCGAACGCTGGCGCGAGCATGATAACGCGGCTTTGACGGCTATATGCCAGTATTGCGAGCGAGCGCTGGCGCTGGAGCCGCATGGACACCGGGCGTCGGTTTGGGCGAGGGATAGTCAGCCATTAGAAGTAGTTGCCACAGGCGCCACGGATGTTGTCGTGGTAGTCGAAGCGCTGGACGATCTTGTTCTGGTCGATGTCCATCATCACCGAGCAGCTGTAACGGCGCGAGCGCGTCGAGTACTCGTTGTAGCGATACCAGCCGCCCGGGCCAGGCGCAATGTAACTGGACGAAAGCTCCTCCCAGCTGCGATCCCAGTTATCGAACCACAGATACTGCTGGCGGCCGTCGCCGAGATCCTTGATCACGTGCGGTTCACCATACTGGGCAATGGCCTCGGAGGCGGGCTTGCCTGGCCAGGACTGCTTCGCCATCAATCCAGGGATATTGGGAATGGCTCGTTCCATGGGGCTGCCAATGCAACCGCTCAGTATCAGGCTGGCGAGTATTGGCAGAACGTAAAGCGCCTTGGTCGACATGAAACCTCCCTGTGCTGGATTGCGACGTAAGTGATGCCTCAACACTAGCTTGCCGATCAACTGTCGGGACGACGCCATTCAGGGCGAATGGCAATAATGGGACGAATTTATCGTTGTGCTTACGTTGTCCGACAGAATGCATGCAGTTGCTCATTTCTACGGCAAATTGCCATCCCTGGCGCCACTGGCGTTATGTCAGTGACCTTTGCTGCAGGCATCAGAGAGCGCCTTGAATTTCAGGGTCTGGATGTTTCCAGCAGAGTCTATGTATTTCATCAGGTGATCCACAGGCTTGCAGGTATGGGTTTTTGGTTTTGATATGGACAGAACCTTGGCTACATCAAGTTTCAATCCATACTTGTAAGTGGTGGCCGGGCTTTCAGCGAGGGCATTACCGGATAGAACCAAGACAAGGCTGGTAATTAAAATGTTTGCCAGGTTTTTTGCATGTTTGCTGATCATTTTTAAACTCCGAAAAAGCTAAATGGATGTCGAATGCCTCCAGGAGAGTTGAGCGTGGTTGCCAACTCACTCTCGGAGCAAAACGACGGAATTGTGTTCAGGTAAGTTGATCTGACAGTCTTGTATTTCAAATACTGTCAGATCAAATGGTGGCCACGAGCAGCGGCGAAGTCAGGGCTGCAGGCTTAAGCTTTTGGCACTGCAATATCGAAGGCCTGATCGTTCCCATTGGTAAAGGCGGCCTCCTGAATGTGGTAGACAGTCGGCTCTTGCGAGAAGTATTTCTCCAGGCCCAGCATGAAAGTCTGATGGTCGTCACTCGCTTCGAAACCCGGCGCATGGTCCTCAAGTGAAGCCCAACGCACGATCAGGTTGAACGTCTCGGGGCTTTCGATTCCCTGCGCGAACATATGGCCGTGGTAACCCTTGGCGCGTTGGAGCAAGTGAACTACTTCGGCAAATGCCTGTTTGAACTGTTGGATCTGTGCACTGTGAACAGGCAGTACGGCGATTTCATAAATCATTGCGGTATTCCTCTAGAGTCAGTTTGGTAGTTGAACCTATGTACTTACGGGGCGAGCGAGGGCTCGACGGCAATCGCGACTTTTCCGCGAAGACCGTTGTTGGGCGTCTCCAGCAGCGCATGCGCGCTTGAGATATCAGCGAGCGAATAGACCGCGCCAATATGGGGGCGCAGTTGGCCGCGCTCGACCAATGCCTTCAGCTCATCGAGCTTGCCGCGGTTCTGGCGGGTGAAGACGAAGTGGTAGCTGGCGTTCTTGCCCCAGGCCTGAATCAGGTTCTGCGGTTTGGCGATGTCCACGATCGAAACCACACGGCCAAGCTGGGCGAGCGCGTCGGGGCTACGGGTCAAGGTGTCGCCGCCGATGGTGTCGAAGATCACATCGACGCCGTGGCCATCGGTTTCCCGCAGGATGGCGTCCACGTAATCCTCTTGTTCGTAGTCGATGACTACGTCGGCACCCAGGCCCCGGGCGAATTCGAAGTTCTCTTCACGCACGGTGGTGAATACTCGGGCGCCAATGGCTTTTGCCACCTGGATCGCGACATGGCCGACGCCACCCGCACCGCCGTGGATCAGAATGCTTTCCCCGACCCGCAGCGATACACGCCCGATCAGTGCTTCCCATACGGTCCCGCCTACCAGCGTCAGGCTTGCTGCCTCGAGGTGGCTCAGCGATGCCGGCTTCTTGCCGATGATGCTTTCGGACGCAACGTGGTACTCGGCGTAACTGCCGTCACCTTCGAAAATCTGCGTGGTGTACCAGACCTCATCGCCTGGCACGAAGCTGGTCACACCTGGGCCGACCGCTTCGACCACGCCGGAGACGTCATGCCCGGTAATGGCGGGGAGGGGAACGTAATCGACGTAGTCGCCCCGACGTACCTGGTAGTCCAGCGGGTTGATGGAGGTTGCGTGAACCCGCACCAGAACTTGCCCTGCCTGCGGTACGGGTTTGGCCACTTCGCTCAGTTCGAACGCGTTCGGGCCGCCAAAGGATTTGAGAATTTGCGCTTTCATTGTGTGGTTCCTTGTTTCTGGAAAAAGGGATATAGGGAATTTTCGATATATTGATGCAAAAAAATTTACGCGACTGTGCCTAGGGTCTCTCCATTGTCAGTCCTCGTTTCGGTTAAAAGGGATATCGAGAAATATCGATATATAAGGTCAAAAAATTACAGCTCCTTGCCAATGAGCTCGGCCAGGGCACGGATATTGGCTTCATTGCGTTTGTAGTAGGTCCACTGACCAACCCGGCGGACTTCGACCAGACCGACCCGCTGCAACGTCGCGAGGTAATCGGACACCGTCGACTGCGACAGACCGACACCTTCCTGAATACTGCTGACGCACACGCCCACGGTATGAACGTCCCCTTCATCTTGTGGAGGAAAGTTCTTCACCGGATCCTTCAGCCCCTTGAGGATGCCAAGGCGGGTGGGATTCGAGAGGGCTTTGAATACATTGATCAGGTCCATGGGTGGCGATAATATCGAGATTTACCGATATGTCAATTCATATATCTGCCGTTCGTCGCGCGGGTGGCCAGCCATCGAGCTGCGGGGAGGCCCCGCAGCAGGGCCCGGATATATGGCTGACGCCCATCTCAGCGCTTGTTCAAGCGCTTTGCCAGTCTGTCTCCACTCAGTTGGATCAGGCTGACCAGCACCACCAGGGCGACGATCACGGTGAGCATCACCTGGCTGTCGAAGCGTTGGTAACCGTAGCGGTAGGCGAGATCGCCGAGGCCGCCGGCACCGATGGCGCCGGCCATGGCCGAGGAATTGATCATGGTTACCAGGGTGATGGTGAAGCCGCCGACAATCCCTGGAAGGGCCTCGGGCAGCAATACGTGCCAGACGATGTGCCAACGCCTGCAACCCATGGCCTGGGCGGCTTCGATCAGGCCGTGGTCGACTTCGCGCAGGCTGACTTCGGCGATGCGCGCGAAGAACGGCGTGGCGGCGATGGTCAGCGGCACAACGGCGGCCCATACGCCGTAGGTGGTGCCAACGATCAGGCGGGTGAAGGGGATCAGCGCCACCATCAGGATCAGGAACGGGATCGAGCGGAACAGGTTGACGATGGCGCCCAGCACCTGGTTCAGCCGTGGCGCCTCGAAGATGCCGCCCTTGCTGCTGGTGACCAGAAATACCGCCAGCGGAATGCCAGCCAGCAGTGCCAGCAGCGAGGACACACCGACCATCAGCAGGGTGTCGAGCAGGCCTTGCCAGAGGCGATCAAGCAGCAGCGACATAACCCAGTACCTCCAGGTGATCGGCCAGTGGCCGTAGGTTTTCGAGCAGGGTGGTTGGATCGAACGGCGACTGGCTGACGGCAATGATCAGATGGCCCACCGCATGGCCCTGGATCTGCTCCAGGCTGGCGTCGAGCAGCGTCACGCGGCCGCCCAGAGCCGCGCCGATGGCGGGCAGGTCCGGCTCCAGACCGCTGCCGGCGTAGTGCA
>JBLUOL010000019.1:0-43252 GCA_048065775.1 Pseudomonas sp. GW6
TACAGGGTGTGTAGGAGCCCGCTTGCGGGCGATCATTATCAAGCCAGCGCCGCCTTCAGCTCGGCTTCGATAGCCGCGCGGTCGAGCTGCTGGCCGATCACCACCAGGCGGCTCAGGCGCGGCTCGTCGGCCTGCCAGGCGCGGTCGAAGTGGCGGTCGAAGCGCTGGCCCACGCCCTGCACCAGCAGGCGCATCGGTTTGCCAGGGATGGCAGCGAAGCCTTTCACCCGCAGGATGCCGTACTTGGCCACCGCGTCCTTCAGTGCGGTCAGCAGGCGCGCCTCCTCGGTTTCCGGTAGTTCCACGTGGAACGAGTCGAACTCCTCGTGATCGTGGTCGTCGTCTTCATCGTCGTGATGGGTGCGGCGGCTGTCGATATGCAGCTCGGTTTCGCTGTTCAGGCCGAGCAGCACGTCCAGCGGCAGCTCGCCGCCGTGCGCCTCGATCACCTTGACTGCCGGCGGCAGCTCTTCGGCCACCTCGGCGCGCACGGCGGCCAGTGCCTCGGCGTCGAGCAGATCGGCCTTGTTGAGGATCACCAGGTCGGCGCTGGCCAACTGGTCGGCGAACAGCTCGTGCAGCGGCGATTCGTGGTCGAGGTTGGGGTCGAGCTTGCGCTGCTCGTCCACCTGATCGGGGAAGGCGGCGAAGGTGCCGGCGAGCACCGCCGGGCTGTCGACCACAGTGATCACCGCGTCGACCGTGCAGGCGTTGCGGATTTCCGGCCAGTTGAAGGCCTGCACCAGCGGCTTGGGCAGCGCCAGGCCACTGGTCTCGATGAGGATATGGTCGAGATCGCCACGGCGCGCCACCAACTCGCGCATCACCGGGAAGAACTCCTCCTGCACGGTGCAGCACAGGCAGCCGTTGGCCAGCTCGAAGACGCGACCATTGGCTTCTTCCTCACTGCAGCCGATGGAGCACTGCTTGAGGATCTCGCCATCGATGCCCAGCTCGCCGAACTCGTTGACGATCACCGCGATACGGCGGCCGCCGGCATTGGCCAGCAGGTGACGCAGCAGAGTGGTTTTGCCGGCACCGAGAAAACCGGTGACGATGGTGACAGGCAGTTTGGCGAGGGTTTTCATGGCGGGCCCCGTGGCGTCGGTAAGTTCGGCGGACGGGTACGCGCAGGCGAGCACGCAAGGGCGTGCTGGCCGCGTCGGATCACCCCGTCCGAGCAAGTGGCTAGTCAGTCGAGGCAGGTCTCCTGGCTCACGGTCGCGCATCGCGTGCCCTTCACCTTCCCGCCTAAGGCAGTGGTGTATTGAAGGGTTTAAGACCGTTTACAGTTGCGGGGGCAGCCAGGGCATCACCCTGTTCCCTCTTAGCTCCCCAGCGGTTAGCCGGGAAGAACCTCGAAAGCGAGAAGGCTACGCAGGCCGCAGCGGCCGGTCAATCACGGTTGACCGCTGGCAGGTGCCATGATGAGCTACGCCACCGCTAAGCCCGAATACCACTCATGTTGCCGACCACCTCCGATCATCCTTCTGCCTCATCGATACAGGTCGTCGCCGGGCTGGGATGTCGACGTGGCTGCAGCCAGGACGAGCTGCTCGACCAGCTTATCCACAGCCTGGCTCGGCATGAGCTGACGGTGGACAACCTCGCCGGCCTGGCCAGCATCGCCCACAAGCGCAACGAAGCCAGCCTGCATGGCCTGGCCGAGCACCTGGCCCTGGAGCTGGTGTTCTTCGCACCCGAGCAACTGAGCACCTATCAAGCCATGACCGCCGGCAGTGCATTGACTCAAGCAGCCACAGGCAGTCCCGCCGTAGCGGAGCCTTGTGCCTTGGCATTGGCAGCGCGCCTGGGCACATCGCCCTGCCTGCTCGGAGAGAAAACCCGCAGCGCCAGCGCCACCTGTGCACTGGCCACCTTCGATAGAGAACCTGCATGACTGTCTACTTTATCGGTGCCGGCCCCGGCGATCCTGAACTGATCACCGTCAAGGGCCAGCGACTTATCCACAGCTGCCCGGTGATTCTCTATGCCGGCTCGCTGGTGCCCGAAGCCGTGCTGCAGGGTCACAGCGCCGAGCAGGTAGTCAACACCGCCGAGCTGCACCTGGGCGAGATCATCACGCTGCTACGCCAGGCCCATGAACGCGGCCTGGACGTGGCCCGCGTGCACTCGGGCGACCCGTCGCTATACGGCGCCATTGGCGAACAGATTCGCGAACTGCGCACGCTCGGCATTCCCTTCGAGATCATTCCCGGCGTTACCGCCACCGCTGCCTGTGCGGCGTTGCTGGAATCCGAGCTGACCCTACCCGGCATTGCTCAGACGGTGATCCTCACCCGCTACGGCACCACCTCGCCGATGCCCGAGGGCGAGCAACTGCACGACCTGGCGCGACACCGCGCAACCCTGGCCATCCACCTCGGTGTGCGCCATCTACCGGCCATCGTCGAAGAACTGCTGCCGCACTATGGCGCCGACTGCCCCATCGCGGTTATCCACAGAGCGAGCTGGCCGGATCAGGACTGGGTGCTGGGCACACTGAGCGATATCGAAGAAAGGGTCGCCGCCAAAGACTTCCGCCGCACGGCGCTGATCCTGGTCGGCGGCGTGCTCGATCCAGGCGTCTTCGCGGAATCTGCGCTGTATGACGCAGCGCATCGGCACCTCTACCGCCCCGGCAGTGCCTGAACCCTGGCGATAAACCGTACAAAGCGCTGAAAGCCTTTCTGCGTGAGGCTTTCAGAGCCTTATCAACAGGATAGGAAGCGACTTATCCAATCACCCTGTGGATAGTGGGCAAGCTGGCGAGCGCTTTCTGTACAACTGGCTGTAGAGCCCTATTTTCAAGGGCTTCAGCCAACTGTCACGAGGATATCCACAGCTTGATCCACGCCAACTGTGAGCAACTACTCAGAGCTGTACTTCCACCCGTTTGATACCCAAGCCACGCAGCTCAACCATCAACGCATCCAGACTGGAAAAGGCCTGCACCTGCTCGGCAGCGTCCACCAGAAAGAAGCTGCGGCCCGCATCCTTGTTGAAGAACACGATCCATTCGCTGGTATTGGCCGGGTTGACCATGACCTGGGTGTGGAACACCACGCCATCAGCCAACCGCTGGATACCCAGAATATAGTTTGACATAGAGGGCCGCAAAATCCGCTAGCTTCAGCGCTAGGGCCTGCCACAACAACCGAAACATAGTTTGACACAGCCTAACGCGCCCGCCCAAAAAGCCCCACCGCAGCCAAGAATAAAGTTTGACACAGCCAGCCCCCGCCTCACACGTGCCCTACACACATGCCGCGTGCCATAAACAAGGATCGCAGCCCACTGCCGCTGGATCGAGATACCGTCCATTGAATTGGCTTAAGGGAGTACCGCGTGGGCTTGGTGATCCAGATATGGGGCCCATCATGATGGTAGTCAGCGGGTGCCAGAACCCTGAGACGGCTCAGGGGTGCCATCACTGACCACCCCTTGGACATCCTAGTGGCGATGAACCTTGTCGTTGGCTACAAAGCTCAGCATTGAATTGTCCACGCACACGATGGCGTGTGGGTATTCTCAAGAAAGTCAGGCGCCAAAGCGTGATGTCACTAGGCTACAATCAGTCGTAGTGCACACGCTCGACCATCATCAGAATCTCGTGATGCCCAGCCCGAAATACGGATATTTCAATGCCACGTCCGCCGCACCTCAACTACCTCTGTCCCCGTCGCCGAGTGCTTGTCCAGCGAGCAGGCACCTTGGCGCGCGTCGCCGATAGGAATCTCGACTGTCTATGAATTATTTCACCGAAACGGCAGCCAATATCCTTGGCAATAAAAAGCTGCGTAGCCCCCAGATCGAGGCCTATATCAAGGCGCAGGAGCATTTCGAGAACTCCAACGAGGATGCACTAATCGTCCTGCCGACAGGGACGGGCAAAAGCGGGCTGATCTCCATCGTACCTTTCGGCCTGGCAAAGGGACGTGTGTTGATCATTACACCAGGCCTGGTCACCAAGCAGAGCATTCGACGGACACAGGAGCTGCTAGAAGACAACTTCTGGATCAATTTCGATGTGATTTTCAGTGCCGAGGATCTGCCGGTCACATGCGAATTTACGTCTGATACCCATCAGGCCAGCCTTGAGCAAGCCCACTTCGTCTATTCGAACATCCAGCAGGTATACAACGAGCGCGGACAGTCACTGACGAAGCGGGTGCCGTCCGACTTCTTCGACCTCATCATCATTGATGAGGGGCACCATGCGCCGGCACGTAGCTGGCAAAAGACCCTGGCCCACTTTTCCAAGGCTAAGAAGATCTTTGTGACTGGTACGCCGTTCCGCGGCGACAACCAAGAAGTGCCAGGAAAACTGATCCATAAGACGCCTCTCTCCGAGGTGATGCGTGATCGGTATGTTAAGTGGCTGAGGAAAGAGACCGTAAATGCTCATGAGCTTTACTTCACCGTCACCGAGCAGCCAGGTGTTCGGCTCTCCAAAGAGCAAGTCCTCGAATTCAAGGACCGAGAGTGGGTAGAGCGCAGCGTAGCCTTGTCTCCAGAATGCTCAATGGACGTAATCAACCTAAGCATTCAGAAACTGGATGAGCTCCGGAAAACCTCTCCGGACGTGCCACACAAGATTCTCGCTGTCGGTTGCAGCATCACCCACGCCGAGGACCTGCGCACCTGGTATC
This sequence comes from Pseudomonas sp. GW6, assembly GCA_048065775.1. Lineage (GTDB taxonomy): Bacteria > Pseudomonadota > Gammaproteobacteria > Pseudomonadales > Pseudomonadaceae > Aquipseudomonas. The sequence continues at coordinate 4,653 of JBLUOL010000019.1, forward strand.
AATCCAAGAACCTGACTGCAGCTGTAGTGCACAGCGACATGGAGTTAGCAGATATCGATGCGGCATTCCGGGTAATCGATAACCACCAGTGCGATGTCGTTATCTCCGTGAACATGTTGATGGAAGGCTACGACCATCGTTACCTCACTGTTCTGGCCCTCTTCCGTCCCTACCGAAGCGAAAATGCCTTCGCACAAATTGTGGGCAGGGTTTTGCGGGCGATCCCAGCCGACGAGATCACGGCTTTTGAGATCGATAACAACGCCGTGGTGATCTATCACCAGGAGACCGGCTTGGATTCGATGTGGACTGCCTTCCAGACTGAGGTTGATCGGGCCAAACACCAGCGCACCCGCGACTACACAATCACGGACGAGGACTACACGCGCAAAGAGCAGAACCTGGGTGGTGTTTCCAGCTCCGAAGCATTTGTGAGTGACCGTGACTCCTACCTTGGAGATCTGGACTTCAACAAGATATTTTCGGAGAAACGGGCCGAAGTCGAGTCCATCGCAACGCAGAAGGTCCAGGCGCTTCCGGGGATTGAGGGCTATGACGCGGATGTTCTTGCACAGCTCAAGAACGTCTTCCTGAGTGCTGAGACAAAGAAAGCAGCTCAGATCATAGACCCCAACCTCGTGGAGAAGCGGCCTGAAATCGCGCGTAAGCAACTCCGCGAGATCCTTACCAAGAAGGCTCAGGACGAGGTCGCAACATTGCTCAGCGATCTGCAAATCGAAGAAAAAGCTTCTACCCTTTATCCGATATTCAAAAACCACCTACCGATGGCGAAACCCAACATGCCTAACGACGGTATACTGGTGAGCTTTATCTACACCAAGCTGGTGAAGAAATTCGGTAGGGTTGCTGACCGTGACAACAGCTCACTGACCAAGTCGATTGAGTACGTGGTAGTGATCATCGATGAATTAAGGAGAATGCTGAAATGAGTCTAGAATCCATCAGAATACTGGTTGATGAGCTCTCGACTCTCCACGTAACCCGTGGCGTTCAGCCCAGCGAACTTATCGACAATCTCTTCGAAGATGACTACGTCGAGTCCTCGGCGCGAAAGACATCGCAGGGGCTGGTGTTCGAGCTGGTCTTCTCGGAGCAAGATGAAGACGGATCGTCGAGCAAGGTCACCATGCGCTATACCTACGATCGCAGCCGTTATCTGGTACTTGTCGAGCAGAAGATGACGGCCAAGCGGTTCAGTACTCAATGGGATCGTACCCACGCCGTCCTGGAGCGGCTCGGCAAACTTGAAGCGCTGCTCGCTGACCAGCTACCGCGAGAGAAAGTCGCCGCAATCCTATCAACCATGCCCCAAGACTACCTTGCCCTTGCCCCGCAACTGCGGCTGGTGGCCTAACCCTAGCCAGTCATTCCACTGCGACCGATGCTCAACCAGCCATGATATCGCCGCAGTGAATCTGCTCGACATACTTGTACTGTTGGCGCTGATGGAAAATTGACCCACCCTGCCGATTGAAATTTGACCCAGGGCGGATTGCTGATTTTGTTACCAGCAACTGTGGATAAGTCTACCAGCGCAGCTGCTTTTGAACCCACTCCCTCGCTGTCCCAGTTCAGCTGTTGAAGACCTGCCACATGCAGCCATGCAGCAGGCCGTCGTCACCATGAAATCAGAACGACTCATCGTCCTCCGGTTCCTGGCCGCCCTTACGCTTTCGCTCCCGTGATTTGATCTTGGCCTGGGCCGCCAAGCTACTGTGTTGCAGGCGATAGGACTCGTTACCGGTTTCGACGATGTGGCAGTGGTGGGTCAGCCGATCCAGCAGGGCGGTGGTCATCTTGGCGTCGCCGAACACGCCCATGGAGATCGCAGCAATTACCCCCTAAACTCTCGGCCATACGCACTCGATTGGGTGCGACCTTCTATTGTGTCGTTATCAGGGATAGTCATCTTGAACCTACGCCCCCTCCTCTGTCTGTGCCTACCGGCCAGCCTGCTACTGGTCGGCTGCGACCAGGCACCCGCCCCCCAGGAACAGGCACCGCGCCTGGTCAAGCTGTTTACCGTGGAAGACCCCGCCAGCGAGCGCCTGCGCGAATTCCCCGCCCGCCTCAAGGCCACCGAGGAAGCCGAGCTGTCCTTTCGCATCGGCGGCCAGCTGAAGACGCTGGAGGTGCGGCAGGGCCAGCCGGTCAAGCGCGGCCAGCTGATTGCCAGCATCGAAGACACCGACCAGCGTCTGCGGGTACGTGATCGCCAGGCCAGCTTCGACCTGGCCAACGCCCAGTTCAAGCGCATTGCTCAACTGCTTGAGCGGCAGATGATTTCCCGCTCCGAATATGACCAGCGCAAGGCCGCCCTCGACTCGGCCAGCGCTGCCCTGAGCCTGGCTCGTCAGGAGCTGGACTACACCCGCATCCTCGCACCCTTCGACGGTGTAGCGGCCAACACCCATGTGGATAACTTCCAGGTGGTGCAGGCCAAGCAACCTATCGTCACCTTGCAGAGCGGCGACAGCCTGGATGTGCTGTTCCAGATGCCGGAAAACCTGCTGACCAACCTGCGCAGTCGTGAAGACAGCGTGGGCTATCACCCCAGCGTGATTCTCGACAGCCTGCCGGATCGCGAATTCGAGGCGGTGTACAAGGAACACAGCACCCAGCCAGACCCCAAGACCCTGACCTATCAGGTCACCCTGTCCATGCCTCGCCCCGAGGAGCTCAACCTGCTGCCGGGCATGAGCGCCACGGTCAAGATCGATTTCGCCAAAATCAGCCGCAACCCGGACAATCGCCTGCTGGTGCCGGTGGAGGCGGTATTCAGCCCGGATAGCGTCGCCGCCGAAGTCAAGCAGGTATGGGTGGCGCGCGAGCAGGACGGCACGTTGCGCCTCACCGCGCGCCAGGTCGAAGTCGGCCAGCTGACCCGTAACGGTATCGAAGTGCTCAGCGGCATCGAGCCCGGCGAGCAGATCGTCGCCGTCGGTGGCGCCGAACTGGAGGAAGGCCAGGCAGTGCGGCCCTGGGTACGCGAGCGGGGGCTGTAAATGGATATCGCCGGTTATTTTATCCAGCGCCGCGTCACCAGCTGGCTGGTCACCCTGGTGCTGGGCATCGGCGGGTTGATGGCCTTTCTCGGCATCGGCCGCCTGGAAGACCCCTCCTTCACCCTGAAAAACGCCATGGTCATCACCAGCTACCCCGGCGCCTCGCCGCAGCAGGTGGAAGAGGAAGTCAGCTATCCCCTGGAAAACGCCATTCAGCAGCTGCCCTCGATCAAGAAGGTCACCTCCATCTCCAGCGCCGGGCTCTCGCAGATCAGCCTGGAGCTGCACAGCCAGTACAAGGCCGAGCAGATCCCGCAGATCTGGGACGAATTGCGGCGCAAGATCAACGACCTGCAGCCCAGCCTGCCACCGGGAGTCAACCCGCCGCAGATCCGCGACGACTTCAGTGATGTATTCGGCTTCTTCCTGCTGGTCACCGGCGAAGGCTACAGCGCCCAGGAGCTGCGCGACTTCGCCGACTACCTGCGCCGTGAACTGGTGTTGCTGCCTGGCGTAGGCAAGGTCAGCCTGGCCGGCGCCCGCCAGGAGCAGGTGCAGGTGGAAATCTCGCGCAGCAAGATGAGCACCCTGGGTATCGCCCCGCAGCGCCTGGCCCAGGTGCTCAGCCAGCAGAACGTGGTGTCCAACGCCGGGCGCATTCTGGTCGGCAGCGAGTCGATCCGCCTGCACCCCACTGGCGAGCTGCAGGATGTGCGCGAGCTGGAGCGCCTGATCATCAGCGACCCGGGCAGCGCGCAGCAGGTCACTCTCGGCGATATCGCCCAGGTCAGCCGCGGCTTTAGCGAAACACCGGGCAACCTCTACCGCATGAACGGCCAGCCGGCCCTGACCCTGGGCGTTTCCTTCGCACCCAAGGTCAACGTGGTGGATGTCGGCGCGACGATCAACGCGCGCCTGGCCGAACTGGACGCCCAGCGCCCGGCCGGTATGCAGTTGCAGGTGTTCTACGACCAGGCCGCCGAAGTGCAGGCCTCGGTGCAGGGTTTCGTGATCAACTTCGTCGCCTCGGTGGCCATCGTGATCGTCGTGCTGCTGATCTTTATGGGCCTGCGCAGCGGCCTGCTGATCGGCCTGATCCTGGCCCTCACGGTGCTCGGCAGCTTTATCTTTATGCGCCTGCTGGGCATCGAGCTGCAGCGCATTTCCCTCGGTGCCCTGGTGATCGCCCTGGGTATGCTGGTGGACAACGCCATCGTTATCGTCGAAGGCATTCTGGTCGGCCGTCAACGCGGCCAGAGCACCCTGGAGGCAGCGCGGGGCATCGTCCGCCAGACCAATCTGCCGCTGCTCGGCGCCACCCTGATCGCCATCATCGCCTTCGCCCCCATCGGCCTGTCGGACGACTCCACCGGCGAGTTCTGCCTGTCGCTGTTCCAGGTGCTGATGATCTCCCTGCTGCTCAGCTGGGTGACTGCCATCACCCTGACGCCGTTCTTCGCCAGCCTGTTCTTCCGCGATAACCAGACCCTGACCGGCCAGGATCAGGGCGACCCCTACGGCGGGGTGATCTTCACCAGCTACCGGCGCCTGCTCGACTTCGCCCTGCACCGCCGTAGCCTCACTCTGGGCATGCTGGTGGTATTGCTGGTGGTGGCCATTGCCGGCTTCGGCAAGGTGCGCCAGAGCTTCTTTCCGCCGTCCAATACGCCGATGTTCTTTATCGACCTGTGGCTACCCCAGGGCACTGATATCCGCTACACCGAGCAGCTGGTGGCCGAACTGGATCAGCATGTACTGGAGCAGGAAGGGGTGACCACGGTCAGCAGCACAATCGGTCAGGGCGCCCTGCGTTTTATCCTCACCTACTCACCGCAGAAGCAGTACCCCAACTACGCTCAGCTGCTGGTGCGCACCGACAACCTGGAGCGCATCGAGCCGCTGATCAACCAGTTGGAACTGCATGTCGCCGAGCAGTACCCGCAGATCAAGCCCAAGTTCAAGCAACTGATGCTCGGCCCCGGCAACGACAGCAAGATCGAGGCGCGCTTCAGCGGCCCCGACCCCGACGAACTGCGCCGCCTGGGAGGCGAGGTCAGCCGTCTGATGCGCCAGGACCCGGTAGCCAATGCAGTGATGCACGACTGGTATGAGCGCACCAAGCTGGTCCGCCCGCAATTCGCCGAGGCCCGCGCCCGCGAACTGGGGGTGGACAAGAGTGAGCTGGATGACCTGCTGCGCATGAGCTTCTCCGGCATGAATGTCGGCCTGTACCGCGACGGCACCCGCCTGCTGCCAATAGTCGCGCGCACCCCGGACAACGAGCGGCTGAATGCCGACAGCCTGAGTGACCTGCAGATCTGGAGCAACGCCCGGGGCGGCTACCTGCCCATCGAACAGGTGCTGCTGGGCTTTAACACCGAGTGGGAAGACCCGCTGATCATGCGTCTGGATCGCAAACGCACGCTCACCGTACAGGCCGATCCTTCCCTGCTCAGCGGCGAAACCGCAGCCCAGCTGTTCCAGCGCCTCAAGCCGCAGATCGAGGCCATCCCCCTGCCCGAGGGTTACAGCCTGGAATGGGGCGGCGAGTATGAAAGCTCCCGCGATGCGCAAGGTGCAGTGTTCGGTAGCCTGCCGCTGGGTTATCTGGTGATGTTTATGATCACCATTTTGCTCTTCGACTCGTTCAAGCGCGCCACCGTGATCTGGCTCACCGTGCCCCTGGCGATGATCGGCGTGACCCTGGGCTTTCTGCTGACCGGCATCCCCTTCGGCTTTATGGCCCTGCTCGGCCTGCTTAGCCTGAGCGGTATGCTGGTGAAGAACGGCATCGTCCTGGTGGACGAAATCCAGCTGCAGCTGGCCAGCGGCAAGGATGCCCTGCAAGCCGTGGAAGACGCCTCGATCAGCCGCGTGCGCCCGGTGGCCATGGCCGCCCTGACCACCATCCTGGGCATGAGCCCGCTGCTGACCGATGCCTTCTTCCAGAGCATGGCGGTGGTGATCATGTTCGGCCTGGGCTTCGCCACCCTGCTGACGCTGGTGGTGCTGCCGGTGCTGTATTGCGTGTTCTACGGGATCAAGGAGCAGGGCGCGGCAGAGGCTTAAGAAGGTGGACAACGCGCAGTTGTCCACCCGCTCTCAAGGTCGACTCAACCCTGCCGGGCGCGTCTAAAACGGCGCCACCCCGAGCGCAGATCATCCACCGCTGGCACCAGAGCCAGGCCTACCAGCAACAACGCCAGCGGTAGGGTGGCGATATAGCCCAGGCCGTTGAAGCCAAAGGCACCGGCAATCCCACCCATAAAGAAATACAGCGCCAGCAGGCTCAACACCTGCAGGCGCTGACGGTCGACCTGGACCCGACCGTGCCTGTCGCCATGGCGGTTCCAGTACAGCAGCTTGCCCAGTTCGATACCGATATCGGTGACGATGCCGGTGATATGGGTGGTGCGGATTTCTGCCCGCGACAACTTGGTGATCAGGGCATTCTGCAGCCCCATGATGAAGCACAGCAGCATCACCGTCAGGGGCACGAACAGCCCCTCGATGGTTGCCAGGGTGGCGCCAAGCAGACCGAAGCACAGCAGCAGTGCCGCCTCACAGAGCAGCGGCAGGGCGTTTTCGCTGTGCAGGCGGCGGCGCTTGGAGTAATTGACCATCAGGGTCGAGGCGATGGCACCCAGGACAAACGACAACACCCCACCCAGCCCACCGAGCACCAGATCATAGGCACCCAGGGCGATATGGTCGGCCATGGCCGAGACAATCCCTGTCATATGCGAGGTGTACTGCTGCACCGCAAGAAAGCCCCCGGCATTGATTGCCCCGGCGACAAAGGCCAGGGCGTAACCCAGATGACGGTTGGCCACGACACTGCGTTTGCGCCCGGTCAGGCGTCGGGCATAGCGGATCGGCATAGGGCACCTAGGTGACGAAGTGGCGCGAGAGACTCACAGATGAATCTCCGCACCTTTGATGCCGAGTTGCCGCAATTCCTCGATCAGACCATTGAGGTCGGCAAAGCACTCCACCTCATCCTGCTCGTCGATCAGAAAGTAGCTGGTACCCGCATCCTTCTTGAACAGCACGATCCACTCCCGGGTATTGCCCGGGTTGGGCATCAGATGGGTATCGAACTGCACGCCAGCGGCGCTTCTGGCCCTTATATCTTCACGTTTCACAAGCGCCCCCTCACTCCACCGTAACGCTTTTTGCCAGATTGCGCGGCTGGTCGACGTCGGTGCCCTTGAGCACGGCAACATAATAGGACAGCAGCTGCAGCGGGATGGTGTAGAGGATCGGCGCCAGCAGGTCGTGAATATGCGGCATGTTCACCACATGGGTGCCCTCGCCGTTGCGCATACCGGCCTGCTGATCAGCGAAGACGATCAGTTCGCCACCCCGTGCACGCACTTCCTGCAGATTGGATTTGAGCTTTTCCAGCAGCTCGTTGTTCGGCGCGACTGTGACCACCGGCATGTCGGCATCCACCAGGGCCAGAGGACCGTGCTTGAGCTCGCCGGCCGGGTAGGCCTCGGCGTGGATGTAGGAGATTTCCTTGAGCTTGAGCGCGCCCTCCATGGCCACCGGATACTGCGCGCCACGGCCGAGGAACAGGCTATGGTGCTTCTCGGCGAACAGTTCGGAGATTTTCTCCACGGTCTTGTCCATGGCCAGGGCTTCGCCCAGACGGGTCGGCAGGCGACGCAGTTCGTCGACCAGTTGCGCTTCCAGCGCCTTGTCCAGGGTGCCGTGCACCTGGCCGAGGGACAGGGTCAGCAGCATCAGGCCGACCAGCTGGGTAGTGAAGGCCTTGGTCGAGGCCACGCCGATTTCCGGGCCGGCCTGGGTCAGCAGGCACAGGTCGGATTCGCGTACCAGCGAGCTGGTGCCGACGTTACAGATCACCAGGCTGGCCAGGTAGCCGCCCTGCCCCGGCGCCTTCTCCTTGGCATTACGCAGCGCGGCCAGGGTGTCGGCGGTTTCGCCGGACTGCGAGACGCTGACGAACAGGGTGTCCGGCTGCACTACCACCTTGCGGTAACGGAATTCGCTGGCCACCTCGACCTGGCAGGGAATGCCAGCCAGCTCTTCCAACCAGTAACGGGCGACCATACCAGCGTGGTAGCTGGTACCGCAGGCGACGATCTGCACGTTCTTGACCTTGGCAAACAGCTCGGCCGCCTGCGGGCCGAAGGCCTGCACCAGTACATGATCGCTGCCCAGACGGCTTTCCAGGGTGCGTTGCACCACCTTCGGTTGCTCGTGGATTTCCTTGAGCATGAAGTGGCGGTACTCGCCCTTGTCGGCGGCTTCGGCACCTTCGTGGTACTGCACGGCTTCACGCAGCACCGGCTGACCGGCGGCGTCCCAGATCTGCACACTGTCACGGCGGATTTCGGCGATATCGCCTTCTTCCAGATACATGAAACGGTCAGTGACCTGGCGCAGGGCCAACTGGTCGGAGGCGAGGAAGTTTTCCCCCAGACCGAGACCGATCACCAGCGGGCTGCCACTGCGCGCAGCGAGCAGACGATCCGGCTGTTTGGCACTGATCACGGCCAGGCCGTATGCGCCGTGCAGTTCCGGGATTGCAGCCTTGAGCGCGGCCGCAAGGTCGCCGAACTGCTGCAGCTTGTGCTCGAGCAGGTGGACGATGGTTTCGGTGTCGGTATCGGAGCTGAAGACATAGCCCAGGCCCTTGAGGCGCTCACGCAGCGCTTCGTGGTTCTCGATGATGCCGTTGTGCACCACGGCCAGATCCTGGCCGGAGAAGTGTGGGTGAGCATTACGCTCGCTCGGCGCACCGTGGGTGGCCCAGCGAGTGTGGGCGATGCCCAGACGCCCGGCCAGCGGCTCGGCGTCCAGCGCAGCCTGCAGTTCGCTGACCTTGCCGACCCGGCGACGGCGATCCAGTGCACCCTGCTCGGTCAGCAGCGCTACACCGGCGCTGTCGTAACCGCGGTATTCCAGGCGCTTGAGGCCTTCGACCAGGACAGGGGTGATATTGCGCTCAGCGATGGCGCCTACGATTCCACACATGGGGCTCTCCTTAGTTTTCCAGCGGCGCGAGGATCAGCTGAGTGCCGCGCGCGCGTATCTGTTCGGCAGCCTGGACATCCAGGCGCTCGTCGGTGATCAGGGTATGGACGCTGCTCCAGGGCAGTTCCAGATTGGGAATGCGCCGGCCGATCTTGTCGCTCTCGACCATGACGATGACTTCACGGGCAACCTCGGCCATCACTCGCGACAGGCCCAGCAGTTCGTTGAAGGTAGTGGTCCCACGCTCCAGGTCGATGCCGTCGGCACCGATGAACAATTGGTCGAAATCGTAGGAACGCAGTACCTGCTCGGCTACCTGGCCCTGAAAGGATTCCGAGTGCGGATCCCAGGTGCCACCGGTCATCAGCAGAACCGGCTCGTGTTCGAGTTCGCGCAGAGCGTTGGCCACGTTGAGCGAGTTGGTCATCACCACCAGACCCGGCTTGTAGCCAAGCTGCGGAATCATCGCCGCCGTGGTGGTACCGCTGTCGATGATGATCCGTGCATGCTCGCGGATACGCGCCACCCCGGCGCGGGCAATCGCCTGCTTGTACGGCGAAATGGGCTGCGTCGGTTCGCTGATCAGTTCCTGCGGCACCGGCACCGCACCGCCATAGCGACGCAGCAGCAGGCCGTTTTTTTCCAAGGCGGCGAGATCCTTGCGGATGGTCACTTCGCTGGTGGCGAAGTGCTGAGCCAGAGCGTCCACGCTCACTTCGCCCTGCTCGGCGAGCAAGGCGAGAATGGTGTGGCGACGTTGCGGCGTGTTGCGCTTCGACATGCTTAAGTTTCGATTCGAAAGATAACGGCGCGAATCAAAACATAAAGCGGCTGCAAGCTGCAAGCTTCAGGCTTCAGGCTTCAAAACCTGGGCGAATCTCAATCGCTTGCTAAGCTCTGGCTTGCAGCTTGTGGCTCGAAGCCTGTAGCTGCCCTTTTCAGTTCAATGTCAGTTTGACCCCGAAACCGACCAGACAGAGCCCTGCCAGTTTCTCCAGGCCTCTGGCGATACGCGGATTGGCGCGCATGCGCTCGGCGAGAAAGTGCGTCAGCAGTACGACGAGCAGGCCGTAGAGAAAGGTCAGCGCCATGATGGTCACGGCCATGAAACCGAAAGTAACCAGCCCCTGATGCCGCTGCGGGTCGATGAACAGCGGGAAGAAGGCCATGTAGAAGATGATGGCCTTGGGGTTGAAGACGGTGATCACCAGGGTTTGCCACAGGTATTGGCGCGGCTTGATGTCCAGCGTCGGCGCAGCGCCTGGCTTGGCCAGGATCATGCGCAGGCCAAGGTAGATCAGGTAGGCCGCTCCGAGCCACTGCACGACATGGAAGGCTGCCGGATAGGCCTTGAGCAGCGCGGCGACCCCGGCCACCGCCAGCCATAGCAGCACTTGGTCGCCGAAGATGATGCCGAAGGTCGAAGCCAGCCCGCCGCGAATCCCGCCCTTGCCGGTGGACAGGATCAACGCCAGATTGCCCGGCCCTGGAATGGCCAGGAGAACGATGAAGGCCACCACGAAGGCCGCATAATCCGTAACACCGAACATTCTAGGTACCCCCAGCAGGTTATCCACAGCTCTCGTCACTTGGACGGGAGCACGTTCACTTCTTGGTCGGCCGCTTCCAGCCTTCGATGTTGCGCTGCTTGGCCCGGCCCACAGCCAATGTATCCGCCGGCACATCACTGGTCACCACCGAACCGGCACCCGTGGTGGCACGGTCTCCCAGGTTCACCGGTGCCACCAGCGCGCTGTTCGAACCGATAAACACGTCCTCGCCCATGACGGTGCGGAACTTGTTGGCACCGTCGTAGTTGCAGGTGATGGTGCCGGCACCGATGTTGCTGCGGGCGCCGATCTCGGCATCGCCCAGGTAGCTCAGGTGACCGGCCTTGGCGCCCTCGCCCATCACGGCGTTCTTCAGCTCGACGAAGTTACCCACATGGGCCTTGGCGCCCAGTTTGGTACCGGGACGCAGGCGCGCGAACGGGCCGCAATCGGCGCCCTCGCCCATCTCCGCACCTTCCAGGTGGCTGTTGGCTTTGACGATGGCGCCCTTGCGCAGCACCGAGTCCTTGATCACACAGTTCGGGCCGATCTGCACATCGTCTTCGATGACCACCTTGCCTTCGAGGATCACGTTGATATCGATGGTCACGTCGCGGCCAACGCTCACCTGCCCGCGCACATCGAAGCGATGCGGATCGCGCAGGGTGACGCCCTGAGCCATCAGGCGACGGGCCATGCGCTGCTGGTAGTGGCATTCCAGCTGAGCCAGCTGGATGCGGTCGTTGGCACCGAGCACTTCCATCTCGTCGGCGGCACGCTCGGTGGCCACGGTCAGGCCATCGGCGACCGCCATGGCGATCACGTCGGTCAGGTAGTACTCGCCCTGGGCGTTGCTGTTGGACAGACGCCCCAGCCAGTCAGCCAGGCGCTTGCCGGGTACGGCGAGGATGCCGGTGTTGCCTTCGCGGATCTGCCGCTGCGCGTCGCTGGCGTCCTTGTGTTCGACGATGGCCTGCACCACACCGCTGCCATCGCGCACGATACGGCCGTAACCGGTCGGATCGGCCAGTTCGACGGTAAGCAGGCCCAGCTGGTTGTCACTGACCAGCGCCAGCAGACGCTGCAAGGTAGCTGTTTCGATCAGCGGCACATCGCCGTAGAGGATCAGCACGGTATCAGCGCTGAGCTGCGGCAGCGCCTGGGCCACGGCGTGGCCGGTGCCGAGCTGCTCGGCCTGGATGACGAAATTCAGGTCATCGGCGGCCAGGCGTTCGCGCACGGTGTCGGCGCCATGACCGATGACCACCTGGATGCTCTGCGGCTGCAGGCTGCGCGCAGTGTCGATCACATGCCCGAGCATGGGCTTGTCGGCGACCGGGTGCAGCACCTTGGGCAACGCTGAACGCATGCGCGTGCCCTGGCCGGCGGCCAGAATGACGATATCCAGACTCATAGAAAGCTCCTTGCTGGGCAGAATTAGGCGGCGGCGGGAAAGAGCCGCAGACGAAAAGCGCTATTTTGCCAGAAACGCAAAGGGGCGACCTAAGTCGCCCCTTTGCGTGATACCGCGATACGCGATCAGCGGCTGCGGCCGCCAAACTTCTTGCGCATCTCTTCGATGGTGCGCAGCTGGGCAGCAGCCTCGGCCAGGCGTGCTGCCGCACTGCCATAGTCGAACTCGGTGCCCTTTTCGCTCAGCGCCTTCTCGGCCGCCTTGCGCGCCTCGATGGCAGCGGCTTCATCCAGGTCGCCGGCACGAACAGCGGTGTCGGCAAGTACCTTCACCATGCTCGGCTGAACTTCCAGGAAGCCACCGGAGATGTAGAACACCTCCTCGGTGCCACCCTGCTTGATCACTCGCACCGGACCCGGCTTGAGATCGGTCAGCAGCGGGGTGTGGCCCGGCAGGATACCCAGGTCACCCAGGTGACCGTGGGCGATGACCATTTCCACCAGCCCCGAGAACAGCTCTTCTTCCGCACTGACGATATCGCAGTGGACTGACATAGCCATAACAATGCCTCGGTTGAGAGGCCGGATTGGGCTACTGCCCTATCCGGCCCGGACGCCCTCTGGAGGGCGCACCCGTTACTTACAGTTTCTTGGCTTTCTCGATGGCTTCGTCGATGCCGCCTACCATGTAGAACGCTTGTTCCGGCAGGTGGTCGTAGTCGCCTTTGAGAATGCCGCTGAAGCCGGCAATGGTGTCCTTCAGGGACACGTACTTGCCCGGGGCACCGGTGAAGACTTCAGCCACGAAGAACGGCTGGGACAGGAAGCGCTGGATCTTACGAGCGCGCGCTACCAGCAGCTTGTCGTCTTCGGACAGTTCGTCCATACCCAGGATCGCGATGATGTCCTTCAGCTCCTTGTAGCGCTGCAGAACATACTGAACGCCACGAGCGGTCTCGTAGTGCTCCTGGCCGATCACGTTCGGGTCCAGCTGACGGCTGGTGGAGTCCAGCGGGTCAACGGCCGGGTAGATACCCAGGGAAGCGATGTCACGGCTCAGTACGACAGTGGCGTCCAAGTGGGCGAAGGTGGTCGCCGGGCTCGGGTCGGTCAGGTCGTCCGCAGGTACGTAGACAGCCTGGATCGAGGTGATCGAGCCTTTCTTGGTGGAGGTAATACGCTCCTGCAGAACGCCCATCTCCTCGGCCAGGGTCGGCTGGTAACCTACTGCCGACGGCATACGGCCGAGCAGTGCGGATACTTCGGTACCGGCCAGGGTGTAACGGTAGATGTTGTCGACGAACAACAGAACGTCACGACCTTCGTCACGGAACTTCTCGGCCATGGTCAGGCCGGTCAGTGCTACGCGCAGACGGTTGCCTGGTGGCTCGTTCATCTGACCGTAGACCAGGGCTACCTTGTCGAGAACGTTGGAGTCCTTCATCTCGTGGTAGAAGTCGTTACCCTCACGAGTACGCTCACCCACACCGGCGAACACGGAATAACCGCTGTGCTCGATGGCGATGTTACGGATCAGTTCCATCATGTTCACGGTCTTGCCGACACCGGCACCACCGAACAGACCGACTTTACCGCCCTTGGCGAACGGGCAGACCAGGTCGATAACCTTGATGCCGGTTTCCAGCAGCTCGTTGGAGCCAGCCTGTTCGGCATAGCTCGGCGCAGGGCGGTGGATTTCCCACTGCTCTTCTTCACCGATGGGGCCGGCTTCGTCGATCGGGTTGCCCAGCACGTCCATGATCCGGCCCAGGGTCGCTTTACCGACCGGTACGGAGATGGCCTTGCCAGAGCTGTTGACGTCCAGGCCACGCTTGAGGCCTTCGGTCGAACCCATCGCAATGGTACGTACCACGCCGTCGCCCAGCTGCTGCTGAACTTCCAGGGTGGTTTCGGCGCCAACTACTTTCAGCGCTTCATAAACACTCGGCACCTTGTCACGCGGAAATTCCACGTCGATGACGGCGCCGATGATTTGAACGATACGTCCGCTACTCATCTTTGGTTCCTCTGAATATTTGAACCGTTCTTAAACCGCGGCAGCGCCGCCGACGATTTCCGAAATTTCCTGGGTGATCGCTGCCTGACGAGCCTTGTTGTAAACCAGCTGCAGGTCTTTGATGAGATCACCGGCGTTGTCGGTTGCGTTCTTCATCGCGATCATCCGCGCAGCCTGTTCGCACGCGCTGTTCTCGACCACGGACTGATAGACCTGCGACTCGATGTAGCGTACCAGCAGCGCATCCAGCAATTGCTGGGCGTCCGGCTCATACACGTAGTCCCACAGACCTTTCTGCACGCCTTGTGCATCGCTCGCGGCCAGCGGCAACAACTGCTGCACTTCCGGCTTCTGCGTCATGGTGTTGACGAACTTGTTCGACACCAGATACAGACGGTCGATACGGCCCTCGGCGTAGGCATCCAGCACGACCTTGACGCTACCGATCAGGTCGTTGATGGACGGCTCTTCACCCAGCTTGCTGATGGCGGCAACCACGTTGCCTCCGTTGCTGCGGAAGAAGCTCGCGCCCTTGCTGCCCACCACGCAGAAATCAGCCTCGACCTTCTGGTCGCGCCATTCCTTCAGGCTTCTGAGCAGCGCCTTGAACAGGTTGATGTTCAAGCCACCACACAGACCACGGTCCGAGGTCACCACGATATAACCGACGCGCTTTACATCACGCTCCACCATGAACGAGTGGCGGTATTCCGGGTTCGCCTTGGCCAGGTGACCAATCACCTGACGAATACGCTCAGCATAGGGACGACCAGCAGCCATGCGCTGTTGAGCCTTGCGCATTTTGCTGACCGCCACTTTTTCCATGGCGCTGGTGATCTTTTGCGTGCTTTTGATGCTCGCAATCTTGCTGCGAATCTCTTTTGCGCCTGCCATTTCACACCTTTTGGTTCAAGCAGGCGGGGGCCAAAGCCCCCGCTGCGGTTACCAGGTTTGGGTGGCCTTGAACTTCTCGATACCGGCTTTCAGGCCAGCGTCGATTTCGTCGTTGAAGTCACCCTTCTCGTTGATCTTCGCCATCAGGTCGGCGTGATCACGCTTGAAGAAGGCGATCAGGGCCTGCTCGAAGCTGATGATCTTGGCGACTTCGACGTCCTGCAGGAAGCCACGCTCGGCTGCGTACAGGGACACCGACATTTCGGCAATGGACATCGGCGCATACTGCTTCTGCTTCATCAGCTCGGTTACGCGCTGACCATGCTCGAGCTGCTTGCGGGTGGCTTCGTCCAGGTCAGATGCGAACTGGGCGAAGGCCGCCAGTTCACGGTACTGAGCCAGAGCGGTACGGATACCACCGGAAAGCTTCTTGATGATCTTGGTCTGAGCCGCGCCACCGACACGGGATACCGAGATACCGGCGTTGACGGCCGGACGGATACCCGAGTTGAACATGGCCGATTCCAGGAAGATCTGACCGTCGGTGATCGAGATCACGTTGGTCGGAACGAACGCGGAAACGTCACCGGCCTGGGTTTCGATGATCGGCAGAGCGGTCAGCGAGCCAGTCTTGCCCTTCACGGCGCCATTGGTGAACTTCTCGACGTACTCTTCGGAAACGCGGGAAGCGCGCTCCAGCAGACGACTGTGGAGATAGAACACGTCGCCCGGGTAGGCTTCACGGCCTGGCGGACGGCGCAGCAGCAGGGAGATCTGACGGTAGGCAACGGCCTGCTTGGACAGGTCGTCGTACACGATCAGGGCATCTTCACCGCGGTCGCGGAAGTATTCACCCATGGTGCAACCGGAGTACGGCGCGAGGAACTGCAGGGCAGCGGATTCGGAAGCCGAAGCTGCAACCACGATGGTGTTGGCCAGGGCGCCAGCTTCTTCCAGCTTGCGGACCACGTTGGCAATGGTCGATTGCTTCTGACCAATGGCGACGTAGACGCAACGGATGCCGCTGTCTTTCTGGTTGATGATGGCGTCGACGGCCAGAGCAGTCTTACCGATCTGACGGTCACCGATGATCAGCTCACGCTGGCCACGGCCTACCGGGATCATGGCATCGACCGACTTGTAACCGGTCTGCACCGGCTGGTCGACCGACTTACGCCAGATCACGCCCGGTGCAACCTTTTCAACGGCGTCAGTAGCGGCGGCGTTGATCGGGCCTTTGCCGTCGATCGGGTTGCCCAGTGCGTCAACGACGCGACCCAGCAGCTCCGGACCAACCGGAACTTCCAGGATGCGACCGGTGCACTTGGCGCTCATGCCTTCGGCGAGGGTCAGGTAACCACCCAGTACTACGGCACCTACGGAGTCTTGCTCCAGGTTCAGGGCCATGCCGTACACGCCACCAGGGAATTCGATCATCTCACCGTACATGACGTCGGCGAGGCCGTAGATGCGCACGATACCGTCGGAAACGCTGACGATGGTGCCTTCATTACGGGCTTGAGCGGATACATCAAGCGACTCAATGCGCTGCTTGATGATTTCGCTAATTTCGGAAGGATTCAATTGCTGCATGCCAGTTCCCTCAAATCAGGATTTCAACGCTTCGGCCAGCTTGTTCAGCTTGCCGCGGACCGAACCGTCGATGACCAGGTCACCTGCACGAATGACAACACCGCCGATCAGGGCGGGATTGACCACGGGCGTGGGCTGGACGGTGCGATCGAGCCGCTTGGAAAGGGCGGCAGCCAGAGTTTGCAATTGCTCAGCACTGAGCTCGAACGCCGACTCGACCTCGACATCGAGGGCGCGTTCGGCTTCAGCCTTCAGCACAGCGAATTGTTCGCGTACTACCGGCAGCAGCGACAGTCGGTCATTGCTACCTAGCGAGTGCAGGAAGTTGCTGAACGAAGCGTCGATGTGACCGGCACAGAGCTGCGCCAGCACATTGACTTTCTGCTCATCGGTCAACGCCGGGTTGACCAACTGCTGAGCCATGGCCGGCGCTTGAACCGCAGCAGCGGACAGCGACAGCATGTTCAGCCAGGCATCGGCCTGCTGTGCAGCACTGGCAAACTCAAACGCAGCTTTCGCGTAGGGCCGAGCGAGCGTGTTGGTATTGATCATCGCGAGCCTCGCTTAGAGTTGAGAGGCCAGTTTTGCGACCAGATCGTTGTGCGCAGCGCCGTCCACGGAGGACTGCAGGATCTGCTCAGCGCCGGTGACAGCCAGAGCTGCTACCTGTGCACGCAGTTGTTCCTTGGCACGGTTCACTTCCAGATCGATTTCGGCTTTGGCGCCAACAATCAGCTTTTCACCTTCAGAGCGGGCCTGGGCCTTGGCTTCTTCGACGATTGCGTTGGCGGTCTTGTTCGCCCGATCGAGAATCTCGGCAGCTTGCTCTTTGGTTTCACGAAGCATCTGGGCAGCGCGTTCCTGGGCCAACTGCAGATCGCGCTCAGCGCGCCCGGCAGCATCCAGACCTTCTGCGATTTTCTTCTGGCGTTCCTGCATGGCCAGCGTCAGCGGCGGCCATACGAACTTCATGCAGAACCAGACGAAAATAGCGAAGGCAATCGTTTGACCGAACAGGGTCAGGTTAATGTTCACAGCGATTTACCTCGTGCTATCTCGTGTTCAGGGAAGAAAAGCCTGAAGAGGCAGCACTCATCATGCTGCCTCGAACTCAGGAACTCTTAACCCGCGACAACGAAGATCAGGTACATCGCGATACCAACACCGATCATCGGAACGGCGTCGAGCAGACCGGCCATCAGGAAGGTCTTGGTTTGCAGCTGCGGGCCCAGCTCAGGCTGGCGAGCGGTGGATTCCAGCAGCTTGCCGCCCAGCAGGGCGAAGCCGATACCGGTACCCAGGGCACCCAGACCGATCATGATGGCAGCGGCGATGTAGACGAGTTCCATAGTTAGCTCCAGAGTTTTTAGAGGTTAAGGTTACGAGTTAGGGGTTTTCGGGTTTTTCGATGTTGATCAGTGGTGATCTTCGTGCGCAGCACTCAGATAAACCACGGTCAGCACCATGAAAATGAACGCCTGCAGCGGAATGACCAGGATGTGGAAGATAGCCCATGGCACGTTGAGACCCCACTGAACGTAGAAGGGCAGCAGCGCGATCAGGATAAACACCACTTCACCGGCATACATGTTGCCGAACAGACGCAGGGCCAGGCTCAACGGCTTGGTCAGCAGGCCGATGATTTCCAGGAACAGGTTGAAAGGAATCAGCGCCCAGTGATTGAACGGGGTGAACGACAGTTCCTTGGTAAAGCCACCGATACCCTTGACCTTGATGCTGTAGAAGATGATCAGCAGGAACACGCCCAGGGAGATACCGAAGGTACCGTTAGGGTCGGCGGTGGGGACGATCTTGAAGTACGGCAGGCCCATGGCATGGGCCAGGCCAGGAATGTAGTCGACCGGGATCCACTTCAGGCTGTTCATCAGGAACACCCAGACGAAGATGGTCAGGGCCAGCGGCGCAACCAGCGGGTTCTTGCCGTGGAAGGTGTCCTTGACGATGCCCTGGACGAACTCGATGCACATCTCGGCCATGTTCTGCAGGCCGGTCGGTACGCCGGTAACGGCGCGCTTGGCGGCAATGCGGAACAGGGTGATGAAGATCAGGCCCATGAACAGGGACCAGCCCAGGGTGTCCACATGGACAGCCCAGAAGCCCATCGCTTTCACCTCTTCCGGGGTCTGGGCAATGATCCAGCCCTTATCCGGGTGAGAGCCGTAGACCAGGTTCTGCAGGTGATGCTGGATATATTCTGCTGGGGTATCAGCCATAAACGCCTCAAACGGTCCAATGCTTCAGAAAACTTTCATGAGTAGGGGGGCACAGGCTGCAGCCAGAAGGCCAAGCAGATAACCGATGAACAGCTGCATCGGTGCAAGTGGTTCAACCCCTACGAACGCCAGTGCAAACAGCACTGCCGTGATAATCCATTTACCCATGGCCCCGGCCCAGATCGACTGGACGATGGCTCGGGCCGAACGCGCGCCAAAGTAACGAAAGGCCTTGAATGCGAAATACGCGTTGGCCAGCAGGGCGATCAGCCCTCCCAGCAATGCCGAATAGGCCGCGACCCATCCGCCACTGACGGCAAAAATCACTGCAATCACAGCTGTCACGATGGCCTGAAGAATCAGGATCGGAAAACCTGGCTGACGATGAAACGGGACCTTACTGGGGATGCCCATCGACCTCTCCCTGCAAGGCGCCGAAACCCGGCCTGTAGCCGACAAAATTGCGCGGCGAGTATAGGGTTCAGCCTGCGCCCGATCAACCTTGCTGTAGTAGGAGAGAAGTAGGACTACAGACTGAATTGTTTCAACGAATGTGCGCCAGTACACCCTGCAATTCGTCGAGGGAGTTGTAGCGAATCACCAACTGCCCTTTGCCCTTGCTGCCGTGCTTGATCTGTACGGGCGAGCCCAGGCGCTCTGCGAGCTTCTGCTCCAGGCGGCTGATGTCCGGGTCGGCCTT
Source organism: Pseudomonas sp. GW6 (assembly GCA_048065775.1). GTDB lineage: Bacteria > Pseudomonadota > Gammaproteobacteria > Pseudomonadales > Pseudomonadaceae > Aquipseudomonas. The sequence continues at coordinate 24,086 of JBLUOL010000019.1, forward strand.
GGCTTTGGCCGGGGCAGGTTTGGCGCTCAGCCACTGGCGCACCAGAGCCTCGGTCTGACGAACGGTCAGGCCACGTGCGACAACATGTCGCGCGGCTTCGACCTGCTGTTCGAGGGGCAAACCGAGCAGGGCACGGGCATGTCCCATCTCCAGATCGCCGTGGGAAAGCAGGGTCTTGATCTCCTCCGGCAAGGCGATCAGGCGTAGCAGGTTGGTGATGGTGACACGGGATTTACCCACGGCATCGGCGACCTGTTGCTGAGTCAGCTCGAATTCCTGCTGCAGGCGCTGCAGGGCGACGGCTTCCTCGATCGGGTTGAGGTCCTCGCGCTGGATGTTCTCGATCAGCGCCATGGCGATCGCCGCTTCATCCGGCAGCTCACGGACCATGGCCGGAATCTTGTCCTGACCGGCCAGCTGGCTGGCCCGCCAACGGCGTTCACCGGCGACGATCTCGAAACGACCACCGCCGATGGGGCGCAGGACGATGGGCTGCATCACACCCTGGGCACGAATGGAGGCGGCGAGCTCTTCCAGAGCGGTCTGGTCCATGTCACGACGCGGCTGGTACTTGCCACGCTGGATCAGCTCCAGGGGCACGTATTGCAGTTCACGGGTGTCGACCTGGGCGGCCTCTTCCTGCAGTGCATTGACGGTGTTGCCGCCGAGCAGTGCGTCCAGACCTCGACCCAGACCTCGTTTCTTCGCAGCCATGCGGATGTTCCTTAAGCGGTAGCGGTTTTCGCGGCGGCGCGCTGACGGCGCACCAGCTCGCCGGCCAAGGCCAGGTAGGCGATGGCCCCACGGGATTGTTTGTCGTAGACCAGCGCCGGCATGCCGAAGCTCGGTGCTTCGGCCAGGCGCACGTTGCGCGGGATCACTGCGTCATACAGCTTGTCGCCGAAGTGCTGCTTGAGCTGAGCCGTGACGTCGTTGGTCAGGCTGATGCGCGGGTCGTACATGGTGCGCAGCAGACCTTCGATCTGCAGCTTGGGATTGAGCAGTTGAGCGATGCGCTGGATGCTGTTGACCAGATCGGACAGCCCCTCGAGCGCGTAGTACTCGCACTGCATGGGGATGATCACGCCATCGGCGGCGACCAGGGCGTTGATGGTCAGCATGTTCAACGAAGGCGGGCAGTCGATGAGGATGTAGTCGTAGTTCTCGCGGATCGGCGCCAGGGCATAACGCAGGCGGCTTTCCTTCATCTTCATTTCCAGCAGGGCGACTTCCGCGGCGGTCAGGTCACGGTTGGCCGGCAGTAACTGGTAGCCGCCATGCTCGGAGAATTGCATGGCCTGGCTCAGGTCGCACTCGCCGATCAGCACGTCGTAGATCGAGTGCTCAAGACCGTGTTTGTCGACACCGCTGCCCATGGTCGCGTTGCCCTGCGGGTCGAGGTCGATCAACAGCACGCGGCGCTTGGTCGCCACCAGTGAAGCGGCCAGGTTGATGCACGTCGTGGTTTTGCCCACGCCGCCTTTCTGATTGGCGATCGCGAATACCTTGGCCATCTTCTTTCCCCTTAGACCGAGCGACGCAGTATCAACAGATGGCGTTGGCCTTGGCAACCGGGAACCCGCAACACATGCGTGGCGCTGAGACGGAAGTCCGTCGGCAGGGCCTGCAATTCGTCATCCGGGTGCACGCCTTTCATCGCCAGCCACTGGGTATCGACGCTGCCGAGGTGGCGCGTCCAGTTGCTGAAGTCCTCCAGGCTGCTGAACGCCCGCGAGCTGATGCCATCGAAAGGCTGCTCGGGGCGATACGCCTCGACCCGGTTGTGGACAACCTCGAGGTTGGCGAGTTTCAGCTCCAGTTTCACCTGCACCAGAAAACGGGTTTTCTTGCCGTTGGAGTCGAGCAGAGTGAAACGCCGCTCGGGGAACATGATCGCCAGCGGCACGCCAGGCATGCCGCCGCCACTACCGACGTCCAGCCAGTTATCCCCAAGCTCGGCCACGAACGGCACCACCGACAGGCTGTCGAGCAGATGGCGCGAGACCATCTCGTCGGGATCACGCACCGCGGTGAGGTTGTAGGCCTTGTTCCACTTGATCAGCAGGCCCAGGTAGGCGAGCAGTTGTTCCTGCTGCAGGGCGCTGAGCTCGATGCCCAGCTCGCGGGCACCCTGCAGCAGTTCTTCGGCGTGACGCTGAGTGACCGACATCAGGCGCTCTGCTCCAGCTTCTGCCCGGCGCTACGTTTTTTCAGGTGAATCAGCAGCAGGGAAATCGCCGCCGGGGTGACCCCGGGGATCCGTGAAGCCTGGCCAAGCGTGGCCGGGCGGGTATTGCCCAGCTTGAACTGGATCTCCTTGGACAGCCCGGAGATCGAGGCATAGTCCAGATCATCCGGCAGCTTGGTGTCTTCGCTGGCCCGCAGCTTGGCGATCTCGTCCTGCTGGCGGTCGATGTAGCCGGCGTACTTGGTCTTGATCTCGACCTGCTCGGCCACCTGGTTATCCACAGCCGGCGCGTCGGTCAGTTCGACCAGGGTGGCGTAGTCGATTTCCGGGCGAGCCAGCAGGTTGAGCAGGTTGTATTCGTGGGCCAGCGGCGTACCGAAGCGCGCGGCAATGGCATCACCCTGCGGCGTGCCCGGGCGCACCCAGGTGCTCTTCAGGCGCTGCTCTTCCTGCGCGATACCTTCACGCTTGGCCTCGAAAGCGGCCCAGCGCTCGTCGTCGATCAGGCCCAGCTCGCGGCCTTTTTCGGTCAAGCGCAGGTCGGCATTGTCCTCGCGCAGGATCAGCCGGTATTCGGCACGCGAGGTGAACATGCGGTATGGCTCCTGGGTGCCCAGGGTGATCAGGTCGTCGACTAGCACGCCGATGTAGGCTTCGTCACGACGCGGGCACCATGCCTCCTTGCCCTGCGCGCGCAGGGCAGCGTTGCAGCCCGCCAGCAGGCCTTGAGCACCGGCTTCTTCGTAGCCGGTGGTGCCATTGATCTGGCCAGCGAAGAACAGGCCGGCGATGACCTTGGTTTCCAGGCTGTACTTGAGATCGCGCGGGTCGAAGTAGTCGTACTCGATGGCATAACCGGGACGCACGATATGCGCGTTCTCCATGCCGCGAATGCTACGCACGATCTCCAGCTGCACGTCGAACGGCAGCGAGGTAGAGATGCCATTGGGATACAGCTCATGGGTGGTCAGGCCTTCCGGCTCGATGAACACCTGGTGGCTGTCCTTGTCGGCGAAGCGGTGAATCTTGTCTTCGATCGACGGGCAATAACGCGGACCAACACCTTCGATCACACCGGAGTACATCGGCGAGCGGTCGAGGTTGGCGGCGATGATCTCGTGGGTACGCGCGTTGGTATGGGTTATCCAGCAACTGATCTGCTTGGGCTGATGTTCGCGCTTGCCGAGGAATGACATCAGCGGCGTGGGGGTATCGCCCGGTTGCTCGGTCATCACCGAGAAATCTACCGAACGGCCATCGATGCGTGGCGGCGTACCGGTCTTCAGACGGCCAACGCGCAGCGGTAGCTCGCGCAAACGGTGAGCCAGAGCGATGGAGGGCGGATCACCGGCACGGCCGCCGGAGTAGTTCTGCAGACCAATGTGGATAAGTCCGCCGAGGAAAGTGCCTGTGGTCAAAACCACAGAATCTGCATGGAACCTGAGGCCCATCTGGGTGACCACGCCTTTGACCTGAGCGTTTTCCACAATCAGGTCATCAGCTGCCTGTTGAAAAATCCACAGATTGGCCTGGTTTTCCAGGATCTCGCGTACCGCGGCTTTGTACAGCACGCGGTCGGCCTGTGCGCGGGTCGCACGTACGGCTGGGCCTTTGCGGCTGTTGAGAATACGGAATTGGATACCGCCCCTGTCGGTAGCGATGGCCATGGCGCCGCCCAGGGCATCGATTTCCTTGACCAGATGGCTCTTGCCGATCCCGCCGATAGCCGGGTTGCAGCTCATCTGGCCGAGGGTCTCGACATTGTGGGTGAGCAGCAGGGTCTTCACGCCCATGCGTGCTGCAGCCAGGGCTGCTTCGGTACCGGCATGACCGCCGCCGATCACGATCACGTCAAAACGGGAAGGGAAATCCACCACGCACCTCGTGCCTGTTGAGAAGGGGTCTGAAAGAAAGGCGGCAAGTATAGGGACTTAAGCCTGCTGAATGAAGCCTTCTGCACAAAAAATAGCCAGCTGCTTGGTTGTGTTCCTCTCTCCTCGAGCCTTTACCTGATGACCCCTTCCGGGTGAAAAGTACGCTCAGGCTTATAAAGAATAAAAAAGAGAGAATTTTTATAAAGCTTGTTCTTTATGTTTATGTATAGAGGGAGCCTTTCTGTGGATAAAGCTTTACAAGCCTTGCTGCTACTGGTGTACAGCGAATGATAAGCCTGTGTCATTCCTGCTCGGTTCCGCTGGGCAAGCTGCTGAACCACTGTGGATGAAAGTGCTAGTTACCCACAGGGGCAGTTACGCCCAGCTTTGTCATAGGGTTATGGGCAGGGCTTAAGGGCGGTTTTCCACAGGGTTTATTTCACTATGAATAACTCTTCAGAACACCCGGATTTCGTCTGAAAATCGGGCATTGGCACGGTGCCATGTAAGCCCTTGATGGCTCGCAAGCTTATGGAAGGTGGGCTGGATGAGCCAACGATTGCCATCGGTGTCAGCCTGAGACGCAGCCTGTGTCTGGCCTGCAGTTCGTAGCCCGGATGAAATCCGGGGAGGCAGGAAGAGGCGGATTGACGGCGCGACCTATGCTCTTTTCGCGGATAAATCCGCTCCTACAGGCTAGCTGTGGATAAGAGGACGGTGAATGTAGAGCGCCTGAGTATTTGGTTTCACTTGCCAATACAGAAGCTGGAGAAGATGCGTCCCAGCAGATCGTCGCTGCTGAAGGCACCGGTGATCTCGCCCAGGGCTTGTTGCGCCATACGCAGATCCTCGGCCAGCAGTTCACCCGCGCCCATCAGGGTGAGCTGATTGCGGCCGTGCTCGAGGTGCTGCTGCGCCTGCAGCAACGCTTCGAGGTGGCGCCGCCGCGCGCTGAAGCCGCTCTCGGCGGTCTGCTGATAGCCCATGCAGGCTTTCAGGTGCTCGCGCAGCAGTTCCAGGCCATCGGCTGATTTGGCTGACAGGCTCAGCGTGACGTGGCCATCGGCGCTGGTTTCAAGTGTTACTGCCTCGCCGGAGAGATCGGCCTTGTTACGGATCAGGGTGACGTGTGCCGGGTCCGGGCGCTGCTCCAGAAACTCTGGCCACAGGGCGAAGGGATCAGCGGCTTCCGGCGCGGTGGAGTCCACTACCAGCAACACGCGATCCGCTTCGCTGATGGCCTTGAGTGCACGCTCCACGCCTATGCGTTCGACCTGATCGTCGGTATCACGCAGGCCGGCGGTGTCGACCACGTGCAGGGGCATGCCGTCGATGTGGATATGTTCGCGCAGCACATCGCGGGTGGTGCCGGCGATATCGGTGACGATGGCCGCTTCACGGCCGGCCAGGGCGTTGAGCAGGCTGGATTTGCCGGCATTGGGCCGGCCGGCGATGACCACGGTCATGCCGTCACGTAGCAGGGCGCCCTGGCCGGCTTCGCGCAGCACTGTGGATAAGTTTGCACGCACGCTGTCGAGCTGGCTTAGCACATGGCCGTCGGCGAGAAAGTCGATCTCCTCCTCGGGGAAGTCGATGGCGGCTTCGACATAGATGCGCAGCTGGATCAAGGATTCGGTCAGTGCATGCACGCGTTTGGAGAACTCGCCCTGCAGCGAACGCAGGGCATTGCGTGCGGCCTGTTCGGAGCTGGCTTCGATCAGATCGGCGATGGCCTCGGCTTGAGCCAGGTCGAGCTTGTCATTGAGGAAGGCACGTTCGCTGAACTCACCAGGACGCGCCAGGCGCGCCCCCAACGCCATGCAGCGGCGCAGCAGCAGATCGAGCACCACCGGGCCACCGTGGCCCTGAAGTTCCAGTACGTCTTCACCAGTGAAGGAGTTGGGGCCTGGAAAGTAGATGGCCAGACCTTCGTCCAGCGTCAGCTCGCTCTCGCCATAGAACGGCCCGTGATGAGCGAAGCGCGGCTTCAACTCGCGTCTGCAGATGGCCTGAGCCAATTGACCTGCAAGAGGACCGGATACCCGCACGATACCCACACCACCCCGACCTTGGGCGGTGGCGACGGCGGCGATGGTATCTCGGGCATGGTTCATGGCGGTTTACTCGATGCGTACGGCTGAATATGGGGGCGAGGGGGAAGCCTGATTCTCTGTTCGCGAAGCTTGTGGATACAGAGATTCGCGAGCAGAGCTCGCTCCTCCGACAAATGTTTGGATAGCAAAACGCCCCAATCATGGGGCGTTTGCTTGATGCTTGGAAGCCTTGGCGAATCAGGCGTTGGCCGGTTTCGCTGCCGCTTCGATCTTGCGCGTAATGTACCACTGCTGGGCGATGGACAGGCAGTTGTTGACCACCCAGTACAGCACCAGACCAGCCGGGAACCACAGGAAGAAGAAGGTGAAGATGATCGGCATCAGCTTCAGCACGCGGGCCTGCATGGGGTCCGGCGGCGTCGGGTTGAGCTGCTGCTGGATGAACATGGTCGCGCCCATGATGATCGGCAGGATGAAGAACGGATCCTTGATCGACAGGTCAGTGATCCACAGCAGCCAGGGCGCCTGACGCATCTCGACGGATTCCAGCAGCACCCAGTAGAGGGCGAGGAACACCGGCATTTGCACCAGGATCGGCAGGCAGCCGCCCAGCGGGTTGATCTTTTCTTTCTTGTACAGCTCCATCATCGCCTGGGACATCTTCTGGCGATCGTCACCGTGCTGCTCTTTCAGCGCCTGCAGTTTCGGCGATACGGCACGCATACGCGCCATGGAGCGGTAGCTGGCAGCCGACAGCGGGAAGAAGATCAGCTTGATGATGATGGTCAGGACAATGATCGACCAACCCCAGTTGCCGAGCACGCCATGGATCACTTCCAGCAGCCAGAAGATCGGCTGCGCGAGGAACCACAGGAAGCCGTAGTCGACGGTCAGCTCCAGCCCCGGGGACAGGGTGCCCAGGTGCTCCTGCAGCTTTGGACCGGCATAGAGGATCGCGCCAGTTTCGCCCTGCGTGCCGGCAGCGACCTGCACGGACGGGCCGGTGAAGCCGACGATGTAGTTACCCTGGCTGTCCTTGCGGGTCTGTACCAGGTTGGTGCTGTCCTTGCTCGGCACCCAGGCGGTGACGAAGTAGTGCTGCAGCCAGGCGACCCAGCCGCCCTGCACGGTTTCCTTGAAGGACTGCTTGTCGATGTCCTTCATCGACACCTTCTTGTACGGCTCGTCGGCGGTCCACAGTGCCGCGCCGAGGTAGGTAGCGGTGCCGGTAGCGGTGGTCGAGGACGGGTCGCCGCTGTTGTCGCGCTTGAGCTGGGCGAACAGGTTGCCGCTCCAGGCTTGCTCGCTCTGGTTATCGATCAAGTAACGTACGTCGACCTGATAGGCGGACGGATCGATGCAGCCAGGCTTCTTCAACTGTTGCTCACGCGCCGAGCACTGTGGGTTGAGGCCGCGTTTGAAGCTGTAGCGCTTGATGTAGTTGACGCCGTTCTCGCTGAATGTGAGATCGACCACCAGGCTGTCCTGGCCTTCGGCCAGTTCGTAGTTCTGCTTCTCGCTGCTCCACAGGGAACGACCGCTGGATTTATCCGGCGCGTTCTGACCGATCAGGCCGCTCTGTGCCAGGTAGGTACGCTCGTTGCCGTTATCGAACAGCTGGAACGGAACGTCCGGGCGGTCCTGACGACGCGGGTACTGCGGCAGACGCAGCTGCACGATATCGCCACCACGCGGGTCGATGGCCAGGTCCAGCACATCGGTCTTGACGCGAATCAGCTCGTCGCTGACAGCGGCGGTAGGCGCAACGGCAGCAGCAGTGGGCTCGGCCACGGCAGTGGGGATGTCGTCGCCGCCGGTGCTGGCGGTTGCAGCAGGTGTGTCGGGCAGGGCAGGCGTCGCAGCGGTCGAGGTACTAACCTCGGCTGGCAGGGCAGCCTGGCCATAGTCCTCGTTCCATTGCAGGACCATGAGGTAGGACACGACTGCCAGGGCGACGATCAGGATCGAACGTTGGATATCCATGATTATTCGGCCATCGAAGGGGAACGGGATTTTTTAACGGGTGGAACTGGATCGAAACCGCCGGGATTCCAGGGGTGACAGCGACCGAGACGGCGCGCTGTCAGCCAGCCACCACGCAGGAAGCCATGTTGCTCGATGGCTTCGTAGGCATAGCAGGAGCAGCTGGGATAGAAGCGACAATGACTGGCCATCAGCGGACTGATGGCGTAGCGATAAACCTGAATACAGGCTAGAGCCGCTTTACGCATGGGGATTGTCGCTTGTCCCGGGGGATAAGTCTGCGTCGCGACTGGGCCGGCTTCGGGCCAAGCGTTTCCAGAGTTTGCCGAACTGCTGAGCAAGTTCGCCATTCTCCAGATCACCTAGCCCTTTGCGGGCGACCACCACGATGTCCCAGCCTGTCAGGTTGTCCTGATTGAGGCGAAAGGACTCGCGGATTTGACGCTTGATGCGGTTGCGCTCGACGGCGAGCTTGACGCTCTTTTTGCCGATCACCAAACCTAGGCGGGGATGATCAAGCTGGTTATCGCGCGCTAGCAGCAGGACACTTTTGCCCGGAGCTTTACCGCTTGGGGAGTCGAAGACTGCCTTGAATTGCCGGGGAGTCAGCAGTCGCTTTTCCCGGCCGAAGCCTCGACTCACCACCTGTCTGGATGAATTAGACAGTCAGACGCTTGCGGCCCTTGGCGCGACGACGCGACAGGACGGCACGGCCGTTCTTGGTGGCCATGCGGGCACGGAAACCGTGGGTGCGAGCGCGCTTGATGGTGCTGGGTTGGAAAGTGCGTTTCATGGTGCGTTACCTGGGTGATCGACTAGGGTCGGAATGACCCTGGTTTAAAGAGACCGGCAATTCTAGAGAAAGCCGCGCGGTAGGTCAATTTCCAACCAACCTTATTCGCCAGATAGAAATAGAAAGAAGGAAAAGGGTTTAAAGCTCTTTTTCTATGTTTATGTTGAATGGTGCTGCCAGCGTCTGTGGACAACCCTTTGGCTGCAGCGCCCTGCTTGCTCATCCGGTGATGATAAGTCTGTCCAAAAGGCGTGGTTCGTCTGTGCGTGTCCTGCAGACAGCCTGAGGATAGAATGCCGTGTTACCCACAGCAGGGTTATCCGCCCGTTCATCCCCAGGCTTTTACAGAAGCTTACGGGGTTCTTATCCACAAGGCTTACGCAGCTACTGATAAGTCTGATGAATGGAACTAAGGCTTTGATTTTACTTGGCCATCTAGTCCCTGCTGTGTGGATAACTCGGTCGTTGGCCGTTACAATGGCGGCTGTTTTTGCATCGCCGCCTGGATAGGGGATAGTCAGTGTCAGTGGAACTATGGCAGCAATGCGTCGAGCTTTTGCGCGACGAGTTGCCAGCCCAGCAATTCAACACCTGGATCCGTCCTCTGCAGGTCGAAGCCGAAGGCGACGAGCTGCGCGTGTATGCGCCGAATCGTTTCGTACTCGATTGGGTCAACGAGAAGTACCTGAGCCGTTTGCTCGAGTTGCTCGGTGAGCGCGCTGGTGGTCTGGTTCCTGCGCTTTCCTTATTAATAGGCAGCAAGCGGGCAGCGACTGCCCGAGTCGCGCCAACGGCCCCTTTGCCTGCTGCTGCGCGTGCCGCTCAGGTTCAGGCCGCCGCATCCGTCAGCAAGCCGGTGCCGCCGCCTGCACAGCAGGAGCCGTCGCGTGCCAGCTTCGACTCCATGGGCGGCTCCGCGCCACAACCGCCGACCCCCGCGGTGGCGCCACGCACCGAACGTACCGTACAGGTCGAAGGTGGCCTCAAGCACACCAGCTACCTCAACCGCACCTTTACCTTCGATAACTTCGTCGAGGGTAAGTCGAACCAGTTGGCGCGCGCGGCCGCCTGGCAGGTGGCGGACAACCCCAAGCACGGTTACAACCCGTTGTTCCTGTATGGCGGCGTTGGTCTGGGCAAGACTCACCTGATGCATGCTGTGGGTAATCACCTGTTAGCGAAGAACCCTAACGCCAAGGTCGTGTACCTGCACTCCGAGCGTTTCGTCGCCGACATGGTAAAGGCCTTGCAGCTCAACGCCATCAACGAATTCAAACGCTTCTACCGTTCGGTCGATGCGCTGCTGATCGACGACATCCAGTTCTTCGCCAAGAAGGAGCGTTCCCAGGAGGAGTTCTTCCACACCTTCAACGCGCTGCTCGAAGGGGGTCAGCAGGTGATTCTCACCAGCGACCGCTACCCGAAAGAGATCGAAGGTCTGGAAGAGCGCTTGAAGTCGCGCTTCGGCTGGGGCCTGACCGTGGCGGTCGAGCCCCCTGAGCTGGAAACCCGCGTGGCGATCCTGATGAAGAAGGCCGACCAGGCCAAGGTAGATCTGCCGCACGATGCCGCGTTCTTCATCGCCCAGCGCATTCGCTCCAACGTGCGCGAACTGGAAGGCGCGCTGAAGCGTGTGATCGCCCACTCGCACTTCATGGGTCGCGACATCACCATCGAGCTGATCCGCGAGTCGCTCAAGGATCTGCTGGCCCTGCAGGACAAGCTGGTCAGCATCGATAATATTCAGCGCACCACCGCTGAGTACTACAAGATCAAGATCACCGATCTGCTTTCCAAGCGCCGTTCGCGCTCGATCGCCCGGCCGCGTCAGGTGGCCATGGCATTGTCGAAGGAACTGACCAATCACAGCCTGCCGGAAATCGGTGTGGCCTTCGGCGGTCGCGATCACACCACGGTGTTGCACGCATGCCGTAAGATTGCTGAACTTAGGGGATCCGACGCGGACATCCGCGAGGACTACAAGAACCTGCTGCGCACCCTGACTACCTGATCAAATCAATGCAGCTCCACGAGGCAAGGGACTAGACCATGCATTTCACTATTCAACGCGAAGCCCTGTTGAAACCCCTGCAACTGGTCGCCGGTGTCGTGGAACGACGCCAGACGCTGCCGGTTCTGTCCAACGTCCTGCTGGTGGTCGAAGGCCAGCAGCTGTCGCTTACCGGTACCGACCTCGAGGTCGAACTGGTTGGCCGCGTCACACTCGAAGATGCCGCCGAACCGGGTGAAATTACCGTGCCGGCGCGCAAGCTGATGGACATCTGCAAAAGCCTGCCGAGCGACGCGCTGATCGATATTCGTGTCGACGAGCAGAAGCTGCTGGTCAAGGCCGGGCGCAGCCGTTTCACTCTGTCGACTCTGCCGGCCAACGACTTCCCCACCGTCGAGGAAGGTCCGGGGTCGCTGACCTTCAACCTGCCGCAAGCCAAGCTGCGTCGTTTGATCGAACGCACCAGCTTCGCCATGGCCCAGCAGGATGTGCGCTACTACCTCAATGGCATGCTCCTGGAAGTACAGAGCGGTCTGCTGCGAGCGGTCGCTACCGACGGTCACCGTCTGGCCATGTGCTCCATGGAAGCGATCATCCAGCAGGAAGGCAAGCATCAGGTCATCGTGCCGCGCAAAGGTATTCTCGAATTGGCTCGCCTGCTCACCGAGCAAGACGCCGAAGTCGCCATCGTTCTCGGTCAGCATCACATCCGTGCCAACACCGGCGAGTTCACCTTCACCTCGAAACTGGTCGACGGCAAGTTCCCGGATTACGAGCGCGTGCTGCCACGTGGTGGTGACAAACTGGTGCTGGCGGATCGTCAGGGCCTGCGCGAAGCCTTCAGCCGCACCGCGATTCTGTCCAACGAGAAGTACCGTGGCATTCGCCTGACCCTGGCGTCTGGTCTGCTGAAGATTCAAGCCAACAACCCTGAGCAGGAAGAGGCCGAGGAAGAGATCGTTGTCGACTATGCGGGCAGCGGCCTGGAGATCGGTTTCAACGTCAGCTATCTGCTGGATGTGCTGAGCGTGATGGGAACCGAGCAGGTGCGCCTGATCCTCTCCGACTCCAACAGCAGTGCCCTGCTGCAGGAAGCCGACAACGACGATTCGGCCTACGTTGTCATGCCGATGCGTCTTTAATGTCCCTAAGCCGTATCACGGTCACCGCGGTGCGCAATCTGCACCCGGTGACCCTCTCCCCCTCCTCCCGCATCAACATCCTCCACGGCGCCAACGGTAGCGGCAAGACCAGCGTGCTCGAGGCGATCCATCTGCTAGGCCTCGCCCGCTCCTTCCGCAGCACCCGCCTGCAGCCGGTCATCCATTACGAGCAACCCGCCTGTACCATTTTCGGTCAGGTGCAGTTGGCCGAAGGCGGCTCCAGCAATCTGGGTATCTCTCGCGATCGTCAGGGTGAGCTGCAGATTCGTATCGATGGGCAGAACGCGCGTAGCGCTGCGCAGCTAGCCGATCTGTTGCCACTACAGCTGATAAACCCCGATAGTTTTCGACTGCTTGAAGGTGCACCGAAGATTCGCCGGCAGTTTCTCGATTGGGGTGTGTTCCACGTGGAACATCGCTTTCTCGGCGCCTGGCAACGCCTGCAGAAAGCCCTGCGGCAGCGGAACTCGTGGCTGCGCCATGGTACACTTGACGGTGCTTCGCAGGCCGCATGGGACCGCGAACTGTGCAGTGCCAGCGAGGAAATCGACACCTACCGACGTGCCTACATTCAGGCCCTGAAACCGGTGTTCGAACGGACCCTGGCCGAGCTGCTGGAGCTGGAAGGACTGACCCTGAGTTATTACCGCGGTTGGGACAAGGATCGGGAATTGAGCGAAGTGCTCGCCACATCCCTCCTCCGCGACCAGCAACTCGGGCATACCCAGGCCGGACCGCAGCGCGCTGATTTGCGTCTGCGACTGGCGGGGCACAACGCGGCAGAGATTCTGTCGCGAGGACAACAGAAACTGGTGGTGTGCGCTTTGCGCATCGCCCAGGGCCACTTGGTCAACGAAGCCAAGCGTGGCCAGTGTATCTATCTGGTGGACGACCTACCGTCGGAGCTGGATGAACAGCATCGTCAGGCATTGTGCCGGCTGCTGGAAGATTTGCGCTGCCAGGTGTTCATCACCTGTGTAGATCATGAATTGTTGAGGGAAGGCTGGCAGACGGATACGCCGGTTGCCATGTTCCACGTGGAACATGGCCGTATCACCCAGACCCAAGACCATCGGGAGTGAAGGCATGAGCGAGAACCAAACGTACGACTCCTCCAGCATCAAGGTGCTGAAAGGACTGGACGCCGTACGCAAACGTCCCGGGATGTACATCGGTGACACTGACGATGGTAGTGGTCTGCACCACATGGTGTTCGAGGTGGTCGACAACTCGATCGACGAAGCGCTGGCAGGCTACTGCAGTGAAATCATCATCACCATCCACCCGGATGAATCGATCAGTGTGCGCGATAACGGCCGTGGTATCCCGGTCGACATGCACAAGGAAGAAGGCGTCTCGGCGGCCGAGGTCATCATGACCGTGCTTCACGCCGGCGGTAAGTTCGATGACAACAGCTACAAGGTATCCGGCGGCCTGCATGGCGTGGGTGTCTCGGTGGTGAACGCCCTCTCCAAGGAGCTGGTGCTGACCATCCGCCGTAGCGGCAAGATCTGGGAACAGACCTACGTGCATGGTGTACCGCAAGCGCCTCTGGCCGCTGTCGGTGACACCGACGGTACCGGTACGCAGATCCACTTCAAACCGTCCGAAGAGACCTTCGCCAACATCCACTTCAGCTGGGACATCCTGGCCAAGCGTCTGCGCGAACTGTCCTTCCTCAACTCCGGCGTGGGCATCCTGCTGCGCGACGAGCGCACCGGCAAGGAAGAGCTGTTCAAGTACGAAGGTGGTCTGAAGGCTTTCGTTGAGTACCTGAACACCAACAAGACCGTGGTCAACCAGGTGTTCCACTTCAACGTTCAGCGCGAAGAAGACGGCGTTGGTGTCGAAGTTGCCCTGCAGTGGAACGACAGCTTCAACGAGAACCTGCTTTGCTTCACCAACAACATTCCGCAGCGTGACGGTGGTACGCACCTGGCCGGTTTCCGTTCCGCCCTCACCCGCCACCTGAACAACTACATCGAGGCCGAAGGCCTGGCCAAGAAGTTCAAGGTTTCCACCACCGGTGACGATGCCCGCGAAGGTCTGACTGCGATCATCTCGGTCAAGGTGCCGGACCCGAAATTCAGCTCGCAGACCAAGGACAAACTGGTATCGAGCGAGGTAAAAACTGCGGTCGAACAGGAGATGGGCAAGTACTTCTCCGACTTCCTGCTGGAAAACCCCAACGAAGCCAAGGCCGTGGTCGGCAAGATGATCGATGCCGCGCGTGCCCGCGAAGCGGCTCGTAAAGCCCGTGAAATGACTCGCCGTAAAGGTGCACTGGACATTGCCGGCCTGCCCGGCAAACTGGCCGACTGCCAGGAAAAAGACCCGGCGCTGTCCGAACTCTACATCGTGGAGGGTGACTCCGCGGGCGGTTCTGCCAAGCAGGGCCGTAACCGCAAGACCCAGGCGATCCTGCCGCTCAAGGGCAAGATCCTCAACGTCGAACGCGCGCGCTTCGACCGCATGATTTCCTCGCAGGAAGTCGGCACGCTGATCACTGCGCTCGGCTGCGGCATTGGCCGTGATGAATACAACATCGACAAGCTGCGTTATCACAACATCATCATCATGACCGATGCTGACGTCGACGGTTCGCACATCCGTACCCTGCTGTTGACCTTCTTCTTTCGTCAGTTGCCGGAGTTGGTCGAGCGCGGCTACATCTATATCGCTCAGCCGCCGCTGTACAAGGTGAAGAAAGGCAAGCAGGAGCAGTACATCAAGGACGACGAGGCCATGGATGAATACATGACCCAGTCGGCCCTGGAAGACGCCAGCCTGCACGTCAACGAGAATGCCCCAGGCCTGTCTGGCGGCGCGCTGGAAAAGCTCGTGGGCGAATACCGTGGCGTGATGAAGACCCTGGATCGACTATCGCGTGTCTATCCCAAGGACATCACCGAGCACTTCGTCTATCTGCCGCGCATTCCGGTGGAGCAGCTCGCTGATCAGGCCTTCATGCAGAACTGGCTGGAAGGCTTCGCTGCACGTCTGAAGACTACCGAGAAGTCTGGCCAGACCTACAGTGCCAGTCTGCGTGAAGACCGCGAGCGTCACCTGTGGCTGCCGGAGGTCGAGGTCAAATCTCACGGCCTTTCCAGCTACACCACCTTCAACCGCGACTTCTTCGCCAGCAATGACTACAAGACCGTCACTACCCTGGGCGAACAGCTGAACAACTTGCTGGAAGAAGGCGCCTACGTGCAGCGTGGCGAGCGCAAGAAACCGGTCAGCACCTTCAAGGAAGCGCTGGACTGGCTGATGACCGAAAGCACCAAGCGTCACAGCATCCAGCGATACAAAGGTCTCGGTGAGATGAACCCGGATCAGTTGTGGGAAACCACCATGGACCCGGAAGTGCGCCGCATGCTCAAGGTGACCATCGAGGACGCCATCGCCGCCGACCAGATCTTCAACACCCTGATGGGCGATGCCGTGGAGCCGCGCCGCGACTTCATCGAGTCCAACGCCCTGGCGGTGTCGAATCTGGACTTCTGATGTTGTGGCAAAAGGCTTACATGGAGAGGCGCAACTGACCTCTCCCGTTGCCTGCGCAGGCTAGCTAATCTACATACACCTACCGGGAACTGGATGTCCCGAGTCACGGAAGACAGACCGCGCCAGGATGGCAAACGACAGGATGTCGGAAGGTCATGAAAAACCCGCTTCGGCGGGTTTTTTGTTGCCTGCAGGAAAGTCAGGCGACGCTGAACGCTGGTAGCCAGGTATGACTCAGGTCTGCCAGAAGAAAGCTGTTGGCCTTCCGGGGATCTCCAGTAAATCCGAGCCCCTCCCTCAGTCCGCTGTGGCCAGGACCTGTGTGTTACGCCCGGCATGCTTGGCTCGATAGAGCGCGGCGTCGGCCTTCAGCAGCATGCCAGTGATGTCCTCGGCGACGGGGCTGGTGCTGCCGTAAACACCGGCGCTGAAGCTCAAGGCGATGGTCTTGTCGTCGACCTGCGCCGGGTGCTGAGTCAGGGATTGGCGGAGCTGATCGACCAACTCCAGCGCGCCGCTGGCGTCGGTGCCGGGCAGAATCAGCAGGAATTCCTCACCACCATAACGACCGATGCTGTCGTTGCGCCGCAGCCGCTGCTGAAGATGGTCCGCGCAGTGCCTGAGCACGTCATCGCCGACCAGGTGGCCGTGGCTGTCGTTGATCTGCTTGAAGTGATCCAGATCGAGCATGGCGATGGACAGCGGCGTGTGTTGGCGGCGGGCACGCTCCAGCTCGTCGGTGAGTTGTTCGAGTATCGCCAGGCGATTGGGCAGCCTGGTGAGCGTGTCGCGCAGGGCGGTCTGGCGCAGCTCCGATTCGATGCGCTCGCGCGACAGCAGCACCAGGCCGAAGGAGAACATGATGATGGTGGCGGCACCGAGGGCGACCGATACCGTCTGCTTCAGGTTGCTGACGTCGTAGTGCATCTCTGCCGGCGCACCGCTGAGGATGACCACCACACGAATGCCCAGGCCGAACAGGCTGATGCCAGCACCGATCATCAGGATTCGGTGGGCACGCCCGCCGGACACGGCATGGGTGCGGCTCAGGCGCAGGATGACCAGGCATTGCGTGAACAGCAGCAGGCAGGCTACCAGTTGGCGGGGTTCCTGGGTATCGATCAGCAGGCTTAGCAACGCGCCCAGCAGCAGCGGGAAGGCGAAGGCCAGTCGCCCGGGCGGGCGTCGGCCGTGGATCAGCGGCAGGCTGACCGTGTAGAACGCCAGCGCGGTGGACAGCAAGGTGTTGGCCAGCACGTAGCTGATCCACATCGATACCTGACCGAACAGGGTGAAGCCAATGTAGGCCAGCGCATGGGAGACCATGCCCAGTCCAGTGGTGAGCATGCCGTCGCGATGACGCAACTGGCCGACCAGGATCAGGCAACTGCCCATGATCACGGCGACCAGCGCGACGGCTCCGAACAGTGTCTGGGTGTGGGCGATCATGTCGGCCTTCTTGTTCTCTGGAGTTGCTTAACTCTAGTGCAATCCTCTGCCCCAGTACTTGCGCCAGATCAGGCCCACCAGTAGCGCACCATATGGAAGAAAACCGGCGCGGCGAAGCACACCGAGTCCAGGCGATCCAGCATACCGCCGTGGCCTTCGATCATGTGGCCCCAGTCCTTCACCCCGCGGTCGCGTTTGATCGCCGACATCACCAGGCCGCCGGCGAAGCCGAGGATGCACACCAGCAGCGCGAACAGTGCGGCCTGCCAGAACGCGAACGGCGTGATCCAGCACAGCATGGCGCCAATCAGCGTGGCCAGCGCTACGCCGCCGACAAAGCCTTCCACGGTTTTCGAGGGTGACAGGTTGGGCGCGATCTTGTGTTTGCCGGCCAGCTTGCCGCAGACGTACTGCAGCACGTCGGAGAGCTGCACGACGATGATCAGCCAGGCGATCAGCAGCAGGTTGCGCCCCTCATAGCCGGGAATATCCAAAGTCAGCAGAGCAGGTACAGAGGAAATGCAGTAAACGGCGATCATCAAGCCCCACTGCACCTTGGCCGCACGCTCGAGGTAGCGGGTGGTGTCGCCGCCCAGCGAAGCCAGGATCGGCAACAGCAGGAACAGATAGACCGGGATGAAGATGGCGAACAGGCCGTACCAGCCGAAAGCGATCAGCAGGTACTGCATCGGCAGGGCGAAGTAGAAGGCCGCCACTAGCGCCGGGTAATCGCTGCGCCGGGTCGGCGTCAGGGTCATGAACTCGCGCAGGGCATAGAAGGAGACGAAGTAGAACAGCAGGATCACGCCATTGTTGCCGAACAGGAAGGCGATGCCGATCACCAGCACCATCACCCACCAGGCATTGATCCGCGCGTTGAGGTTGTCGATCACCGGGTTGGGCTGATCGCCACTGCGCCGCTTGAGGACGAAGCCGACCAGGCTGGCCAGCAACAACAGGGCACCGATACCGGCGAACAGCAGCAAAGTGTTGTTATCCATCTCAGGCCTCCTCGGGTGCCAGTGCCAGCAGGGCGTTACGCGCGCGTTCCAGGAAGGCGTCTTTGCCCTCCCCCTCGATGGGCTCCAGCGCCGCACCGAAGCTCAGGGTGCACAGCAGCGGCAGCGGCAGCGCCCTGCCCTTGGGCATCACCCGGTTGAGGTTGGCGATCCACACCGGCACCAGCTCCACGTCCGGGCGCGCCTGAGCCAGGTGATAAAGGCCGCTTTTGAAGGACAGCAAGGGCTCGTCGCCGAGATTGCGCGTGCCCTCGGGGAAGATGATCAGCGAGTCGCCGCCGTCCAGCGCGTCGAGCATCGCCTGCAGCGGGTTGGCGCCTTCCTTGCGCTCGCGGTCGACCAGCACGCCGTTGAATACCTTGTTGATCAGGAAGCTGCGCACGCCCGGTTTCTGCCAGTAGTCGGCGCCGGCCACCGGCCGGGTGCGCTTGCGCAGCTCCGGCGGCAGCGAGGCCCAGAGCAGGACGAAGTCGCCGTGGCTGCTGTGGTTGGCGTAGTACAGGCGCTGGGTCGCCTGCGCGGTACTGCCGAGCCAAAGGGCTCGTGCGCCGGTCAGCAGGCGAGCTGCCGAGGTGATGGCGAAAGCGGTCAATGCGGCGAGCATGGCGACTCCTTAAGCGAGAACGATGAAGAACCCGAGTACGACGATGACGATCTGTAGCAACAGGCATAGGGCCTGTTTGCGCAGCAGGCCGAGTGCGCCCTGAGATCGAAGGCTCCAGCTGCGGCCAGCCTGTTGCGCATTTTGCAGGCCAAGATTCTGTAGGGCCTGATCCAGCGCATGAGTCTGGCTGTCGAGCTGTTCTCCGGCTTCAGCCAGGCGTTGGAACAGCTCGGCGTCTAGCGCCACGCGCAACGCCCAGTATTTTTCGGCCAGGCCGGCGATCAGCAGCACGGCGCAGAGCAGCGCCAGGATCAGGCTGGGCGGTGCACCCAGCCAAGGTGCCAGGCCGAAGAGCACGGCGACCAGGCTTAGCGCGCTGGAGCAATGATCGAGGCTGCGGCCACGTCGTAACAGTGCCGCGACCAGCAGCAGATCAGCCTGCATGAGCGACCTCCAACCCCGGTTGTGCATCGACCATGGATTGCAGCGCGGCCAGATGCTGCGGGCCGAGCACGACCTGTG
>JBLUOL010000020.1:0-43193 GCA_048065775.1 Pseudomonas sp. GW6
CCCACTGGCGTACCGCGAGCAGCAGCAGGAAGGCTACCGGCAGCAGCAGGTGCCAGCCGAGGTTGAACTGTGCCTCCAGCGCGCTCAGCACCTCGACGATGCGCCCGGTGTCGTGCTCGGCGCTGGCCTGCTGGCCGAGGGTGAAGAAGATCGCCAGGGCGATCAGCAGCGCCGGCACAGTGGTACGCAGCATGTTGCGGATATGCGCGAACAGATCGGCGCCGGCAGCGGCCGGCGCCAGGTTGGTGGTGTCCGATAGCGGCGACAGCTTGTCGCCGAAGTAGGCGCCGGAAATGATCGCTCCGGCGGTGATCGCCGGGTCCAGCCCCAGGCCTGCCGCCACGCCCATCAGGCCGATGCCGAGGGTACCGGCCACCGTCCAGGAGCTGCCGATGGACAACGCCGTGAGCGCGCAGATCAGGCAACTGGTGAGGTAGAAGTACTCGGCACTGATCAGCTTCAGGCCGAGCCAGATCATGGTCGGCACCGTGCCGGCGAGAATCCAGGTGCCGATCAGCGCGCCAACCGCCAGCAGAATCAGGTTGGCCTTCATCGCCATATGGATGCCGGCGAGTATGCCTTCTTCGATCTCGGCCCAGCGCAGGCCGTTCTTCAGGCCGACCAGGCCGGCGACGAAGGCGGCGCTCATCAGGGCGATCTGGTTCGGGCCGCTGGAGGAGGCGTCACCGAACAGGTAAACGGAGAGGCTGAGCAGTACGACGAGCACGCCAATGGGTAGCAAGGCGTCGGACAGGGAAGGGGCACGGGCGGTCATGGGTGTTCCGGGGGATCGATCAAACAAGGGGTAGAGGCCGTGGCGGCGCTCTTATGAAAAGGCCAAGTCTATTGTTGGACGGGCTTTGCGAGGGCGGCTCAATTGAGGCGCAGTATCGATTGTGGGCTGAAGCCCACCCTACGAGCTGAAGCCCACCCTACGGGCGGGGCCCCACAAAAAAGCAAGCCCGCGCCGGTTAGGGCGCGGGTCTGTGGGTGTCGCGCGGTGATCAGAGTGCGGCGATCTTGCCGCGCTGCTCGATCATCTTGGCCAGGGCCTGTTCGGCCTCGGCCAGTTTGGCGCGCTCCTTCTCCAGCACTTCGGCCGGTGCCTTGGCGACGAAGCCCTGGTTGCTCAGCTTGCCGCCGACGCGCTGCACTTCGCCTTGCAGACGACCGATTTCCTTGTCCAGGCGCGCCAGTTCGGCGTCCTTGTCGATCAGCCCGGCCATTGGCACCAGCACTTCCATCTCGCCGACCAGGGTGGTAGCGGACATCGGCGCTTCTTCACCGGCAGCCAGCACGCGCACCGACTCCAGCTTGGCCAGCTTGCTCAGCAGCGGCTCGAAGTCGGCCAGGCGGCGCAGGTCTTCGGCACTGGCGTTGGCGACGATGATGTCGATGCGCTTGGCCATGGAGATTTTCATCTCGCCACGGATCTGGCGCACGCCGAGCATCAGTTGCTTGACCCACTCGATGTCACCTTCTGCGGCGGCGTCAATGCGACTCTCATTGGCCACCGGCCAGGGTTGCAGCATCAGGGTTTCGCCCTGCACGCCGGCCTGGGCCTTGATGCGCTGCCAGATTTCTTCGGTGATGAAAGGCATGAACGGGTGGGCCAGGCGCAGGATCACTTCCAGCACGCGCACCAGGGTGCGGCGGGTGCCGCGCTGGCGCTCGATGGGCGCGTTCTCGTCCCACAGCACCGGCTTGACCAGCTCCAGATACCAGGCGCAGTACTCGTCCCAGATGAACTCGTAAAGGGTTTGCGCCGCCAGGTCGAAGCGGAAGGCGTCGAGGTGGCGGGTCA
This sequence comes from Pseudomonas sp. GW6, assembly GCA_048065775.1. Classification (GTDB taxonomy): domain Bacteria; phylum Pseudomonadota; class Gammaproteobacteria; order Pseudomonadales; family Pseudomonadaceae; genus Aquipseudomonas. The sequence continues at coordinate 1,805 of JBLUOL010000020.1, forward strand.
CGTCAGCCTCGGTGCGCTGCAGGGCGGAGATGATCCAGCGATCCACCGGCGAAAGCTCGACTGGTTCACCATTGATGCCGGTGTCCTTGTCATCGGTGTTCTCGATGACGAAGTTGGCGGCGTTCCACAGCTTGTTGCAGAAGTTGCGGTAACCCTCGACGCGGCCCATGTCGAACTTGATGTCGCGACCAGTGGAGGCCAGCGCCAGGTTGGTGAAGCGCAGGGCGTCGGTGCCGTAGGCGGCGATGCCGTCGGGGAATTCGGCACGGGTCTGCTTGGCGATCTTCTCGGCCAGCTTGGGCTGCATCATGCCGCTGGTACGCTTGGCTACCAGGGATTCGAGGTCGATGCCATCGACGATATCCAGCGGGTCGAGCACGTTGCCCTTGGACTTGGACATCTTCTGGCCTTGACCGTCGCGTACCAGACCGTGAACGTAGACGGTCTTGAACGGAATCTGCCCGGTCAGGTGGGTCGACAGCATGATCATCCGGGCGACCCAGAAGAAGATGATGTCGAAGCCCGTTACAAGAACATCCGTGGGGTGGAAGGTCTTGAGGAAGTCGGTCTGCTGCGGCCAGCCGAGGGTGGAGAAGGTCCACAGGCCGGAGCTGAACCAGGTGTCGAGCACGTCTTCGTCCTGGCGCAGGTTGGCGCCGCCGAGGTTGTGCTTGGCGCGTACTTCCGCTTCGTCGCGGCCAACGTAGACGTTGCCGGCATCGTCGTACCAGGCCGGAATGCGGTGGCCCCACCACAGCTGACGGCTGATGCACCAGTCCTGGATGTCACGCATCCAGCTGAAGTACATGTTCTCGTACTGCTTGGGCACGAACTGGATTTCGCCACTCTCGACCACGGCGATGGCTTTTTCGGCCAGCGGCTTGGTGGAGACGTACCACTGGTCGGTCAGCCACGGCTCGATGACGGTGCCGGAGCGGTCGCCTTTCGGCACTTTTAGGGCGTGATCTTCGATCTTCTCCAGCAGGCCGGCTGCCTCGAAGGCGGCGACGATCTGCTTGCGCGCCTCGAAGCGGTCCAGACCGGCGAACTGCGCCGGAATGTTCGCTTCGATCTGTTCGTTGACGCTACCGTCGAGGTTGAACACCTGAGCGGTGGTCAGCACGGCGGCGTTCTTGTCGAAGATGTTGATCAGCGGCAGGTTGTGGCGTTTGCCCACTTCGTAGTCATTGAAGTCGTGCGCCGGGGTGATCTTCACGCAGCCGGTGCCGAACTCGGGGTCGCAGTAATCATCGGCGATGATCGGGATGCGACGGCCCAGCAGCGGCAGTTCGACGAAGCTGCCGATCAGCGCCTTGTAGCGCTCGTCTTCCGGGTGCACGGCCACGGCGCTGTCGCCGAGCATGGTTTCCGGGCGGGTGGTGGCGACGATCAGGTAGTCATTGCCTTCGGCGGTTTTCTTGCCGTCGGCCAGCGGGTAGCGCAGGTTCCACAGCGAGCCTTTCTCGTCGTGGTTTTCCACTTCCAGGTCGGAGATGGCGGTGTGGAACTTGGTGTCCCAGTTGACCAGGCGCTTGCCGCGATAGATCAGGCCGTCTTCATGCAGGCGCACGAAGGCTTCTTTCACCGCCTCGGACAGGCCATCGTCCATGGTGAAGCGCTCGCGCGACCAGTCCACCGAGCTGCCCAGGCGGCGAATCTGGCGGGTGATGGTGCCGCCGGACTGCTCCTTCCACTCCCAGACTTTCTCCAGGAATTTCTTGCGGCCCAGGTCGTGGCGGCCAATACCCTCGGCGGCCAGCTGACGCTCGACCACCATCTGCGTGGCGATGCCCGCGTGGTCGGTGCCCGGCTGCCACAGGGTATTGCGGCCCTGCATGCGGCGGAAGCGGATCAGCGCATCCATGATCGAGTTGTTGAAGCCATGGCCCATGTGCAGGCTGCCGGTGACGTTCGGCGGCGGGATCATGATGGTGTAGGGCTCGCCCGAGCCTTGCGGGGCGAAGTAGCCCTTGGCTTCCCAGTTCTGGTACAGGGCGGTTTCAATGGCGTGCGGCTGGTAGGTCTTGTCCATGCGCGGCGGGACCCTTTGACGGCTGATCGGAAAAGCCGACAAGTATACCGCTTCTGAGCACCAAGCCATAAGCCTTGAGCTGTAGGGCGGGTGCAACCCACCATCTTTGGTGTGGCGGGTTGCACCCGCCCTACGGGAAATGGCAGGCCGCGTCCAGTTTTGTAGGAGCCCCGCCTCGGGGCGAAGCTTTTGCTCTTTGCTGTCAAGCATTCGCCCCGGGGCGGGGCTCCTACGGGTCAGGGCTTACTTGCGTGGTGGCAGCAGGCGTGGCAGGCGGGCTTCGAGGCGGCGCTTGAGTTCGGCCTCGATCTGCGGCACGAAATCGTCGATCACGTCCTGCAGGATCAACTGGGCGGCGGCGCGCAGCTCGGCATTGAGGTGTTGCAGATCGCGGGCGCTGTCATGCAGGCGTGGCTCGATGCGCTCGCGCAGCACGCTTGGCGCCGGCGTAGGCTGCGGTGCTGGTGTCGGTTTGGGCGTCGGCGTTGCATGAAAAGGCGGCGGCGGGCCAGGCGGCGCACTGACGATATCTGACAGCACCGGAATGCTGTCCGGGTCCAGCGAGTCGATCAGCAGCGGTGGTTCACTGCCGTTATCGCCCAGCAGCTCGCGAATCGACTCCAGGTCGTGCAGCAGCTGAGCGGGTTTTTGTGGGGGCTTGGGGGTGTCCATGATCATCGGTGCAGCGAGAAAAAGGGCTGGAGTGACTTGTGTTGTGAGCGTGCACGGACACTAAAGTTCGACGCGTTGCGGATCATACCCGCGCTGGCGATAGGTACGGAAATTCTCGCGACAGGCGTTGAGCAGTTCAGGCTGCTGATTGACGATCTCGATGATGCGGGAAAAGCGCTCGACATGCGGCGACAGGCTGCTGCCTAAGTTGATCAGCACGCCCTGCTCGGTACTCGGCACTTCATCGATGCCCAGCACCACGGGCGACAGCGGCGCATCGTGATGCAGATCATGAGGCACGAAACGTTCGGCTTTGAACGTCCACAGCAGTTCGTCGAGTTCACCACACTGCGCCTCGTCGCTACCGCGAACGAACACCGGCAGGCCGGCGCTCCAGGCCTTGAGCGCCAGTTGGCAGGCGGCGCGCAGGCGGCCCACGGCGTCGTTGGAGGAGAGAACGTAGAACTCGATTCTGGGCATCTGGTTTTCAACGGTTGGAGGGTAATGGGCTGGATGTTGTAGGAGCGGATTCATCCGCGATTTCATCGCGAATTATCGCGGATGAATCCGCTCCTACACGGAGTATGGCCCGGACGCTGGATCAGACCTTGGCGCGATCCAGCAGGTACTGGGTCAGCATCGGCACTGGACGGCCGGTACCGCCTTTGTCCTTGCCGCCGCTGATCCAGGCGGTGCCAGCGATATCCAGGTGCGCCCAATGGAAGTTCTTGGCGAAGCGCGACAGGAAGCAGCCGGCGGTGATGGTGCCGGCCTTCGGCCCACCGATGTTGGCGATGTCGGCGAAGGGGCTATCAAGCTGCTCCTGGTACTCGTCGTACAGCGGCAGTTGCCAGGCGCGGTCGTCGGCGCTTTCGCCAGCCTTGAGGATCTGCTTGATCAGCGCGTCGTTGTTGCCCATCAGGCCGGAAACGTTGCTGCCCAGGGCGACGATGCAGGCGCCGGTGAGGGTGGCCACGTCGATCACCGCCTGCGGCTTGAAGCGCTCGGCGTAGGTCAGGGTGTCGCACAGCACCAGACGGCCTTCGGCGTCGGTGTTGAGGATTTCCACGGTCTGCCCGCTCATGGTGGTGACGATGTCACCGGGGCGGGTGGCGCGGCCGCTGGGCATGTTCTCGGCGCAGGCCAGCAGGCACACCAGGTTGATCGGCAGTTGTAGTTCGAGCACGGCCTTGAGGGTACCGAGCACGCTGGCGGCGCCGCACATGTCGTACTTCATCTCGTCCATGCCGGTGGCCGGCTTGATGCTGATGCCGCCGGTGTCGAAGGTGATGCCCTTGCCGACCAGGGCGAAGGGTTTGTCGTCCTTCTTGCCGCCCTGATAGTGCATGACGATCATCCGTGGCGGCTGCTCGCTGCCCTGAGCGACGGCGAGGAAGGCGCCGGCGCCGAATTCCTTGAGCTTCTTCTCGTCGAGAATCTCGACCTTGAGGTTCTTGTGCGCCTTGCCCAGGGCCTTGGCCTCTTCGGCCAGGTAGCTGGGGTGGCAGAGGTTCGGTGGCAGGTTGCCCAGGTCTTTGGTGAAGGCGACGCCGTTGGCGATGGCGCGGGCATGCTGCAGGCCGCGTTCGGCATCGGCCAGCTCGGCCTTGTCGACGACCAGGGTGATTTTCTTCAGGGCGCGCGGGTCGGCTTTCTGGCTCTTGAACTGCTCGAACAGGTAGGTGCCATCGGCCAGGGTCTCGACGATCAGGCGGGTCTTGCCGTAGGTATTGCGGCCCTTGACCTTGAGTTCGCCCAGGGCGAGCAGGGCATCGCCGCCGCCCAGACCCTTGAGCACGCCATGCACGCTTGCAACCAATTTGCGCAGTTGACGGTCGGATAGATCGCCCTTGCCGCAGCCCACCAGCAGTACACGCTCGGCCTTGAGTCCCGGCAGGCTGTGCAGCAGCAGGGTCTGGCCCGGCTTGCCGGCGATGTCGCCACGCTTGAGCACGGCGCTCAGCGCACCGTTGCTGGCCAGGTCGACGGCCTTGGCCGCAATGCCGAGCTTGCGGCCTTCACCGATGGCGACGACCAGGGTCGCGGTTTTCAGGGTTTCCGCACGTGTGCTTTTGACGAGGAATTCCATAGTGAGCTGTCCCCAAGACAAAGAGTCGGGTTTGACGGATAATGGCCGCCATTTTTCGAGGGTCCACCCTGCGGTGGGCCGGCAAGTAGGTGCGGCTAGTGTGAGCGCTCGCGCCTGAGCCTGACAACCCTGGAGCGTCCGGTTTGATCGTCTTCCGTTATCTGTCCCGCGAAGTGCTGGTGACCCTCAGTGCGGTGAGTGCCGTGCTGCTGGTGATCATCATGAGCGGTCGTTTCATCAAATACCTGGCTCAGGCTGCGCAGGGCGTGCTCGACCCGGGTGTGCTGTTTCTGATCATGGGTTACCGGATTCCCGGTTTCCTGCAGCTGATTCTGCCGCTGGGCCTGTTCCTCGGTTTCCTGCTGGCCTACGGGCGCCTGTATCTGGATAGCGAGATGACCGTGCTGTCGGCCACCGGTGTCAGTCAGCAGCGCCTCACCGTCTACAGCATGGCGCCGGCGCTGATCGTCGCGCTGCTGGTGGGCTGGCTGAGCATGGGCCTGGCGCCACAAGGTGTAGCCAGCGTGGCGCGCATCCTCAACGAGCAGGACGCCCTGACCGAACTCGATACTCTGGTACCGGGGCGCTTCCAGTCGCTGCGCGATGGATCGCGAGTGACCTACTCGCAGGAGCTATCGCCTGATCGCAGCGAGCTGCGTGGCGTGTTCATGTCGGAGAAGCGCTTCTCCACTGATGGCACCTCGGAGCGTGGCATTACCGTGCTGGTCGCCGAGAGTGGTCGTCAGGAAATTCAGGAAGATGGTAGTCGCTATCTGATTCTGGAAAACGGCTATCGCTATGACGGTGAGCCGGGCGAGGCCGACTATCGCGCCATCCAGTACGACACCTATGGCGTGTTGTTGCCCAAGCCGGAAGTTGCCATCGAGGCCAGCGAGCGCGAGGCGACCCCGACCCGTGAGCTGTTCGGCAGCGATGACCCGCGCATGCAGGCCGAGTTGCAATGGCGCCTGTCACTGCCATTGCTGGTGTTCATCGTCACCCTGCTGGCGGTGCCGCTGTCGAAGGTCAATCCGCGGCAGGGCCGCTTCCTCAAGCTGTTGCCAGCGATCTTCCTCTATATGGCTTATCTCGGTCTGCTGATCGCCGCCCGTGGCGCCCTGGACAAGGGGCGTTTGCCCGCGGCGCTAGGGTTGTGGTGGGTGCACGGCATCTTCTTCGCCATTGGCATGGTGTTGTTGTACTGGGAGCGTCTGAGTCTGTGGTGGGCCAGTCGTCGTGCGCCGTTGTCGGAGGTGGCTCATGGCTAAGTTGGATCGCTACATCGGCACCCAGGTGTTCTTCGCCATTCTGGCGGTGCTGGGCATCATTCTCGGCCTGGCACTGCTGTTCGCCTTCATCGACGAATTGGGTGATCTGAACAAGGGCGATTACGGTCTTGGCCAGGCGCTCTGGTACGTATTGCTGACCGCTCCGCGTCGTGCCTACGAGATGTTGCCGATGGCAGCACTGATCGGTTGCCTGATCGGTCTCGGTACCTTGGCCAGCAACAGCGAGCTGACCATCATGCGTGCGGCGGGTGTCTCCATCGGGCGCATCGTCTGGGCGGTGATGAAACCCATGCTGGTGCTGATGCTGGCCGGCATTCTGATCGGCGAATACGTCGCGCCGCTGACCGAGAACCAGGCCCAGGCGGATCGCGCGCTGGCCCAGGGTGGCGGTGCGGCGCAGAGCTCCAAGCGCGGCATGTGGCACCGTCAGGGGCAGGAATACGTGCATATCAACGCCGTACAACCCAATGGCATTCTGCTAGGGGTGACGCGTTATCGCTTCGATGACGAGCGTCGTCTGCTTTCCTCCAGCTTCGCCCGTCGCGCCGAATACCGTGACAACCACTGGATGCTGCGCAACGTGCAGACCACCGTGCTGCATGAGGACCGTTCCGAGGTGATCAACCAGCCGGAAGAGCGTTGGGAGATCGAACTCAATCCCGAGCTGCTCGGCACGGTGGTGATGGAGCCTGAGGCGCTGTCGGTCACCGGGCTGTGGCAGTACATCCATTACCTGGCAGAGCAGGGCCTGAATAATGCCCGCTACTGGCTGGCATTCTGGACCAAGGTCCTGCAGCCGCTGGTAACCGGCGCGCTGGTCTTGATGGCGATTTCCTTCATCTTCGGCCCGCTGCGCTCGGTGACCCTGGGGCAGCGTGTGTTCACGGGGGTGCTGGTGGGTTTCATCTTCCGTATTGCCCAGGACCTGCTCGGCCCATCGAGCCTGCTGTTCGGTTTCTCGCCGCTGCTGGCGGTGCTGGTGCCGGCCGGTATCTGTGCGCTGGCCGGGGTGTGGTTGCTGCGGCGTGCCGGTTGAGCAGATTGTCGTGGGCATGAAAAGCCGGTTCGATGAACCGGCTTTTTTGCATCTGCGCCACTACTTCTTGTGAATGTTCTTCGGCAGTTGCACCACGCGGCTGTCGGAGTAGATGTCGTGCCAGGTGCGGCCCTGCTTGTCCCACAGCAGCCAGAGAAAGCCCAGGCCGGCAAACAGCCAGGAGCCGATGGCGACCACGAAGCGCAGCAGAGCCTGCCACAGGTCGATGGCGCTGCCGTCGGCGTTCTGAATGCGCAATCCCCAGGCCTGCATGCCCAGCGTCTGGCCATTGTGCGTCCAGAACTTGGCGAAGAAGGCGAACAGTGACAGCAGCACCAGGCTGGCAAGCAGCGGGTCATTATCCAGTGCGCCGGCTTCGGACATGGCCATCAGCCTATCGCCGCCGTGGATCAGGCGCAAAATGCCCTGCTGATAGATCAGGGTGACCACCATGATCAATGCCACACAGAGCAGAGAATCGTAGAAGAGGGCCGCCAGGCGACGAATCGGCCCTGCAGTGGGGAAGTCACCCTGCGGGCGTAACGGGTGTTTCGGCATGATGGGCTCGCTGAGACGAAAGTGCGCGCCATTCTAGCAGGCCGTTGAAAAACGTAGGCGAGGCAGCCAGTGCAAGGCAAAAACAGGCGAAAAAGCGGAGTTTACGAGTTGTAAATGAGCATTTTGAGCCTGTTTTTAACGCAGCAATGGCAACGTAGGTAGTTTTTCAACAGCCTGCTAACCGCGACTTTGCGATCGATATAAAGATGTGCGCGGGCTATCTGTAACCTGGCACTGCGACGGGAATGACAGGCAAAAAAAACCCCTGACAGATATCAGGGGTTCTTCAAAGCAGCGGCGATTAGCCCAGGACTTGAACCTGGTCAGCCTGCATGCCTTTTTGACCTTGCACAGCTACGAAGCTGACTTTCTGGCCTTCTTTCAGGCTCTTGAAGCCGTTACCTTCGATCGCGCGGAAGTGCACGAACAGATCCGGACCGCTTTCGGGAGTGATAAAACCAAAACCTTTCTCGTCGTTAAACCACTTGACGGTACCGTTCTGACGATTCGACATGTCTTTTTCCTTGAAACTAGAGTTGATGACAGCCTCCACATAGATAGAGGGCTGAGACTGGTTGCAAGGAGTAATAGAAGTCGAGCGGGATGTAGCGGATCTTGATGATCTGCTGCACCAGAGTCACGATTCACAGCGACCCATGCAAACAGTGGGTTCACTCTACGCTAAGTTTTGCGCAAATGCCAACCCCTGCCGGCAAGGTCGCCGGCCAGGTTTTGCGGGGGCTGTCCGGGCGCAATACCGGTGTAGCAGTAAGCTGCCCGTGAGTGGCGTCCGGGTTGCTCGGACGCAAACGAAAAAGCCCGTAAGACCAATGTCTTACGGGCTTCTTGTATCGTGGTGCCCCGGGGGAGACTCGAACTCCCACTCCTTTCGAAAACGGATTTTGAATCCGCCGCGTCTACCGATTCCGCCACCGGGGCACGATGGCGGCGAAGTATAGGGATGCGTCTGGCGCCGGTCAATCGGCGTTGCTGTTGTTCTCTGGTCAATGCTGAGTCCGTCTGCGTGCAAGCCGTTGTCATCGGGCGCGGCGGTGTTGTTACGGTTTGCCGGCCCTTGGCGGCGAGCGTGATGGCTATGGCCTGTAATTCATGCTCGCACTGGATGAGCGCTTGCCAGAACAGTTGCAAGCCAGTCGTCCCTTGCCGCCGCTGCGCACGCAGAAGCTGTTTCGCGAGGGGGCGCTGCAGATTGAGTGTTGCGTGAGCAAGCACTGGCGCCGTGATGCCGGGCAGGGTGAGGTGTCGTTGTGGACGGTGCCGGTGCTCGAGGCCGAGGAGATGCTGGTTTTCGCGCCAGGCAGGCGTTTTGCCTATCAACGGCTGCAGAATTTGCGTGGGCGTTCGATCGCGACCGTGCGTGGTTATGGCTACGTCGGCAGTGAGTATTTCCAGCGTCACGATGGTGCCGATGTGCAGGCGCTGATTCACCTGGTCGCGCAGGGGCGTAGCGAGGTCGGCATTCTGGATCGTCTGGAATGGCGCTACCTGCAGCATGAGCATGCGATGTTGCAGGGGGCTCGTTGGCAGGTAGAGGAGGGGCCGACGATCAATCGCTCTCAGTTGCGTCTGCGCCTGCATCAGCAGCAGGCGAACAGGTTGGCGGCCTTTAATGCTGCGATCCGTTCTCTGCAGGCCGATGGCACCCTGGCGCGTATCGTTGCCCGCTATGCCCCGCAGGCTCACGTGGCCGGGCCAGTGGAAATCCGGTAAGCTCTGCGACCCTGCAAAAATGCCCCCTCCGAATCATGCGTGTTGCCGATTTTCACTTCGACCTTCCCGAGTCGCTGATCGCTCGTCACCCTCTGGCCGAGCGTCGTGCCAGTCGCCTGTTGCAGCTCGACGGCCCAAGCGGTGAGCTGCGCCACGGCCAGTTCACCGATGTGCTGGAGCAACTGCGTCCTGGTGATCTCATGGTGTTCAACAATACCCGAGTGATTCCGGCACGTCTGTTCGGCCAGAAGGCTTCCGGCGGCAAGCTGGAGGTGCTGGTGGAGCGTGTGCTCGATCAGTATCGCGTGCTGGCCCATGTGCGCTCGAGCAAGTCGCCCAAGCCCGGTTCGCAGATTCTCATCGACGGTGGCGGCGAGGCCGAGATGGTCTCGCGCCACGACGCGCTGTTCGAGCTGCGTTTTGCCGAGCCAGTGCTGCCGCTGCTGGAGCGCGTCGGCCATATGCCGCTGCCTCCTTATATAGATCGGCCGGATGACGAAGCGGACCGTGAGCGTTATCAGACCGTCTATGCGCAGAAGGCGGGTGCCGTGGCGGCTCCGACTGCCGGCCTGCACTTCGATGACGAACTGCTGGCGGCGATCCGTGCCAAGGGTGTGGACACCGCGTTCGTGACGCTTCACGTCGGTGCGGGCACTTTCCAGCCGGTGCGGGTCGAGCGCATCGAAGATCACCATATGCACAGTGAGTGGCTGGAGGTCGGCCAGGATGTGGTCGATGCTGTCGCCGCCTGTCGTGCGCGTGGGGGACGTGTGGTCGCAGTTGGCACCACCAGCGTACGTTCGCTGGAAACTGCTGCGCGCGACGGTGAGCTGAAGCCCTTCAGCGGTGATACCGACATCTTTATCTACCCCGGTCGTCCTTTTCATGTGGTCGACGCCTTGGTAACCAATTTCCACCTGCCCGAGTCGACCCTGCTGATGCTGGTGTCGGCCTTCGCCGGCTACGCCGAGACCATGGCCGCCTACCGCGCTGCGGTGGAGCAGGGCTATCGCTTCTTCAGTTACGGTGATGCCATGTTCATCACCCGCAATCCCGCCGCGCGCGGGCCCGAGGTTTGAGTATGTCGCGCACCTGTCGCATGTCTTTCGAGTTGCTGGCTACTGACGGCAAAGCCCGTCGTGGTCGCCTGACCTTCCCGCGTGGTGTGGTCGAGACCCCAGCCTTCATGCCGGTGGGCACCTATGGCACGGTCAAGGGCATGCTGCCGCGCGATGTCGAGGATATTGGCGCGCAGATCATTCTCGGCAATACCTTTCACCTGTGGCTGCGCCCGGGCATGGAGGTGATCAAGAAGCATGGCGACCTGCACGACTTCATGCAGTGGCAGGGGCCGATCCTCACCGACTCCGGCGGCTTCCAGGTGTTCAGCCTGGGCGCGATGCGCAAGATCAAGGAGGAGGGCGTGTACTTCGCCTCGCCGGTCGATGGCGCCAAGGTCTTCATGGGGCCGGAAGAGTCGATGCAGGTGCAGCGCGACCTGGGCTCGGACATCGTGATGATCTTCGACGAATGCACGCCGTACCCGGCCGAATTCGATGTGGCCAAGCGTTCCATGGAGCTGTCGTTGCGTTGGGCCAAGCGCTCGAAGACCGCACACGGCGAGAGCAGCGCAGCGCTGTTCGGTATCGTCCAGGGTGGCATGCATGAAGAGCTGCGCATGCGCTCGCTCGAAGGGCTTTGCGAAATCGGCTTCGACGGCCTGGCCATTGGCGGGCTGTCGGTCGGCGAGCCGAAGGAAGAGATGATCCGTGTGCTGGATTTCCTGCCGCCGCACATGCCGGCCGACAAGCCGCGCTACCTGATGGGTGTAGGCAAGCCGGAAGACCTGGTCGAGGGAGTGCGTCGTGGCGTGGATATGTTCGACTGCGTGATGCCGACGCGCAATGCGCGCAACGGCCACCTGTTCGTCGATACCGGCGTGGTGAAGATTCGCAACGCCGTGCACAAACACGACGACTCGCCGCTGGACCCGACCTGCGACTGTTACACCTGTAAACATTTCTCGCGTGCTTATCTGCATCATCTGGACAAGTGCGGCGAAATGCTCGGTAGCATGCTCAATACCATCCATAACTTGCGGCATTATCAGCGGGTTATGGCTGGTTTGCGCGAGGCTATCGGACAGGGTACATTGGCCGCCTTCGTCGAAACCTTCTATGCCAAGCGCGGCCTGCCTGTGCCGCCGCTTGACTGATTCCCGAACGATTCAAGATCTTTTCCATTAGGAGTGATACATGAGCTTTTTCATCCCCGCCGCTTACGCTGACACCGCGGCTGCTGGCCCTGCCGGCAGCGGTTTCGAGTGGGTTTTCCTGATCGGCTTTCTGGTCATCTTCTATCTGATGATCTGGCGTCCGCAGGCCAAACGCGCCAAGGAACACAAGAACCTGCTCGGCAGCCTGCAGAAGGGCGACGAAGTGGTCACCAGCGGCGGTATCGCTGGCAAGGTGTCCAAGGTCGCTGACGATTTCGTGGTGATCGAGGTGTCTGACACCGTCGAGCTGAAATTCCAGAAGCAGGCCATCGCTGCCACCCTGCCCAAGGGCACGCTGAAAGCCATCTGATTCGGTTCTTAGTTTCCATTCGACGGGGCGCTTTAGGGCACTTCTAAAAACGTAGGCGAGGCAGCCAGCGCAAGGCAAAAACAGGCGAAAAACGGCCGGGGTCGCGACCGACTTTACGAGCGATTTTCGAGCATTTTGAGCCTGTTTTTAACGCAGCGATGGCAACGCAGGTAGTTTTTAGAGGTGCACTTTAGCGCCCCGCGTCATAAAGCGGGCGGCTCGTTCATGCTCAATAAATACCCTCTGTGGAAGTACTTGCTGATTTTGTCCGTTCTGGCAATCGGCCTGGTGTACTCCATTCCTAACCTTTATCCAGACGATCCTGCCGTACAGATCAGTGGCGCCAGCTCGGCGCTGAGCATCGAGCAGGCGGATGTCGACCGTGCCAGCAAAGCGCTGCAGGACGCCGGTATTGCCGTCAAGGCTGCCAGCATCGACGAGCGTGGCCGCGGTGGTCTGATTCGTCTGACCAGGCAGGATGACCAGTTGCCGGCCAAGGACATCGTCCGCCGTGCGCTGGGCGATGATTACGTCGTGGCGCTGAACCTGGCGCAAACCACCCCCGACTGGCTGCGTAGCCTGGGTGCGAGCCCGATGAAGCTCGGCCTGGACCTGTCTGGTGGTGTGCACTTCCTGCTGGAAGTCGACATGGACAAGGCGCTGGATGTGCGCCGCAAGGTCTATGAAGGTGAGATCAAGAGCCTGCTGCGCAAGGAGCGTATTCGCTACCGCAGCATGCCGGAAAGCAATGGCCGGATTCAGCTCGGCTTCGCCGACAGTGACACGCTGGACAAGGCGCAGCGCCTGATCCGCAAGGATTACAGCGATTTCGAATTGACCACTGTCGAGCGCAGCGGCCAGCAGATTCTGCAGTTGGGTCTGACTCAGGCGAAGATCGCCGAGATTCGTGAGTACTCCATTCGCCAGAACCTCACCACTGTACGCAATCGCGTCAATGAACTGGGTGTGGCCGAGCCGCTGGTGCAGCGCCAGGGCGCCAACCGCATCGTGGTGGAGCTGCCGGGCGTGCAGGACACTGCCGAGGCCAAGCGTATTCTCGGCAAGACCGCCAACCTGGAGTTCCGTCTGCAGGCCGACCCCAATGCGCCGCGTGGCGCCACCGAGTCCTTTGGCTTCCGTGAGGAAGGTCGTCCGCCGGTACAGCTGGAGCGTGAGCTGATCATCACTGGCGATCAGGTGACCGACGCCCAGGCCAGTTTTGACGAGAACGGTCGCCCGCAGGTGAACATTCGCCTCGATGGTCACGGCGGCGAGCTGATGAACCGCGCCACCCGCAACAATGTCGGCCGCAGCATGGCGGTGATCTTCATCGAGCAGAAGCCGGTCACCCGCTACGTACGTCAGACTATCGACGGCGTCGAGCAGGAAGTTGCCATTTCTTCCTTCGTGGAAGAGAAGAAGATCATCAGCCTGGCGACCATCCAGTCGGCACTGGGCAGCCAGTTCCGCATCACCGGCCTGAACGGCCAGGGCGAGTCGTCCGAGCTGGCGCTGCTGCTGCGTGCCGGTGGTCTGGCGGCACCGATGTACTTCGCTGAAGAGCGCACCATTGGCCCGAGCCTGGGTGCCGAGAACATTGCCAAGGGTATCGCTTCCACCGAGTGGGCGATGATCTTCGTGGCTATCTTCATCATTGCCATCTATCGCTTCTTCGGTGTGCTGGCGACCGTTGCCCTGGCGTTCAACCTGGTGCTGCTGGTCGGTCTGATGTCTGCCATTGGCGCGACTCTGACCCTGCCGGGTATCGCCGGTATCGTGCTGACCCTGGGGATGGCGGTTGACGCCAACGTGCTGATTTTCTCGCGGATACGCGAGGAACTGGCCAATGGGCTGCCGGTGCAGCGTGCCCTGCATGAGGGCTTCGATCGTGCCTATTCGGCGATTCTGGACAGTAACCTGACCACCTTGTTGGTGGGCGGCATCCTGTTCGCGATGGGGACCGGTCCGGTGAAAGGCTTCGCGGTAACGCTGTCGCTGGGCATCCTTACGTCGATGTTCACCGCCATCATGTTCACCCGTGGTCTGGTCAACCTGATCTTCGGTGGCCGTAACTTCAAGAAGCTGTGGATCTGAGGTGCAGCCATGATCAAGTCAACCATTCGTTTCATGGCGATCCGCAATATCGCCTTCTCCATTACGGTCGTGCTGACGCTGATCGGTCTCGGCGCGCTGTTTGCCAAAGGGCTGAATTTTGGCCTGGATTTCACCGGTGGCACCCTGATCGAACTGCAGTATGAGCAGCCGGCCAATCTCGATCTGATCAAGAGCGAGTTGGGCCAGGCAGGCTATGCCGATGCTGTGGTGCAGAGCTTCGGTGCCAGTACCGATGTGCTGGTGCGTCTGGCTGGCGATTCCCCTGATCTGGGTAATGAGGTCGCGGCTGCGCTGCGCAAGGTCGACGAGGCGGCGCGCTTCGAGGTCAAGCGCGTCGAGTTCGTCGGCCCACAGGTGGGTGAGGAGCTGCGTGACCAGGGCGGTATCGCCATGCTCCTGGCGCTCGGCGGGATCATGCTCTACCTGGCTTTCCGCTTTCAGTGGAAGTTTGGTGTTGGTGCGATCGCTTCGCTGGTGCACGACGTGGTGATCACCCTGGGTGTGCTGGCGTTCTTCCAGATTCCATTCGACCTGACGGTGCTGGCGGCGGTGCTGGCGATGATCGGTTACTCGCTCAACGACACCATCATCATCTACGACCGGATTCGTGAGAACTTCCGTGTACTGCGCAAGACCTCGCTGATCGAGAACATCGACGTTTCGATCACTCAGACCCTTCTGCGTACCATCGCCACCTCGCTGTCCACTGCACTGGCCTTGTTGGCACTGCTGTTTTTCGGCGGTGACGTACTGGCGGCCTTCGCGCTGACCCTGTTGGTCGGTGTGGTGGTGGGGACCTACTCGTCGGTCTACATCGGCGCCACGGTGCTGGTGTGGTTGAAGCTCAGCGTGGAGGATCTGATTCCTCCTGTGGCCGAGGCCGAGGCAGACGACGGTCGTCCATGATGTTGTGACGCGCTTCATGAAAGTCAGCGAAAGCCGCGGTAAGTCGAACTTGTCGCGGCTTTTTGCTGTCCTAGGCAGGGAGAAGGGCGCGAGTCGCCGAGCCTAGGAGACACAAAAATGAATAAATCAATGTTGGTAGGTGCCGTACTGGGTGCTGTGGGTGTGACCGCTGGTGGGGCCGTCGCCACCTACAGTCTGGTTGATCGTGGCCCGGACTATGCCGAGGTGCTGGCCGTAACCCCGATCAATGAAACCGTGAAAACGCCGCGGGAAGTGTGCAAGGACGTGGCTGTCACCCGTCAACGTCCTGTGCAGGACCAGCACCAGATCGCTGGCACCGCTATCGGCGCCATTGCTGGTGGCCTGCTGGGTAATCAGGTCGGTGGCGGTACTGGCAAGAAGATTGCCACCGTGGCAGGTGCGGTCGGCGGTGGTTACGCCGGCAATAAAATTCAGGAAGGCATGCAGCAGCGAGATACCTATACCACCACCGAAACCCGCTGCAATACCGTGACCGACACCAGCGAGAAGCTGGTGGGCTATGACGTGAAGTATCAGTTGGGCGAGAAGGTCGGTACCGTGCGCATGGATCGTGATCCGGGCAGCCGTATTCCGGTCAACAAGCAAGGTGAGCTGGTGCTGGTGCAGCAGGCTCAGTAAGAATCTAAAGCAATAAAAAAACGCCCCTCGGGGCGTTTTTTATTGTTCGATGGAACTCAGCGCTTCATCGAGGGTGCCAGATGTGGCTGGATCGCGGTCAGCACGGCCTTGAAGCATTTGGTGTTGCCGGCAACGATCTGGCCTTTCTCAAGGAATTCGTGACCACCAGTAAAGTCGCTGACCAGGCCGCCTGCTTCCTGAATCAGCAGGGCGCCGGCTGCCATGTCCCACTCGGACAAGCCGAATTCCCAGAAGGCGTCGTAGCGGCCGGCTGCGACATAAGCCAGATCCAGGCTGGCGGCACCGGCACGGCGTACGCCGGCGGTCTGGCCGACCAGGCTGCGGAACATGCCCAGGTAGTTCTCGAGGTTGTCTAGTTGTTCGTTGCGGAACGGGAAGCCGGTACCCAGCAGTGCGCCATCCAGGCTCTTGCGGTTGCTCACGCGCAGGCGGCGACCATTGAGGGCGGCGCCGCGGCCGCGGCTGGCGGTGAATTCTTCCTGGCGTACCGGGTCGAGAACGATGGCGTGCTCGAGGCGGCCGCGGTATTTGCAGGCGATGCTGATAGCGAAGTGCGGAACACCGCGGATGAAGTTGGTGGTGCCGTCCAGCGGGTCGATGATCCACTGATAGTCGGCGCCGTCGCCACTGCCTTCCAGCACGCCGCCTTCTTCACCCAGGAAACTGTGGGTCGGGTAGGCCTTGCGAATGGCCTGGACGATCATCAACTCGGCGGCCTTGTCGACCTCGGTGACGTAATCATTGGCATCCTTCTCGTCTACCGAGATGACGTCCAGGCGCTCGATGGAGCGAAAGATCATTTCACCGGCGCTGCGAGCGGCGCGCAGGGCGATATTCAGCATGGGCTGCATGGGAGGTTCACCTGGGGCGTTAAAGAAAGCCGGCCATGTTAGCAGAAAACCGTTGCCGATGAAGCGCCGTCTGTACGCTGCATGGCATTAATCGAAGGGCTTGGGTAAGATCGTTGCCCCCTGAAGATTTCTGAGAGTGTCTGCGTTGCTGGACAATATTCGCGTGGTTTTGGTGGGCACCAGTCATCCGGGCAATATCGGCGGCGCGGCGCGGGCGATGAAAAACATGGGTCTGTCGCGTCTGGTGCTGGTCGAGCCAGAGGATTTTCCCAGTGGCGACGCTGTGGCGCGCGCATCCGGCGCGACCGATGTGCTGGATGCTGCACAGGTTGTCGGTAGTCTTGAAGAGGCGCTGGTCGGTTGCAGTCTGGTGATCGGCACCAGTGCTCGCGATCGGCGTATTCCCTGGCCGCTGCTGGATCCGCGCGAGTGCGGCGTGACCAGTTGCGAGCAGGCCGCTGCTGGCGGCGAAGTGGCGTTGGTGTTCGGGCGTGAGTACGCCGGCTTGACCAATGAGGAGCTGCAGCGATGTCAATATCACGTGCATATCCCGTCCAATCCCGAGTTCAGTTCGCTGAATCTGGCGGCGGCGGTGCAGGTGCTGGCCTATGAAGTTCGTATGGCGTGGCTCACGGCGCAGAATCTGCCGACCAAGGTAGAGAAGCTGGAGGCTACGGCCATGCTCAACTCCCAGGCGGCGACGGCGGATGAGCTGGAGTCTTTCTACGGTCATTTGCGGCGCGTGCTGGTGATGATCGGGTTTCTCGATCCGCAGAAGCCGCGGCACCTGATGACTCGCCTGCGTCGGCTTTATGGGCGCAGTGCGGTGAGCAAGTTGGAGATGAATATCCTGCGCGGCATCCTTACCGAGACAGAGAAGGCCGTGCGTGGAGAGCCTCACAAGCAGGGGAAGTCTGATGTTTGAACGCATTCGAGAAGATATCCAGGGCGTTTTTCACCGTGATCCGGCAGCGCGTAATGCCTTCGAGGTGGTGACCTGCTATCCGGGGCTGCACGCCGTGTGGTTGCATCGTGTGGCGCATGCGCTGTGGCGTTCGGGCTGGAAGTGGCTGGCGCGCGTGGTGTCCAATTTCGGGCGCTGGATGACCGGTATCGAGATTCATCCGGGGGCGAAGATCGGGCGTCGCTTCTTCATTGATCACGGCATGGGTATCGTGATTGGCGAGACCGCCGAGATCGGCAATGACGTCACGCTCTATCAAGGGGTGACGCTGGGTGGTACCAGCTGGAACAAGGGCAAGCGCCATCCCACTCTGGAGGACGGTGTGGTGGTCGGTGCCGGGGCCAAGGTGCTGGGGCCGTTCACTGTCGGTGCGGGTGCCAAGATCGGCTCCAATGCGGTGGTGACCAAGGCTGTGCCGGCGGGTGCGACTGCGGTGGGCATTCCTGGCAAGATCATCGTCAAGTCCGACGACGAGCAGGAGGCCAAGCGCCAGGCCATGGCCGAGAAGATCGGTTTCGATGCCTACGGCGTCGGTCAGGATATGCCCGACCCGGTGGCGCGTGCCATCGGCCAACTGCTCGATCATCTGCATGCTGTAGATGGTCGGCTCGAGGATGTCAGCAAGGCACTGGCCTCGATGGATTGCGGCTACCGCGCCAAGGCCCTGCCTGCATTGCGCGATGAAGACTTCGCCGAGGTGTGCAAGGGGCAGGGCGACAAGCCTGCCGCCTGATGCGCGCAGAGGCGGCATTTGCTATCATGCCGCCTCTTTTTGCGGTCAATCCTGAGTAAATCAATCGGTCTTATAGTTGACTTAAATACTCGGAAATTGCATACTTCGCCGCAATTCAGTGATTCGTGGTAGAGCCATGCGACTGACCACCAAAGGCCGTTACGCCGTTACCGCCATGCTGGATCTGGCGCTGCACGCACAGCACGGTCCCGTTTCCCTGGCCGATATATCCGAGCGGCAGGGCATCTCCCTGTCTTATCTCGAGCAACTGTTCGCCAAGCTGCGCCGTGGCAATCTGGTTTCCAGTGTTCGCGGGCCGGGTGGCGGCTATCAGCTTTCGCGTGACATGCGTGGCATTCAGGTGGCTCAGGTGATCGATGCGGTCAACGAGTCGGTAGATGCCACGCGTTGCCAGGGGCAAGGCGATTGCCACTCCGGCGACACCTGTCTGACCCATCACCTGTGGTGCGATCTCAGTCAGCAGATTCATGAGTTCCTCAGTGGCATCAGCCTGGCCGATCTGGTCGCGCGCCGTGAGGTTCAAGAGGTCGCGTTGCGCCAGGATCAGCGCCGCTGCAATGGCAGGACGCCGCGCCTGGATAAGATTGAAGCGTCTGCCATCGAGTGAGCAGGGCGTTTGCCTGATAGGAGAAACCTAATGAAATTGCCCATTTACCTCGATTATTCCGCCACCACGCCGGTAGACCCGCGTGTTGCGCAGAAGATGAGTGAATGCCTGCTGGTCGACGGTAACTTTGGCAACCCGGCTTCGCGCTCCCATGTGTTCGGCTGGAAGGCCGAGGAAGCCGTGGAAAATTCACGTCGCCAGGTCGCCGAACTGGTCAATGCCGACCCGCGCGAGATCGTCTGGACCAGCGGTGCTACCGAGTCCGACAACCTGGCGATCAAAGGCGTGGCGCACTTCTACGCCAGCAAGGGCAAGCACATCATTACCTCGAAGATCGAGCACAAGGCGGTACTGGATACCACTCGCCAGCTCGAGCGCGAAGGTTTCGAAGTGACCTATTTGGAGCCGGGCGAGGATGGCTTGATTACGCCGGCCATGGTCGAGGCCGCGCTGCGTGAAGACACCGTGTTGGTGTCGGTAATGCACGTCAATAACGAAATCGGCACCATCAACGACATCGCTGCCATCGGCGAGCTGACTCGCTCGCGCGGCGTGCTGCTGCATGTCGATGCGGCGCAGTCCACCGGCAAGGTGGAAATCGACCTGGAGAAGATGAAGGTCGACCTGATGTCTTTCTCCGCGCACAAGACCTATGGTCCCAAGGGTGTCGGTGCTCTTTACGTTCGCCGCAAGCCGCGCGTGCGTCTGGAAGCGCAGACTCACGGTGGCGGTCACGAGCGCGGTATGCGCTCGGGTACCCTGGCCACTCACCAGTGCGTCGGCATGGGTGAAGCGTTCCGTATCGCCAAGGAAGAAATGGCTGCAGAGAATCAGCGTATCGCCGCTCTGCGTGATCGTTTCTACCGCCAGTTGGAAGATATGGAGGAGCTGTACGTGAATGGCAGTCTGACTGCTCGCGTGCCGCACAACCTCAACCTGAGTTTCAACTACGTCGAGGGTGAGTCGCTGATCATGGCGCTCAAGGATCTCGCCGTATCGTCCGGTTCGGCATGCACCTCGGCTTCCCTGGAGCCGTCCTACGTGCTGCGTGCTCTGGGCCGCAACGACGAACTGGCGCATAGCTCGATTCGCTTCACCTTCGGTCGTTTCACCACCGAAGAAGAGGTCGACTACGCCGCTGCCAAGGTCCGTGAGGCCGTGGACAAGCTGCGCGAACTGTCGCCCCTGTGGGATATGTTCAAAGAAGGTGTCGACATTTCCTCCGTGGAATGGGCAGCACACTAAAAGCTGCCGAGGCGAATCGCTTGGTTTCCAACGGTTCGCCAGAGAGCGGCACCTGATGAGAGAGGAAGTACAACATGGCTTACAGTGACAAGGTCATCGACCACTACGAAAATCCGCGTAACGTCGGCAAGCTCAATGCCGAAGATCCGGATGTCGGCACCGGCATGGTTGGCGCGCCCGCCTGCGGTGACGTCATGCGCCTGCAGATCAAGGTCAACGAGAGCGGTGTTATCGAAGACGCCAAGTTCAAGACCTACGGTTGCGGTTCCGCTATCGCCTCCAGCTCCCTCGCGACCGAGTGGATGAAGGGCAAGACCCTGGATGAAGCCGAGAGCATCAAGAACACCCAGCTCGCCGAAGAACTGGCACTGCCGCCCGTGAAAATTCACTGCTCCGTGCTCGCCGAAGACGCCATCAAGGCCGCCGTGCGCGACTATAAGCAGAAGAAAGGCTTGCTCTGATACGAGGTTTGTAATGGCCATCACCATGTCTGAAGCAGCCGCTCGTCATGTGCAGCGCTCCCTCGAGGGGCGCGGCAAGGGCGAGGGTATTCGCCTCGGTGTGCGCACTACCGGTTGTTCCGGCCTGGCCTACGTGCTCGAGTTCGTTGACGAACTGGCGGCCGAGGATCAGGTATTCGAAAGCCATGGCGTCAAGGTGATCATCGATCCCAAGAGCCTGGTCTATCTCGATGGCACCGAGTTGGACTTCGTCAAGGAAGGTCTCAACGAGGGCTTCAAGTTCAACAACCCCAACGTGCGCGGCGAATGCGGTTGCGGCGAAAGCTTCAATGTCTGAGGCCCTGAATGGGTAATCCCTGCCATTTCGCTCTGTTCGACCTGCAGCCGAGTTTTCGTCTGGATCTGGATCAGCTGGCTGCGCGTTACCGCGAGCTGGCGCGTCAGGTTCATCCTGACCGTTTCGCCGATGCCGGCGAGCGTGAGCAGCGCCTGGCGCTGGAGCGCTCGGCCTGTCTCAACGAGGCGTATCAGATTCTGAAAACGCCATCGCAGCGTGCGCGTTACCTGCTGGCCATGCGTGGGCCGGAGCTTCCGCTGGAAGTGACGGTGCAGGACCCGGATTTTCTCCTGCAGCAGATGCAGCTGCGCGAAGAGCTGGAAGAGCTGCAGGACGACGCCGACCTGGCCGGTGTCGCGGCCTTCAAGCGTCGCCTGAAGACCGCTCAGGAGGCGCTCAATGAGCGCTTCGCGGCATGCTGGGACGACGATGCTCGTCGCGAAGAGGCTGAGCGCCTGATGCGACGGATGCAGTTTCTCGACAAGCTCTCCCATGAAGTGCGCCAACTAGAAGAGCGCCTCGACGATTAACCTGTGGGTTGCCTCGGCAGCCTGCCTGATGATTTCAAGAAGACCATGGCCTTATTGCAGATCGCCGAGCCAGGACAGAGCCCGCAACCGCACCAGCGTCGGCTGGCAGTGGGCATTGACCTGGGCACCACCAATTCACTGGTCGCTGCTGTGCGCAGTGGTCTGGCCGAGCCTCTGGCCGATGCTGCCGGCGAGGTCATCCTGCCTTCAGCGGTGCGTTATCACGCCACCAGCATCGAGGTCGGCGAGTCGGCCAAGTCGGCTGCCGCCAGTGATCCGTTGAACACCGTGTTGTCGGTCAAGCGTCTGATGGGGCGCGGTATCGCCGATGTGCATCAGCTTGGCGAACAATTGCCCTATCGCTTCGTTGCGGGCGAGTCGCACATGCCCTTCATCGAAACGGTGCAGGGGGCGAAGAGTCCGGTCGAGGTGTCCGCCGAAATTCTCAAGTCGCTGCGTTTGCGTGCCGAGCAAACGCTGGGTGGCGAGCTGGTAGGGGCGGTGATTACCGTGCCGGCTTATTTCGATGACGCTCAGCGTCAGGCCACCAAGGATGCTGCGCGTCTGGCTGGCCTGACCGTTCTGCGACTGCTCAATGAGCCTACTGCCGCTGCAGTCGCCTATGGCCTGGATCAGAAAGCAGAGGGCGTAGTCGCCATTTATGACCTGGGTGGCGGCACTTTCGATATTTCCATCCTGCGCCTGACTGGCGGTGTGTTCGAGGTCTTGGCTACCGGCGGCGACAGTGCGTTGGGCGGTGATGACTTCGATCATGCCGTGGCTGACTGGATCATCCAGCAGGCTGGTATTTCCAGTGATCTCGACCCTGCGACCCAGCGCAGCCTGCTGCAGACTGCCTGTGTGGCCAAAGAAGGGCTGACGGATGCCGATAGTGTCGAGCTGAGTCATGGTGAGTGGCGTGGCTCGTTGTCGCGCACGCAGTTCGAGGCGTTGATCGAGCCGATGGTGGCGCGCAGTCTCAAGGCTTGTCGTCGCGCCGTGCGTGATTCTGGCGTCGAGCTGGAAGAGGTTGGTGCGGTCGTCATGGTCGGTGGCTCCACCCGTGTGCCGCGTGTGCGTGAGGCTGTCGGCGAACTGTTCGGTCGGTCGCCGCTGACCAATATCGATCCAGATCAGGTGGTGGCTATTGGTGCTGCGATCCAGGCTGATGCCCTAGCCGGCAATCCGCGTGATGACGGCGAGGAGTTGCTCCTGCTTGACGTGATACCCCTGTCGCTCGGCCTGGAAACCATGGGCGGGCTGATGGAGAAGGTGATCCCGCGTAATACCACCATCCCGGTAGCGCGTGCGCAGGAGTTCACCACCTACAAGGATGGCCAGACGGCCATGATGATTCACGTGCTGCAGGGTGAGCGCGAACTGATCGCTGATTGCCGCTCCCTGGCACGTTTCGAATTGCGCGGCATTCCGCCTATGGTGGCCGGCGCTGCGAAGATCCGCGTGACCTTCCAGGTCGATGCCGACGGCCTGCTTAGTGTCGCGGCGCGTGAGCTGAGTTCTGGGATTGAGGCGAGCATTCAGGTCAAGCCGTCTTATGGCCTGACCGATGGCGAAATTGCACGCATGCTGCAGGACTCCTTCCAGAATGCTGGAGACGACAAGGCTGCCCGCGTGCTGCGTGAGCAGCAGGTCGATGGTCAGCGCCTGATCGAGGCGGTCGAGGCGGCGCTGCAGGCCGATGGCGAGCGTTTGCTGGATGCCGAGGAGCGCG
The DNA here is from genome assembly GCA_048065775.1 of Pseudomonas sp. GW6. Taxonomy (GTDB): domain Bacteria; phylum Pseudomonadota; class Gammaproteobacteria; order Pseudomonadales; family Pseudomonadaceae; genus Aquipseudomonas. The sequence goes on from JBLUOL010000020.1 coordinate 24,980, forward strand.
AGGTCATCGAACTGCAGGTGCAGGAGTTACGCGATTTGCTGGCGGGCAATGATGGCCTGGCGATCGAGCGGCAGACCAAGCGGCTGTCGCAGGTCACTGACGCTTTTGCGGCTCGCCGTCTGGATTCGACGGTAAAAGCCGCGCTGGCAGGGCGCAATCTGAATGAGATCGAGGAATAATTGATGCCGCAGGTAATTTTTCTGCCTCACGAGCGATTCTGCCCGGATGGTTTGGTGGTAGAGGCTGAGCCTGGTGTTTCCATTCTCGAGCTGGCGCACGAGCACCATATCGAGATGGAAAGCGCTTGTGGCGGTGTGTGTGCCTGCACCACCTGTCACTGCATCGTGCGCGAAGGTTACGATTCGCTGAACGAGGCGGATGAGTTGGAAGAGGATTATCTGGACAAGGCTTGGGGGCTCGAGGCTCAGTCGCGCCTGGCCTGTCAGGCTATCGTTGGTGAGGAAGATATCACCGTCGAGATTCCCAAATATTCGCTTAACCACGCAGCCGAAGCGCCGCACTGACAGGCAGCTCCCTCATCCGGCGCTTCGCGCCACCTTCTCCCAAAGGGAGAAGGGCCCAGAGGAAGTTGTCGCTACGCGACTTTCACGTTAAGCAGGAAGCATGATCATGAGTCTGAAATGGGCCGATGTACTGGACATTGCCATCGAGCTGAGCGAGCAGAAGCCGGATGTCGATCCGCGCTACGTGAACTTCGTCGATCTGCACCGTTGGGTCGTGTCCTTGCCGCAGTTTTCCGATGACCCGCAACGCGGGGGGGAGAAAGTGCTGGAGGCAATACAGGCCGCCTGGATCGAAGAGCTCGATTGAAACAGGCGCTTACGGCGCCCGCCCTACGCTTTTAACCGGAACCCGCGTATAATTCGCGGGTTTAATTTTTCGCTTTAACCCTAAAGTTTCTGGAGCTTCACATGGCTGTTCAACGTACTTTCTCCATCATCAAGCCTGACGCCGTTGCCAAGAACGTCATCGGTGAGATCACCACCCGTTTCGAAAAAGCCGGCCTGCGCGTTGTCGCTTCGAAGATGGTGCAACTGTCCGAGCGCGAAGCCGCTGGTTTCTACGCTGAGCACAGCGAGCGTGGCTTCTTCAAGGATCTGGTTGCCTTCATGACTTCCGGCCCGGTCATCGTTCAGGTTCTGGAAGGCGAAAACGCCGTTGCCAAGAACCGTGAACTGATGGGTGCCACCAACCCGAAAGAAGCCGCTGCCGGCACCATCCGTGCTGACTTCGCTGTTTCCATCGACGAAAACGCTGTTCACGGTTCGGATTCCGAAGCCTCCGCAGCTCGCGAGATCGCTTACTTCTTCTCCGCTACCGAGCAGTGCGCGCGCATTCGCTGATTGGCGATTGAAGCGAGGGTGAAGCCATGACCAATACCACCGGCAAGATCAACCTGCTGGGCCTGACCCAGCCGGAAATGGAGCAGTTCTTCGAGTCCATCGGCGAGAAGCGCTTCCGTGCCGGCCAGGTAATGAAGTGGATTCACCACTTTGGCGTCGATGATTTCGCCGCCATGACCAATGTCGGCAAGGCCTTGCGCGAAAAGCTCGAGGCCTCTGCCGAGATTCGCGGCCCGGAAGTGGTCAGCGAAAATATTTCTGCCGATGGCACGCGCAAGTGGGTGGTGCGTGTGGCGTCGGGTAGCTGTGTGGAAACCGTCTATATCCCGCAGAACGGTCGCGGCACGCTTTGTGTTTCGTCCCAGGCCGGTTGTGCCCTGGATTGCAGCTTCTGCTCCACCGGCAAACAAGGCTTCAATAGCGACCTGACCAGTGCCGAGATCATCGGCCAGGTGTGGATCGCCAACAAATCCTTCGGCAGCGTGCCGGCGAAGATCGATCGCGCCATCACCAACGTGGTGATGATGGGCATGGGCGAACCGCTGCTGAACTTCGACAACGTCGTTTCCGCCATGCAGATCATGATGGACGACCTTGGCTACGGCATTTCCAAGCGCAAGGTGACCCTGTCCACCTCCGGCGTGGTGCCGATGATCGACAAGCTGGCCGAGGTCATCGACGTGTCCCTGGCGCTGTCGTTGCACGCACCCAACGACGAGCTGCGCAATCAGCTGGTACCTATCAATAAGAAGTACCCGCTGGAAATGCTTCTGGCGGCGTGCAAGCGCTATATCTCCAAGCTTGGCGAGAAACGTGTGCTGACCATCGAGTACACCCTGCTCAAAGGTGTCAACGATCAGCCCGAGCACGCTGAGCAGATGGTCGCACTTCTGGCCGATGTACCTTGCAAGATCAACCTGATTCCGTTTAATCCCTTCCCCTTCTCGGGGTACGAGCGGCCGAGCAATAACGCCATTCGCCGCTTCCAGGACCTGTTGCACAAGGCTGGTCATAACGTCACGGTGCGCACGACGCGTGGTGACGATATCGATGCTGCCTGCGGCCAATTGGTTGGCCAGGTCATGGACCGTACTCGGCGCAGTGAGCGTTACATCGCCGTGCGTCAGCTGGGCAACGAGGCGCAAGAGCCTCGCACTGCCGCCAATCGAAATTGAAGAGAGGATGCCTATGACCTTGCGCCCTGCGCTGTTATTGCTCGTTGTCAGCCTGCTTGCTGGTTGTGTGACCACCGGCGATGTTGACCCTATGCGTACGGCTGAAGGACGTGAGAAGGCACGTGATGCCTACGTACAACTGGGGATTGCCTATATCCAGCAAGGTGATACCCAGCGCGCCAAGGTGCCGCTGAAGAACGCACTCGATCTGGACTCCTCCAATGCGGATGCGCATGCCGCGCTGGCCATGGTGTTCCAGCTGGAAATGGAGCCGAAGCTGGCCGATGAGCATTTTCGCAAAGCGTTGTCCCAGCGCCCGAAGGACGCCCGTCTGCTAAACAACTATGGTGGTTTCCTGTTCGAGCAGAAGCGTTATCCGGAGGCCATGAGCACCTATCTCAAAGCTGCTGAGGACAATCTCTATCCAGAGCGCTCGCGGGTATTCGAGAATCTGGGCATGACCGCTCTGCAGCTCGGCCAGCGTGAGCAAGCCAAGGAGTATTTCCAACGTTCCCTGCGCCTCAGTAGCCGCCAACCACAGGCATTGCTGGAAATGGCCATCTTGTCCTACGAGAGCAAAGAGTACGTGCCAGCGCGCCGTTACTACGACAGCTACAGCGAAATAGCGCCACAGAATGCGCGTAGCCTGTTGCTTGGCGCGCGTCTAGCCAACGTATTCGAGGACCGTGACCGTGCTGCCAGCCTTGGCTTGCAGTTGCGTCGTCTGTATCCGGCTTCTCAGGAATATCAGCAATTTGTTTCGGGGCAACAATGAACGCGGCACATAGCGAAGTGGCTCAGCCGATGCCGACCAATCCAGGTGAAAGTCTGCGTCAGGCCCGGGAGATCAAAGGGTGGAGCGTCGCCGAAGTGGCGACTCAGCTCAACCTGACTCCTCAACGTCTTGCCCAGATCGAAGCCGGTGCTTTCGACAAGCTGCCGGGAACCACCTTCGCCCGTGGTTACATTCGCGCCTATGCCAAGCTTCTCGAAATGGACCAGAACCGTCTGGTGATGGAGTTCGATCAGTTCACGGGGACAGATGCCTCTGGTAGCAGTGTGCATGCCTTGGGGCGTATCGAAGAGCCTGTGCGCTATTCGCAGAGCATCCTGCGTCTGGTCAGCTTCCTGTTGCTGCTGGCATTGATCGGCGCAGGTTTTCTCTGGTGGCAGGATCAGGGCCGTCCAGTGGCCAGCTTGGCTGATCTGGGGCTCGAGCATGTCGAGGTGGAAGGCGCCGACGGTACCACTCAGGTGCACTCGCTTGCCGAGCCGGAAGACCAGGCGGTGATCGCCGCTCAGGGCAACGAGCAGAGCAGCCCGCTGCTGCTGCCGGTCGAGCCAGGTGAAGCACCAGAAGCTGCCAGCACCGCAGAACAGCCTGCTGCCGAAGCCGGCACCGCTGAAAGCGCGCAAGAGGCTCCTGCTGCACCTGTATCGAATACGCCGGTTGCTCCTGCTCCGGCTGCACCTGCAGCCGAACCTGCAACGCCTGTAGCCGCCTCTGCTGGGCAGGGCGTGCTCAACGTGCAGTTCACCGCCGATTGCTGGACTCAGGTTACCGATGCCGATGGCAAGGTCCTGCTAAGCGCACTCAAACGCAGCGGTGAACGTATCGAACTTGCTGGCAAGGCACCGCTGGAACTGCGTCTGGGTTTTGCCCGTGGTGCCCAGGTGGCCTACAACGGCGAAAGTGTTGACGTTGCGCCGCACATGACTGGCGAAACCGCGCGCCTGAAATTGGGGTTGTAAAGCATGCATTGCGAATCGCCGATCAAGCGTCGACTGTCGCGCAAGATCTGGGTTGGCTCGGTACCGGTGGGCGGCGATGCGCCGATCGCGGTGCAGAGCATGACCAACACCGACACCAACGATGTGGCTGCTACCGTGGCGCAGATCCAGCGTCTGGAAAATGCCGGCGCCGATATCGTGCGCGTTTCCGTGCCGGATATGGACGCCGCCGAGGCCTTTGGCCGCATCAAGCAGCAGGTGCGCGTACCGCTGGTGGCTGACATCCATTTCGACTACCAGATCGCTCTGCGTGTGGCCGAGCTGGGTGTCGACTGCCTGCGCATCAACCCCGGCAACATCGGTCGTGAAGATCGCGTCAAGGCGGTGGTCGAGGCTGCTCGTGACAAGGGCATCCCGATCCGTATCGGCGTCAACGCCGGTTCCCTGGAAAAGGATCTGCAGAAGAAGTACGGCGAGCCCACTCCTGCTGCGCTGGTGGAATCCGCGCTGCGTCATGTCGAGCACCTGGATCGCCTTAACTTCCCCGATTTCAAGGTCAGCGTGAAGGCCTCCGACGTGTTCATGGCCGTCGAGGCTTACCGTCTGCTGGCCAAGCAGATCGAGCAACCGCTGCACCTGGGCATTACTGAAGCCGGTGGCCTGCGCTCCGGTACTGTGAAGTCGGCAGTCGGCCTGGGCATGCTGCTGGCCGAGGGGATTGGCGATACCATCCGCATCTCGCTGGCCGCCGATCCGGTGGAGGAGATCAAGGTCGGTTTCGATATCCTCAAGTCCCTGCGCCTGCGTTCGCGTGGCATCAACTTCATCGCCTGCCCGAGCTGCTCGCGGCAGAACTTCGATGTGGTCAAGACCATGAACGAGCTGGAGAGCCGCGTCGAGGACCTGCTGGTACCGCTGGACGTGGCCGTGATCGGCTGCGTGGTCAATGGTCCCGGCGAAGCCAAGGAGGCGCATATCGGTCTCACTGGCGGCAGCCCGAACAACCTGGTCTATATCGATGGCAAACCGGCCTCGAAGCTGACCAACGAAAACCTGGTGGACGAGCTGGAGAAGCTCATCCGCGACAAGGCAGCCGAAAAGGTCGCCGCTGATGCCGCTGTGATCGTGCGCGGCTGATCCGTGCGTAAGGAATACAATTGAGCAAGTCCCTGCAAGCCATCCGTGGCATGAACGATATTCTGCCGGAGCAGACGCCTGCCTGGCGCTACCTGGAAAGTACCCTGGTCAGCCTGCTCGATGGCTATGGCTACAAGGAAATCCGCCTGCCCATCGTCGAATATACCGAGCTGTTCGCTCGCGGCATCGGCGAGGGCACCGACGTGGTCGACAAGGAAATGTACACCTTCCTCGACCGCAACGAAGAGTCCCTAACCCTGCGCCCCGAAGGTACCGCCGGTTGCGTGCGTGCGGTGCTCGAGCATGGTCTGTCCGGTGGTGGCCAGGTGCAGAAGCTGTGGTACGCCGGCCCCATGTTCCGCTACGAGAAGCCGCAGAAGGGCCGCTATCGTCAGTTCCATCAGGTGGGCGTGGAGGCCTTCAACCTGCCGGGGCCGGACGTCGATGCCGAACTGATCGTGCTTACCTGGCGTCTGTGGAAGAAACTCGGCCTGTCCGATGCCGTGACCCTGCAGCTCAACAGCCTGGGTTCCAGCGAAGCGCGTGCGGCTTATCGCGACGCCCTGGTGGCCTACCTGCAGCAGCGTTTCGACCAGCTCGACGAAGACAGTCAGCGTCGTTTGACCACCAACCCGCTGCGCATCCTCGATAGCAAGAACGAGGCGACTCAGGCCGTGCTGGTCGGTGCGCCGACGCTGGGCGACTACCTCGATGAGGAGTCGCGCCTGCACTTCGACGGGGTCAAGGCGCGCCTGGATGCGGCCGGCATTCGCTATCAGATCAACCACAAGCTGGTGCGTGGTCTGGATTACTACAACCGCACCGTGTTCGAGTGGGTCACCGACAAGCTTGGTGCTCAAGGCACGGTGTGCGCCGGTGGCCGTTACGATGGCCTGGTGGCGCAACTGGGTGGCAAGGCCACGCCGGGTGTCGGCTTCGCCATGGGCGTCGAGCGTCTGGTGCTGCTGCTGGAAACCCTGGATCTGTTGCCGGCCAAGCTCAATCGCGCTGCCGATGTCTACGTCTGCGCCTTTGGCGAAGCAGCGGAGCTGGCGGCGTTGACGCTGACCGAGCGTCTGCGCGACGAGTTGCCAGGTCTGCGTCTGTTGCTCAACTCCGGTGGTGGCAGTTTCAAGAGCCAGTTCAAGAAGGCCGACAAGAGCGGTGCACGCTATGCGCTGATTCTGGGGGACGACGAATTGGCAGGGCGCGTGGTAGGTTGCAAACCGCTGCGCGACGACAGTGAACAACAAAGCGTTGCCTGGGATGCTCTGGCTGAGCATCTGGCTGCCTGCCAGCAGGCCTGAGCAGGCTCTCGATTAGGAGTACGGGGTTATACATGCAGACCGAAGACGAACAGATCGCGCAACTCAAGGACTGGTGGGATCGCAACGGCAAGCCTTTGTTGGCCGGCGGCGTACTGGCGCTGGTAGCCGTATTCGGCTGGCAGGGTTGGCAGAAGTATCAGGTCAATCAGGCGCAGAGCGCCTCGGTGATCTATCAGCAACTGCTGGAAACCGCACTGGACCCGGCCGGCAAGCCCGACGCCGCGAAGGTTGCCGAACTGGCCGGCAAGCTCGACAGCGAGTTTGGCGGTAGCCACTACGCCCAGTACGGCAGCCTGTTCGTCGCCAAGGTCGCCGTCGAGGCAGACCGCCTCGACGATGCCGCTGCGGCGCTGCAGCGCGTGCTCGACAAGCCTGCCGACGCCACGCTCAGTGAGCTGGCACGTCAGCGCCTGGCCCGTGTGCTGGCCGCGCAGGACAAGGCTGATGATGCACTGAAGCTGCTCGATGCCAAGGTCGAGGAAGCTTTCCTCGCCAGCCGTGAAGAACTCAAGGGCGACCTGCTGGTACAACTGGGGCGCAGCGATGACGCGCACGCCGCCTATCAGAAGGCCAAGGATGCGCTGGCCGAAGACGCCGCTGTTGGCGGTCTGCAGATGAAGCTGGACGACCTGGCAAAAGGGGATGCGTGACGTGATGCGTTGGAAGAATGCCGCACTGCTGGCTCTGGCCGTTCTGGCCGTGGGTTGCAGCAGCAATAGCAAGAAGGAACTGCCGCCCGCCGAGCTGACCAAATTCGACGAAGAAGTCGAGTTGCGCACCGAATGGAGCCGTTCTGTCGGTGACGGTCAGGGCGAAACCTTCAACATGCTGGTACCGGCCATCGATGGCGAGGTGATCTACGCCGCCGACGTCGAAGGCCTGGTCATGGCCATGGACCGCACCAGCGGCAAGGTCATCTGGCGCAAGAAACTCGAAATCCCGGTTTCCGGCGCCATTGGTGTCGGCTACGGTCAGGTGCTGGTAGGTACGCTCAAGGGCGAAGTGATCGCGCTCGACTCCAGCGACGGTGAAGAACAGTGGCGCTCGCGCGTGACCAGCGAAGTGCTGGCTGCACCAGCGACCAATGGCGATATCGTCGTGGTGCAGACCCAGGACGATCGCCTGATCGCCTTCGATGTCAGCACCGGTAGCCAGCGCTGGATCGTCGAGAACACCCCGGCCGTACTGACCCTGCGCGGCACTGGCGCTCCGCTGGTGACCAACCGTCTGGTGGTCGCTGGCCTGTCCAGCGGCAAGGTGGTCGCGGTCGACGCCCAGCGCGGCCTGCCGGTCTGGGAACAGCGCGTTGCCGTACCGCAAGGTCGTTCCGAACTGGAGCGCGTGGTGGATATCGACGGCGGCCTGCTGTTGTCCGGCGGCACCGTCTACGCGGTGAGCTATCAGGGCCGTGTCGCTGCCATGGATCTGGAGTCCGGTCGCGTGCTGTGGCAACGCGAGGCATCCAGTTCGGTAGGCGTCGCTCAGGGCTTCGGTAACGTATACGTCAGCCATGCCAGTGGCACTGTCGAAGGTATCGACGAGCGTAGTGCTTCGGCTCTGTGGAGCAACGACTCCCTGGCACGCCGTCAGTTGTCGGCACCGCAAGTGTTCTCCAGTTACGTGGCCGTGGGCGATGTGGAAGGCTATCTGCATCTGCTGAGCCAGGTCGATGGTCGTTTCGTCGGCCGTACCCGTATCGACAGCGATGGCCTGCGTGCCCAGCCGTTGGTGGTCGGGGATTGGCTGTACGTCTACGGCAACAGCGGCAAGTTGGTGGCGCTGACCATCAAATGAACCGACTATGCTGCATCCAGACCTGAGTCTTGGATGCAGCAGCGCAACAGATTCCGGCCGCTGCCCGTGCAGCGGCCTTTGCATTTTCTGAATTAACTCAAGTGGAGAGCCTGATGGTTCCCGTAATTGCCCTGGTGGGCCGGCCGAACGTCGGCAAGTCCACACTCTTCAACCGCCTGACCCGCAGCCGCGACGCCATCGTCGGCGACCTGTCCGGTCTGACCCGCGACCGCCAGTATGGCGAGGCGAAGTGGCAGGGGCGCACCTACATCGTGATCGACACCGGTGGTATTTCCGGTGACGAAGAAGGCATCGACGCGAAGATGGCCGAGCAGTCGCTGCAGGCTATCGAAGAGGCCGACGCCGTGCTGTTCCTGGTGGACGCGCGCGCCGGCATGACCGCCTCCGACCAGATGATCGGCGAGCACCTGCGCCGTCGTAACAAGCAGAGCTTCCTGGTGGTGAACAAGGTCGACAACCTCGACGTCGACCTGGCTCGCGCCGAGTTCAGCCCCATGGGCCTGGGCGAGCCACTGGCGATTGCCGGTGCCCATGGTCGTGGCATCACCCAGATGCTCGAAGTGGTTCTCGGCGCTTTCCCCAAGGACGCTGGTGAGTCGGAAGAGGGCGCCGAAGAAGAGGAAGAAGTGCTGGAAGGCCAGGAGGCCAAGCGCATTCCCGGCCCGAGCGAGAAGGATGGCATCAAGCTGGCCATCATCGGCCGCCCCAACGTGGGCAAGTCGACGCTGGTCAACCGTATGCTCGGCGAAGAGCGAGTCATCGTCTATGACCAGGCCGGCACCACGCGCGACAGCATCTACATCCCGTTCGAGCGTGACGACGAGAAGTACACCCTGATCGACACCGCCGGCGTGCGCCGTCGCGGCAAGATCTTCGAGGCCGTGGAGAAGTTCTCCGTGGTCAAGACGCTGCAGGCCATTCAGGACTCCAACGTCGTGGTGTTCGTCATGGACGCCCGCGAAGGCGTGGTCGATCACGACCTCAACCTGCTCGGCTTCGTGCTGGAAAGCGGCCGCGCCCTGGTCATCGCCCTGAACAAGTGGGACGGCATGGACCAGGGCCAGAAGGATTACGTGAAGACCGAGCTGGAGCGCCGGCTGTTCTTCGTCGACTTCGCCGATATCCACTTCATCTCCGCCCTGCACGGCACCGGCGTGGGCCATCTGTACAAGTCGGTGCAGGCTTCCTTTAAGTCGGCCATCACCCGCTGGCCGACCAGCCGCCTGACGCAGATTCTCGAAGACGCCGTCAGCGACCACGCGCCGCCTCTGGTCAATGGTCGCCGCATCAAGCTGCGCTATGCCCACCTGGGCGGTGCCAACCCGCCGCTGATCGTGATTCACGGTAACCAGGTCGACGCGGTGCCGCGTGCCTACTCCCGTTACCTGGAAAACACCTTCCGCCGTGTGCTGAAACTGGTCGGTACGCCGATCCGCATCGAGTACAAGGGCGGTGAGAACCCCTACGAGGGCAACAAGAACAAGCTCACCGACCGCCAGGTGAACAAGAAGCGCCGTCTGATGAGCCACCACAAGAAGGCCGAGAAGAAGCGCAAGGACAAGCGCAAGTAAGCTCTGCAGAAGCGTGCACGCCGGGGATCGCTCGGCGTGCACGGCATAAGCTTCCAGCTCTTTTTCATAAGCACTGCGGGTGCCGCGTATGGCGCCCTTCGGCTATCCTCGCGGCTTGCCTAGTTCTTCGTAGGAAGTCGCGATGCTCGTCAGCAAACTGCCCAACGTCGGCACCACCATCTTCACGCGGATGTCCCAGCTCGCTCTGGAGACTGGCGCGATCAATCTGTCCCAGGGCTTCCCTGATTTCGATGGGCCGCAGGCGCTGCGCGAAGCCGTGGCGCGCCATGTCATGGAAGGGCGCAACCAGTATTCGCCGATGACCGGGCTGCCTAGTCTGCGTCAGCAGGTGGCGGCGAAGATCGCCCGCAGCTATGGCGTGCAGCGCGATGCTGACAGCGAGATCACCATTACCCCTGGCGCTACCGAGGCGATCTTTTGCGCGGTACAGGCGCTGATCCGTCCGGGTGATGAAGCCATCGTCCTCGACCCTTGTTACGACAGCTACGAGCCGTCGGTGGAGCTGGCCGGCGGTCGTTGCGTGCATGTGCCGCTGGCACTGCCGGATTTCGCCGTGGACTGGCAGCGCCTGAGTGATGCCATCAGCCCGCGCACCCGGCTGATCTTCCTCAACTCGCCGCACAACCCCAGTGGTGCGCTGCTGACCCGTGCCGACCTGGACAAGCTGGCGGAGCTGATTCGTGGCCGCGATATCCATGTGATCAGCGACGAGGTCTACGAGCATCTGATCTATGACGGCGCCCGCCATGCCAGCGTGCTGGCCCACGACGAGCTGTATCAGCGCGCCTTCGTGGTCAGCTCCTTCGGTAAGACTTATCACGTGACTGGCTGGAAGACTGGCTACGTGGTGGCGCCGTCGGCATTGACCGCCGAGCTGCGCAAGATTCATCAATACGTCAATTTCTGTGGCGTGACACCACTACAGTTCGCACTGGCTGACTTCATGGCGGCCTGCCCCGAGCATGTCGAGGAGCTACCGGCTTTCTATCAGGCCAAGCGCGACCTGTTCTGCGACCTGCTGGCTGGCTCGCGCTTCACCTTCACCCGCGCTCCGGGGACCTATTTCCAGTTGGCCGACTATTCGGCCATTCGCCCCGATCTGGACGACGTGGCCATGGCCGAGTGGCTGACGCGTGAGCACGGCGTGGCGGCGATCCCGGTGTCGGTGTTCTACCAGTCGGCGCCCGAGGATATGCGCCTGGTGCGCTTCTGCTTCGCCAAGCGTGAAGAAACCCTGCGCCAGGCCGCCGAGAAGCTTAGTGCGGTGTGAGGGTAGGGCGGGTGTAACCCGCCTGTAAGGAGTTGGCGGGTTTCACCCGCCCTACGGCGAACGAGGTGCCCCAATGAGCGACAAACCCGATCTCGACCTGGCTCTGATCCAGACCACCCTGGCCTGGCATGATCCGGCGGCCAACCGTGAACACTTTCAGGCACTGCTGGCGCAGGCGCGCGGCGCTGATCTGGTGATCCTGCCGGAGATGTTCAGCACAGGTTTTTCCATGGCATCAGCCGAGCTGGCCGAGCCCGAGGATGGCCCCAGCAGCGTCTGGCTGCGCGAGCAGGCGCAGCGTATCGATGCGGTGATCTGCGGCAGCCTGATCATCCAGGCGGCCGACGGCAGCTACCGCAATCGCCTGCTCTGGGCAGGCCCGAACGGCTCGCTGGCGCATTACGACAAGCGCCACCTGTTTCGCATGGCCGGTGAGCACAAGCATTACAGCGCCGGTAGCGAGCAGGTCGTGCTGGAGCTCAAGGGCTGGCGCGTGCGCCCGCTGATTTGCTACGACCTGCGCTTCCCGGTCTGGAGTCGCGATGCGGGTGGCACCGATCTACTACTGTATACCGCCAACTGGCCGGGGGCGCGTCGCCAGCACTGGAACCGCCTGCTGCCAGCGCGAGCCATCGAGAACCTGTGCTATGTCGCGGCTGTGAACCGCGTCGGCGAGGACGGCAGGGGCCACGGATATACTGGCGATTCTCAGGTACTGGACTTCCAGGGCGAGACTCTGCTGGCGGCTGGCGATGGTGATGGTGTGTTCCGCGCCCGGCTGTCGAGCGAGGCACTGGCTGCCTACCGCGAGCGCTTCCCCGCACACCTGGACGGCGATGCCTTCACCTTGAACTGATTAGGAGCTACATGAACATGGACGTACAGCAGAGCAATCCCTTCCAGCCTCCGCAGGCCGACCTGCAGCAGGCCACCACCAATCAGTCGCCGCTCTACAGCGTCGCGGGTGTTGGCCTGGCGACCTTCATCGGCACGCCGCTGGCTGGCGCCTGGCTGCTGGCGCATAACCTGCAGCTGCTCGGCAAGGCGGATCGAGTGGCGATGGTCTGGGGCATTTCCGTCTTCCTGCTGGTGGTTACCTTGGTCCTGGCTTTCGTCTTGCCGGAGGAGGTGCCCGCCATGCCGTTCGCCATCGCACAGTTGATGGCGATGATCATGTTTGCCAAGAGCCTCATGGAAGCCGATCTCAAGCAGCATGCCGAGGCCGGTGGTGCAGTTCTGTCCAACTGGCGGGCGGCGGGTATCGGTCTGATGTTCACCCTCGGCCTGGCCGCGCTGATGCTTGCGGTGCTGATGATTTTTGATATCTGAGAGTCGTGTTCCCGGATTTCATCCGGGCTACGGACGCAAGTATCTGCAAAGCGATTTTTCGTAGGAGCCCCGCCTCGGGGCGAAGCCTTTCGAGCCCACGCCGCCGGTGTTCGCGGCGGGGCGCCGCTCCTACAGGATGCCCGAAACACTACTGATGTTTGCGATAACCTTCCCGGTTTTCATCCGGGCTGCGCATACAAAAACGCCGGGCATTGCCCGGCGTTTTTTGTGAGTGGCGCTTAAGGAGATCAGGCCGCTTGCGACTCGGCCTGGCTCAGGGCGCGGTTCAGCGCGCTGAACAGGGCGCGGAAGCTCGCGGTGGTCAGGTTCTCGTCGATGCCGATGCCGTGCAGGGCGCGACCGCCGTTGACGCGTAGCTCGATGTAGGCAGCCGCCTTGGCATTGGTGCCGGCGCCGATAGCATGCTCGCTGTAGTCCATGACTTCCACAGCGACGGGCAGGGCTGCGGCCAGGGCTTCCAGTGGGCCCTTGCCAATACCGCGCCAGTGGTGTTTTTCAGCGCCTTCGATAACCTCGATATCCACCGCGCTGGTGCCGTTTTCTTCCTGCAGACGATGGCCTTTCAGGGTGTAGGGGCTGCGCGCTTGCAGGTATTCGGTTTCGAGCAACTGATGGATCTGCGCGGCAGTCATTTCCAGGCCGAGGCGATCGGTTTCACGCTGCACTACCTGGCTGAACTCGATCTGCATGCGCCGCGGCAGGCTGATGCCGTATTCCTGCTCGAGCAGGAAGGTGATGCCGCCCTTGCCCGACTGGCTGTTCACGCGGATCACCGCCTCGTAGTCGCGGCCGATATCGGCCGGGTCGATCGGCAGGTAGGGCACTTCCCAGAGAGCATCTTGCTTCTGCTGGGCGAAGCCCTTGCGGATGGCGTCCTGGTGCGAGCCGGAGAAGGCGGTGTGCACCAGATCGCCGACGTACGGGTGGCGCGGGTGCACCGGAATCTGGTTGCAGTCCTCGACCACCTTGCGCACGGCGTCGATGTCGGAGAAGTCCAACTGTGGGTCGACGCCCTGGGTGTAGAGGTTCAGCGCCAGGGTCACCAGGCAGACGTTGCCGGTGCGCTCGCCGTTACCGAACAGGCAACCTTCGACGCGGTCGGCGCCAGCCATGACGGCCAGTTCCGAGGCTGCGACGCCGGTGCCACGGTCATTGTGGGTGTGCACGCTGATCAGCACGCTGTCGCGGCGGTCGACGTGACGACCGAACCACTCGATCTGGTCGGCGTAGTTGTTCGGCGTGGCGCACTCGATGGTGGCGGGCAGATTGAGGATCAGCTTGTTAGCCGGGGTCGGCTGGAACACACCGATCACCGCGTTGCACACCTCGACGGCAAAATCGATCTCGGTGCTGCTGAACACTTCCGGCGAGTACTCGAAGCCCCATTGGGTTTCCGGCGCGGCATCGGCCAGGCGTTTGATGGTAGTGCCAGCGGCCACAGCGATGGCTTTGACGCCAGCCTTGTCCTGGTTGAAGACAATCTTGCGGAAGCTCGGCGCGCAGGCGTTGTAGTAGTGGACGATGGCCTTCTTGGCGCCTTTGAGCGACTCGAAGGTGCGCTCGATAAGGTCGTCACGGGCCTGGGTCAGCACCTGGATGGTGACGTCGTCGGGGATGTGGCCGCCTTCGATCAGCTCGCGGACGAAGTCGAAGTCGGTCTGCGAGGCGGATGGGAAGCCCACTTCGATTTCCTTCAGGCCCACTGCGACCAGGCATTTGAAGAAGCGCATCTTCTTCTCGGCATCCATCGGCTCGATCAGCGACTGGTTACCGTCGCGCAAATCGGTGGACAACCAGATCGGCGCCTTGTCGATGATTTTGTCCGGCCAGGTGCGGTCCGGAATCTGGATCTGGGTGAACGGACGGTATTTCTTCGACGGGTCTTTGAGCATGGTCATGAGAGGGTCCTGCGAAATGGGAGTCGAACTCGAGGCCGGGCGGCCATGAAACCGGGTTTCAGGCGGGGCTTCGCAGTCGCGGGCTGACCAGTCGCAGGCATGCGAGCTGGCGGACGAGAAAGATGTTTTTCATGTGGGCACCCTATCCATAGCAGGTGGATATGGCAATGCTTGCTTAAAAAACGCCGATTTATTGCTGGATAGCGTTTGCTGGCGGATTTTATTGCTTTGAAAGGTATATTTTCGGCGAATCGTGTTTCTAGGGGGCGTGCACAGGCTCGCCCCCGTCCCTCGATGATCCGTCTTCAGTCGGCGTAGTCGTAGGCGCCGCCTTTTTCCAGGGCACGGCGATAGGCTGGCCTGGCATGGATGCGTTGCAGGAAATCGCTCAGGCGCGGGTGGTTGTTGAGCACGCCACGGGCGGCAGCTGCTTCAAGCGGGAAACTGAGCTGAATATCGGCAGCGCTGAAGGCATCACCGGCGAACCAGTCGTGCTCGCTCAGTTGCCCCTCCAGGTAGTCGAAATGCAGCTTCAGCTGCGGCGAGATGAACGCCTGGCTGACCTTGTTCGCGATGCCACGGGCGATTGGCTTGATGAAGAACGGCATTGGCGCGCTGCGCAGCTTGTCGAACACCAGCTTGAGCAGCAGTGGCGGCATCGCCGAACCTTCGGCGTAATGCAGCCAGTAGCGGCAGCGCAAGCGTTCCGCGCTACCGGCGGCAGGCAGCAACCAATCGCCATAGCGCTCGGCCAGGTATTCGATGATGGCGCCGGATTCGGCAAGGGTCAGCTCGCCGTCGGTGATCAGCGGCGACTTGCCCAGAGGATGCACCTGGCGCAGCTCGGCAGGGGCGAGCATGGTCTGCGGGTCGCGCTGGTAGTGCTTGATCTGGTACTCGATACCAATCTCTTCGAGCATCCAGAGAATGCGTTGCGAGCGCGAGTTGTTCAGGTGATGCAGGGTAATCATGGCAAGCTCCGACCGATTTTGGGACAAAGGCTCTGTAACACGTCGTTCAGGGACGCACCACTAGCGTTTCATTGAGCCGCCCCGTGCTGTTCGACGATGGCTGGCCGCAGTTCGCGCATGTCCGCACCGCTCGGATGCTGGAACACGCGCAGGCCGAACTCGGGGAGGATGGCCAGCAGGTGGTCGAAGATGTCCGACTGGATGCCTTCGTAGGCATTCCAGGCGATGGTGTTGGTGAAGCAGTAGATTTCCAGCGGCAGGCCGTCGGCAGTCGGGCTGAGCTGGCGCACCAGCAGGGTCATGTTCTGGTGGATGTTCGGGTTGTGCCGCAAGTAGTGCTCGACGTACGCGCGGAAGCTGCCGATGTTGGTGATGCGCCGGGTGTTCACCGCTTCCTTGCCGTGCTCGGCCAGCTTGGTGTTCCACTCCTGCAGTTCCTGGTCCTTGCGGTCGAGGTACTCATCCAGAAGCATGAAGCGGCGCAGCCGTGCGATCTCCTCGTCGCTGAGGAAATGTACGCTGGTCTGATCCAGAAACAGCGCACGTTTGATCCGACGCCCACCCGACTCCTGCATGCCGCGCCAGTTCTTGAACGGGTCGGTGATGAAGCGCTTGGTCGGGATGGTGGTGATGGTCTTGTCCCAGTTCTGCACCTTGACCGTGTGCAGGGCGATATCGATCACGTCGCCGTCAGCGTTCAGCTGGGGCATTTCCACCCAGTCACCGACGCGGATGATGTCGCTGGAGGAAATC
This sequence comes from Pseudomonas sp. GW6, assembly GCA_048065775.1. Lineage (GTDB taxonomy): Bacteria > Pseudomonadota > Gammaproteobacteria > Pseudomonadales > Pseudomonadaceae > Aquipseudomonas. The sequence continues at coordinate 41,364 of JBLUOL010000020.1, forward strand.
TGCACGCTGGCCACCAGCGACAGCAGGGTGTCCTGGAAGATCAACATCAGCACGGCGGCCATGGCGCCGAGGCCGGACAGCAGGATCAGCGGCGAGCGGTCGATCAGCGCCGCCACCATAAGGATCGCGGCGATGGCGAAGATGGCAATCTTGATTACCTGCAGGTAGCCCTTGATCGGCTTCAGGTGTGCGTTGGGGCGACGCTGGTAGAGGGTGTTGAGGATATCCAGCAGCGCGCCAATGGCCATGGCGATAGTCAGCACCACGAAGGCGCCGCAGACGTTGCGCGTCACTTCCACCACGGCAGCGGGCATGCCCGGCACCAAAACCACGCCGCTGGACAGCACCAGCGCCGGCACGATGTTGGACAGGCGCTTGATGATGCCGCTTTCCTTGATCTGACCATGGCGGCCAAGGGCGGTCGCGCCGACCAGGCGGTAGATGGCGCGGACCAGGATGCGTTTGACCACCCAGTTAGACAGCCAGGCGGCGACGATCAGGGCGAGGGTGGCGGTGAGGGTGAGCAGCTCTGGCTGAGTGTTCAGCCAGTCCATCCAGGTGTTGAGCTCATTCGGCATTTCCGGCTCCGAAGCAGGCAGGAGGGAGGGCCGGCGCGAAGAGCCCGCTCAAAGTCTCGCGAGCTAGAGTCATGCAAGGCAAAAACAGGCGAGGAAGCGCAGTTTACGAGCTGTAAATGAGCATTCCGAGCCTGTTTTTAACGCAGCAGGGCCGACGCGCAGCAGACTTTGAACAGGCTCTAAGAGCCGGCCATCTTAGCTGCCGTACCCTAGCAAAAATGTTCGGTTAACCCAAACGGCTGCTATTGCAGGCTATGTATTTTCAGGGCTTGAACGCGCCGATGAAGATCGCCGGGTCGACCCGAGCGTCGTTGAGGCTGACGTTCCAGTGCAGGTGAGGGCCGGTGGCGCGTCCGGTGGCGCCGACCTTGCCGACATGGCCACCTCGGGCGATTTCGTCGCCAAGCTTCACGTCGATCTCGGACAGGTGGCAGAACATGCTGATCAGCCCCTGGCCGTGATCGAGGAACACTGTCTTGCCATTGAAGAAGTAGTCACCGATGAGGATCACCTTGCCGGCGGCTGGCGCCTTGATCGGTGTGCCGCGGTTGGCGGCGAAGTCCAGACCCGAGTGCGGGTTGCGCTCTTCGCCGTTGAAGAAACGACGCAAGCCGAACGGACTGGACAGCGGGCCGTTGACTGGTCTGTCGAACATCAGGTTACTCGGCTGGCGTGCGCTGAACTGCTGGTAGGCGCGGGTCTGCTCGGCCAGTTCGCGTTCGATGCGTTTGAGGTTGGCGGCGTTGGGGGTGACCTGCTGCTGGTTCTTGATGGTGATGCGCTGCTCGGTGTAGTGCTTGGCACCCACCTGGAAACTCAGCTTCTGGCCGCCCTCGACCTCTATCTGCTGAGTGCCCGGTTTGACGCTGAGTGGAATGCCGACGATGGCGATCCAGCGCTTGCTGTCCTCATGCACGGTCAGCACCGGCTTGCCCTGATAGCGCACCTTGGGCGCCTGCGCCGGGTTGCCCAGATCGATCACCGCCACGCCACCCGGTACCGGCTTGTTCAGCAGGCGGGTGATAAAGCCTTCGGCGTGGGCGGGCAGGGCCAGACACAGAGCCAGGACGAACAGGCACAGCTTGTGTAGGAGCGGGCTCTGCCCGCGAAGCTTCTCGGTGATGAATAAACGGGCAAGGGCAGGCATGTTCAGTCAATCCAATAGCGACAAGGTCGCCGGTTGTATGTGGTTGTCTTCGACGCGCACGTCCAGCTCGCCCTCGCTCAGGCGCGCCTTGAGGCGCTGTCCGGG